>NZ_JBHUON010000030.1:0-49448 GCF_042686155.1 Mucilaginibacter antarcticus | reverse complement strand
ACCTCGCTATAGCCCTGATCGTTGTGCAATGCGGCGGAGACCCGGGTTTGTTTTTCAAAACATAAAAATGGTCGGAATTTCTTCCGACCATTCGTGGGCTTTTGGCCCCTTTAAAAAGATTATGTGAATTGCCGTTGCCTTATGCTAAAACTTGTTTAACAATATCAGCAGCTTCTTTTAACAAGATAGCCGAGTATACTTTTAAACCAGAGTTATCTATCAGCTCTTTTGCCTCTTTAGCATTAGTGCCTTGTAAACGAATGATGATTGGGACCGGAATGTTGCCAATTTCTTTATAAGCGTCAATAACACCCTGGGCCACACGGTCGCAACGAACGATACCACCAAAAATGTTGATCAGGATAGCTTTTACGTTAGGATCACTCAGGATTATGTTGAAACCCGCTTTAACAGTTTGTGCGTTAGCTGTTCCGCCAACGTCAAGGAAGTTAGCAGGCTCGCCACCGGCAAGCTTAATAATGTCCATGGTAGCCATAGCTAAACCGGCACCATTAACCATGCAACCAACGTTACCATCAAGCTTAACATAGTTAAGGTTTGATTTGCCTGCTTCAACTTCGGTAGGGTCTTCTTCGGCAGTGTCGCGCATAGCAGCATAATCAGCATGGCGGTATAAAGCGTTGTCGTCTAGGTTAACCTTAGCATCAACAGCTAGTATTTTATTGTCTGATGTTTTTAATACAGGGTTGATCTCAAACATTGATGAGTCTGTTGCATCGTAAGCCTTGTATAAAGCAGTAATGAACTTAGTCATATCTTTAAACGCATCGCCTGACAGTCCAAGGTTAAACGCTATTTTACGAGTTTGAAAACCCTGTAAACCTACCTTAGGGTCAATTTCTTCTTTAAAAATCAAATGTGGCGTATGCTCAGCAACTTCTTCAATGTCCATACCGCCTTCGGTACTGTACATGATAATGTTACGGCCACTTGCACGGTCAAGCAACACGCTTACATAAAACTCTTTGGTTTCGCTGTCGCCGGGGTAATAAACATCCTGAGCAACCAATATCTTACTTACCAGTTTACCTTCGGGGCCGGTCTGTGGGGTAATTAATTGCATTCCTAATATATCGGTAGCTCTTTGCTTAACTTCATCTAAGTTTTTAGCCAGCTTAACACCACCACCTTTACCGCGGCCACCCGCGTGTATTTGTGCTTTAATCACTACCCAGCTAGAGTCGTAATCTTCTTTCAATTTTTTAGCAGCCTCAACAGCCTGTTCAGGTGTGTCGGCAACAATGCCTTCCTGCACCTTTACACCAAAACTTTTTAGTATCTGTTTTCCCTGGTATTCGTGAATATTCATATGCTTTAGATGATTTGCGGTAAATCTAATAATTTGTTTTGGATTTCGTTATTAGCAAACAGAGATTAGTGATTAGATTTTAATTAGAGATGACTAAGTATAAAATTAGGTAATCGGGCGACAATCTGTAAGCAACATTCGCTAACTTTACAGCATGCTAAAAGCAACTGCAATTAATAAATCGTACGGTCAGCTCCAGATATTAAAAGGGGTTGATATCGAGGTTAATAAAGGAGAGATTGTTACAATAGTTGGCGCATCCGGGGCTGGCAAAAGTACACTGCTTAATATACTTGGAACCCTTGACCGGCCGGACTCTGGCCAGCTATTTATCAATGATGTGGAGCTAAACAAGCTAAGTAATAAAAATCTAAGTAGCTTTCGCAATCGCGAAATTGGATTCATTTTTCAATTTCATCATCTGCTAGCAGAGTTTGACGCGATTGAAAATGTGTGTATCCCGGCATACATAGCAGGTACATCCCGCCACGAAGTCGAAAAGCGTGCCGCCGAGCTACTAGACCTTTTAGGTTTAAGCCATCGTTTGCATCATAAGCCCAGCACCTTGTCTGGGGGCGAGCAGCAGCGGGTTGCCGTGGCCCGTGCCTTGATCAACAACCCCGCGTTAATATTTGCCGATGAGCCTTCCGGAAACCTTGACTCGCAAAACGCGCGCGAGCTGCATGAGTTGTTTATCAAGTTGCGTAAAGATTTTAATCAAACCTTTGTAATTGTAACCCATAACGAAGATCTGGCAAACCTGTCAGACCGTAAGGTAATGATGGTTGACGGCTTAATTGTTCAATAACATGAATATTTTAATTACTTCAGCCTTGTCTGCCAGGGCACACCAGGTTAAAGCCAGGCTAACAGCCAACAATATTCTTTTGGGTGATTATAACGATGTGCCGGCCTTTATGCTTACCCAAGGTAAAATGATAAAACTGCCAAGCCCACAATCAAGCTCGTTCGCTCATCAAATGTTGACTTTGTGCCTTGATAACGCAATAGAAGTTCTGTACCTTTTGGATGTTGCCGAGGCTGAAGCCCTTAATGAGTCAGAGCAGCTCTTTTTAGAGTATAACATCGAAATAAATACTGATGAAATATAACGATATCTCTAAATACAAGGCATATATTTTTGAGTTAGATAATGTTATTTATCCCGAAAAGGATTACCTGTTTCAGGTGTATTATTTGTTTACCAGTTTTATTGAATATATAGAGTTGTTTGATGCAAAGGTGCTTACTGATCTGATGGTTGAAACTTATCACAACGAAGGCAAAGACGAGGTGTTTAATACGGTGCAACAGAAGTTTGCCCTTGATGAAAAGTATCGCGAGAACTTCGACCGGCTGTTGTTGACCGCGAAGCTTCCGCTAAAGCTGCTGGCCTATCAGGCAGTGCTTGACTTGTTGCAAAATGTAGTGATTAATCGTAAAAAGATATTTATAGTAACAAACGGTAACCCGCAGCAGCAGCTCAATAAAATAAGATATACCGAGTGGCACGGCCTGGAAGCCTACCTGACCTGCTATTTTGCCGAAGAAACCACGCCAATGCCCGCGCCGGACGTTTTACAACTATTGCTGAAAGAACACACCCTTGAAGAAAGGGATGTGGTAATGATTGGAAATTCTGAAGCATCTAAACACAGCGCAGAGGTCGGCGGAATTGATTACTATAATGCCGACGATATTTTACCGACCTGATTTACAACATAATGAAGCTTATTACGTTAATTTACCAAATTATATTCTAATATGAGAAAAGCATTTTACTTCGTTCTTTTAATAGCTGCTTCAGGCTTCATTTCATGTAAAAAAGATAAAAAATATAATGGAGCCGAACCATCTAAAGATGGATCGGCATTTGATCTGATTAAAGACTCTGTATATCTATACGCTCAGGAAACTTATTACTGGCACGACGGTTTACCGGGCTATGCCGCGTTTAACCCCCGAATAGTTACCGGTAGTACTGATCTTGCCGCTTTAAGTGCCGAGGTAAACAAGTTATCTCAATACAAAATCGATCCGGCAACAGGTTATCCCTTCGAGTACTATGCACCTGCCGCAGGTGTTGCAAAATATTCATACATAGATGGAGGCGAGTCTTCCACTTCGCTTAATGGAACGAATAGTAATTTTGGTTTTGCACCCTTTTACAATACCGCTAATGACCTTCGTATAAAATATGTTTATCCAGGTTCTCCGGCTGATTTAGCCGGCGTAAAGCGTGGTTATAAAATCGTCAGTATAAATGGCAACGCTGATATCGGTTACGACGGGGCTTCGGGTACACATACACAGTTCGTCATAAATGCTTACGCCCGTAATAGTAGTATTGCTATGGTATTACAAAAGCCCGACAATACAAACCTTACAGTTAACTTAACGTCTGCAGATTATGCCGTTAACCCTGTATTAAACTACAAAACGGTTGACGCGGGCGGGGGCAAAATAGTTGGTTACATCGTTTTTAACTCTTTTACATCGCCAGCTAACGCAAATGCGAAGTTAGATGCAGCGTTTAATTATTTCCAGTCGCAGGGCGTTACAAATTTAGTGGTTGATTTACGCTACAATGGTGGGGGATATACCGCTACTGCCGAATACTTAGACAACCTGATAGTACCATCCGGTAAAACAGGCACCGCAATGTATAGCTATTACTTTAACGATATATTGCAAGCAGGTAAGGCAAAATTGCTGGCTAACCAGGTCCGCCGCGATAGTCAAACCGGCGAGCTTTACAACTTGGCTCAGTTTAACTACACGGTTGCTACCAACACCGTGAAATTTGCTAAAAAGGGCGCTTTAAACCTTAACAGGGTTTTCTTTATTGTTACCGGGGCAACTGCGTCTGCAAGCGAGTTAGCTATTAACAGCCTGCGCCCGCATATGGATGTGCAATTAATAGGCAACAACACCTATGGTAAACCGGTTGGTTTTTTTGATATCAAGATCAACAAGTATTCGTTATATGTGGCCCAGTTTGAGACTAAAAACTCAGCAGGGCAGGGTGGATACTACACTGGTATGTTGCCAGGCTCAGCCAATTATCCGGGTATAGCCGATTATGATGATGCGACAAAAGATTTTGGTGATACTACTGAAGTCTTATTCCACCATGCCATAAACTATATTAAACGTGGAACATATAGCACGCCTATAGTTAAGACACAAAGTTTGTCAGGCGGTCAAAAAACATTTTCGCTTAAACAGTCAAACGATGCAGCTATTGAGTTGGAAGCAGGTAAGTTTAATGGAATGATATACAAACAAAGATAGCCTAGTCTGCCAGTTCCCGCAAGTCTACAGGTACAACACGAGAGATACCCTGTTCAACCATAGTAACGCCGTAAATAACATCGGTGCTGGCAATGGTGCGCTTATTATGTGATACAATGATAAACTGCGACTGTGAAGAAAATTCACGGATGATGTTATTGAACTTATCAATGTTGGTGTCATCTAACGGGGCGTCCACCTCATCAAAAATACAGAATGGGGCTGGTTTTAGCAGGTAAAGCGAGAATAGGATAGCCGTAGCAGTCAATGTCTTTTCTCCACCCGAGAGTTGATTAATAGACAGCGGACGTTTTCCTTTTGGCTTTGCGATAATATCGATGTCTGACTCTAACGGACGCTGGGGATCGGTTAAAATCAAATCGCACGAATCCTGCTCATTAAATAGCGAGCGGAATACTTTGATAAAGTTTTCACGCACTAAAGTAAAGGCGGTCATGAATTTCTCTTTAGCCGTATCATCAATCGCTTGGATGGTAGCCATTAACGACGCCTTTGCCTCGGCAAGGTCTTTTTTCTGATTTTGAATAAACTCATAACGCGCGTTCATTTCGTTATAGGCTTCAATAGCCATTGGGTTTATGGCCCCAAAATCATCTAACTGGCTTTTAAGCTTATCAGCCCGCTCCCTAAGCGGTTGCTCGTTTTCGCTGTTGTTTTCTTCGTTTTCAGGCAAATCATTGATGTCAATACTAAACTCGACAGACAGGCGCTCTTTCAGCGCGTTTAATTCAATACGCAGGTTATTACGTTGCTCTTTTAACTCGTTCTCTATAAGGTCAGCCTGATCTTTTTGGCGTCGTAATACAGTAATAGCATCCTCATTTTGGGTAATTTTTCCACGCAGCTTATAATGTTCTTCTTCAGCTTCCTGGGTAGCTTTTTGGAGTTCCTCTTTCTGATTGTACATATCAAGTAGGCTGTCGTCTGATGTGTCCGACAGCTGCAGATTTTCTTGAATAGCCAGTTTTACTTTTTCAAGCTCGCCGCTGTTTTGTTTAATACGGCCCTCAAGGTTGTCTTGTTGGGTGAAACGATAATCCAGATCTTTATTTAATCCCGAAACTTTATTTTGTTGCTGATGAAAACGGATATTCTCCTGGTTGTATGTATTTGACTGTACAGTCACCATCTCATTTAGTTCATTAAACTCAGCTTGTTTTTCTACCAGCAAGTCGCTTTGAACTCGATTTTTATCCTTTAGATCAACCAATAACGGTTTTAGGTTGCCCATATCTTCCTTAATACTTGCAACTTTTTTTGCAATGTCGTCCTTACGGTTAAGGCTGTTCTCTATAAAGGTTTCGTATTGTTCCCGGCGGGTTTTAACCGTTATGAGTTCGGTATTTAACCGGTTAATATCCGCTAACTTTTGCGATAATTCGGCGGCTTTAACAGCGGCTTTTAGCGAGCTTAAGTGGTTTTGTAGTTCGTTAGCCTTTGTTTTGAGCTCGAACAAATAAACTTCTAAATTTTTGATTTCTTTTGCCAGTATATCGAGATTTTTGGCGCGACCAATACGTTTACCCTCAAACAAACCTACCGACCCTCCCGCCATTGTAAATTTCGTTTTATTGAATTTACCGCTCTGCGCCAGCAAAATTAGTCCTTCAGGAACTATCGTATTACTTAACTCAGTCTCGTCATTTACTAAATAAACGTTTTTAAGCAGCTGGTTAACCAGTGGCCAATACTTTTTATCCACCTCAACTACATTTAAAGCCGGAATGCGCCCTGTAACAGCTTCCTCCTTAAATTGAAGGCCGCTATCTTCTACATAATTGCTCAATATAAAAAACTGCGCCCTGCCGCGCGACGAGCCGCTTAGCAGGTTAATTGCTTTTACTGCTTCATTATACGTATCAACAACATAGTGATTCATTAACGGCTCCAGGTAATTTTCAATAGCAACCCGGTACTGCTCGCGGCAAAACAATACATCGCTAAACAGGGGAGCATTTTTGGCCCAGTCGTGGTTGTTTTTTAGGAAACGAATAGACTCTGGGAAACCCTCTAAGTTGTCGACGAGACTTTTGGTAAGGTTGTATTCATTTTGTTTGGCATCAAGCTTACGGCTTTGTATGATAATGGTTTCTTTAACAGTTTCAGCTTCGCCGTTAACACTTGCTATTTGTTCTTGCAGTTTATTTTCGCGCTTTAGTTCCTGGTCATATTCTTGTTGCAGGGCTTCGGTGCGGCCCTGTAATTCTGTGACTACATCGTTAAAATGTGAAAGCTCTACCTTTTTATTGGTCGCATCCTCCATGTTACGGTGGCTCTCTTGTTCAAGCGCCTGCTCTTGTATCTGCAGAATATCAATATCTTTCTCGACTTTATAAGCTTGGTTTTGCAGGTTATTATTTGTGCTTACAATTTCGTTAAGCTCATTGCGTGCGCTAGATTGCTGCAGGCGCAACTCCTCAACCATGAGCTTTAAATCAGCTACTTTAAGTGATAACGTATTTAGATTGTCATCTTCCTGGGCTTTCTCTTCATTAAGGCGCTTAACATTATACAGGACATGATTAAGCTGGTTACGGTCGCGTTCCAGTTCCTCTGTTAAACGCGACTCCTTATCCTGTTGAAATTTTAACTGCTCGTTCTTGATCTTTTTGTCGCTCTCGTAAGCCCGGATTTTAGAAATGAACTCGTTGGTAGCCTTTTGCTGTAAAGAAAGGTTTTTTTCTTTGGTAATACTCTCCAGCTTCTCTTGTTGTAAAGCGGCCTCCAGAGTATCCATTTTGGCTACTACGCCAGTTTTTTCTTCACGATGTGTTAATTCCTGTTGCTCAATCGCACCTAAAGAATCAGCAAAGGCTGCCATCTTGAACGAGGCCAGTTTAATGCTAAGTGTTTTGTATTCTTCTTTTATGCGGTAGTAACGTTCGGTTTTCTTTGCCTGATTCTCGAGCATCTTCAGGTTCTTCTGAATCTCAAATAATAGATCCTCCACACGCTCCAGGTCAGCCTCCGTGTCCTTTAATTTATTAAAGGTTTGTTTTTTGCGCAGTTTGTATTTTGAGATGCCCGATGCTTCTTCAAACAAGTTACGACGCGATCCTTCCTTGTTTGAAATGATCTCCTCGATCATCCTAAGCTCAATAATTGCGTAGGAGTCTGAGCCGATGCCGGTGTCCAGAAAAAGGTCTGTAATGTCCTTTAAACGGCATTGCACATCATTTAACCGGTACTCGCTGTCGCCGCTGCGGTAAAGTTTACGGGTTAATGTAACCTGTGAATAATCAGTGGGAAGGATGTTCCTGGTGTTGTCAAAGGTCAACGATACTTCGGCCAGATTAGCGGGCTTACGGCTCTTGGTACCGTTAAATATCACGTTATCCATCTTTTCGGACCTGAGCGCCCGTGTGCTTTGCTCGCCAAGTACCCAGCGTATAGCGTCAACAACGTTTGACTTGCCGCAGCCGTTAGGGCCAACAATAGCTGTAACACCCTCATTAAAGTTGATGGTGATCTTATCGCCAAAGCTTTTAAAACCCTTGATTTCTAATCGTGTAAGCTGCATTTAAACGTATTAGCCAACTTTAATTCCAAGGATCAAAATAACCAAAAAAAATGATTTACGGTGGTTTTAGATTAAATGTAGATACTACCTTTTAAATAAGTTACCGCATTGCCGCTCATCAACACTCTATCACCCCGCAGTTCACACCATAATTCGCCTTTGCGGGCAGAGATCTGGTACGCATGTAGTTGATCTTTACCTAGCTCTTTGGCCCAGTAAGGTATCAGGTTGCAATGTGCTGAACCTGTAACGGGATCTTCAGGAATACCTGCGCCGGGTGCAAAAAAGCGCGATACGAAATCTACATCATCACCAGGAGCAGTAACAATGATGCCTACGGTATCCATTTTTGATAAGGCAAAAAAGTCGGGAGACATTTCGCGGATCTCTAATTCAGAATCATACACCACGAAGAAATCTCTTGATCTCAATATAGATTTTGGTGAAATACCGCCCAGGGCTTCTACTAGTCCGTTAGGCTCTTCTATAACGATAGGAGGGCGCGACGGGAAATCCATGGTGTATTTATCGCCATCACGAGTAACGGTTAAGATGCCCGATTTAACAGTTTCGAAATGAATAGTATCACCTTGGTAGCCTAACTCAGTAAATAAAATATGTGCAGATGCCAGCGTAGCATGGCCACAAAGATCTATCTCATACTCCGGCGTAAACCAGCGTAGCTTGTAGCCATTGGCTGTCTTTACAAAGAAGGCAGTTTCGGCCAGGTTATTTTCCACGGCTATCTTTTGCATAACCACATCAGGTAACCATTCGGTTAACGGGCATATTGCAGCGGGATTGCCTCCAAAAAGTTGATCGGTAAAGGCGTCGGCCTGGTAAATAGGGATAGTCATACTTTGTCTAATTAATATTGCTAAGGTAGTTGTAAGTAACCAAATCGTCAATGCTATTGATCGGTTTAGTGCAGCCATTAGTCAAAAGAATTATTCGGTCGCTTATATCCAAAACGTTTCTGTATTGATGATCTGTTACTATGATCCCTTTTCTTTTAGCACACAATCTGATTAGTGGCTTTAGTTCTTCAATTTGCACCGGCGAGATATGGGTAAAAGGTTCGTCCAATAAAATAAAGTCGGCTTTATTATAAATGATCATCAATGTTTCAAGCATACGCTGCTCTCCTCCGGATAGTTGCGCAATGGCTTTCTGTCCGTGTTTGATATAGGCCGGATGACTGATGAAATCCTCCCAAAAGAAATCATCTACCAACATTTTTGCCAGATCATGGATCTTAATCTGCGGCGGTAAGTAACTTTGCTGCGGAAGGTAGGCCATGCGGCTGTTTTTATAGCCTGTCGTTATGTAGGTATCATCAATACTCAGGTATTTGTACGCCGGCTTAAGCAAACCAAATATGATTTTCAGCAATGATGATTTGCCGCAGCCATTCCGGCCTAATAAACCTACTATTTCGCCCTGTGTGCAGCTTATAAAAACATCAGTCAGGATCTTCCGGCCCGAAAAATCCAGTTCTATACTATCCGCTTTTAATGTCAGTGGATTCATTTTACAAGGTTAACGCAGATAACCATCGCCAAAAACAGTAAAAAGTCAAATGCTATCGAATAAGCATACATGGATTTGATGCTGTGCCCCGCGTTAAGAAAATACAGATAAGTGCGATTAGCGAAATGATGTTTATAGAAGATGTAACCAGCATAACCCACTATTTTTATCAATATCGCTACCGGAATAAACTCAGACCCATTAGCATGTATTTGAGATATACCGATTAGACTGAAAATGAGGCCCAGTATAGAGAGTGGTCTGTAAAAATACCAGACCAGCGTAAGCGTTTTTGTCATTACTGCAATTGGATAAGATGGAGCTATAACGTGGTTTACTAGCAAAAATTTTATCACTGTGTTTTTGTAAATAAAAAAGCCGGACTTTTTGAAAAGTCCGGCTTTTTTAAATAATTGTTGTGACGGATTAACCTAAATAAGATTTGAGAATCTTGCTTCTGCTGGTGTGGCGTAAGCGTTGTAAAGCTTTGTCTTTTATCTGACGTACACGCTCGCGGGTAAGATTAAACTTTTCGCCAATCTCTTCTAAAGATAGGGGATGGTTAGTGCCTAAGCCAAAGAACAAAACAATGATCTCGCGCTCGCGCTCTGTTAAAGTAGATAATGAACGTTTGATCTCTTCTGATAATGACTCATTGATCAAGATTGCATCTGTGTTTGGTTCAGAGTTTTCTAATACATCTAACAATGTATTTTCTTCGCCCTGTACAAATGGCGCATCCATAGATACATGACGGCCAGAGTTGCTCAATGTATCAGAGATTTTGTCAACCGTAGTTTCAAGCATGTCTGCTAACTCTTCTGGTGAAGGCTCGCGTTCAAACTCTTGCTCTAACTTCGAAAACGCTTTGCTAATTTTGCTTAATGAACCAACCTGGTTTAAAGGTAAACGCACTATACGAGATTGTTCTGCAATAGCTTGCAGTATTGACTGGCGGATCCACCATACTGCATATGATATGAATTTGAAACCTTTGGTTTCGTCAAAACGTTTGGCCGCTTTAATTAAGCCAAGATTTCCTTCATTAATCAAATCGCCAAGGGTTAGGCCCTGGTTTTGATATTGTTTAGCCACAGAAACCACAAAACGAAGGTTTGTTTTAGTCAAACGCTCTAAAGCGGCTTGATCACCCTCTCTGATTTTTTGCGCTAGTATTACTTCTTCTTCAGCTGTTATTAAGTCAACTTTACCAATTTCGTGTAGATATTTGTCAAGTGATTGCGACTCACGGTTGGTAATGGATTGCGTTATTTTGAGTTGTCTCATTTATTTAATTAAACTCGATTCTTGAGTGTGAGAATTGAACGTGCAAAGGTAAACAAAAGTTTGCCCATATTTTAAAGGAAAAAAAAGATTATATAATCTTCATTTTCAGCTATTAATTGCATGGTTTTTGTGGTGTAATTTAAATATCGTTTAGTTTAAAAGTTTCCCCTAATCGCACACCTTTTTCTGTTCGTTGCAAAGTACAACATTCGTTGATAGGGTCATGCTCTAAAAATAAGATATAGTTTTTAGTTAAAGCTTCATCTAAAATTAGTTTTTTCTCTGCAAGTGTCTGTAATGGAAACATGTCATAAGCCATTACATAGGGTAACGGTAAATGACCCACGGATGGCAGCAGATCAGCCATATATAAAATTTGTTTGTCTTTATAGTTTATCAATGGTAACATCATGGACTCTGTATGTCCGTATACAAATTTCACACTGATGTTATTAGTGAAACTTGCATGGTGATGAGCCTCTATAAACTTCAGTTGCCCGCTGGCTTGTATGGGCAATATGTTTTCTTTTAAAAAGGAGGCCTTTTCACGCTCGTTAGGGTTTATCGCCCAATCCCAATGCTTACTGTTGCTCCAGTAAACAGCGTTTTTAAAAGCGGGGAGCAGTTTGTCACCCTGTCTTATTACAGCGCCACCAACGTGGTCAAAATGTAAATGGGTTAAAAAAACATCAGTTATGTCGTTACGATGAAAACCAAGTTTAGCCAATGAACCCTCAAGTGTCGCGTCGCCGTGTAAATAGTAATGGCTCAGAAAACGGTCATCTTGTTTATCGCCAATACCCGTATCTATCAGTATCAGCCGGTCGCCATCTTCAACTAACAAACATCGCATTGCCCAGGTGCAAAGGTTGTTAGCATCAGCAGGATTGGTGCGGTTCCATATCACTTTGGGTACCACGCCAAACATAGCGCCGCCATCTAACTTAAAAAAGCCGGTATCTATTGTGTGTAGTTTCATCGATCAATTAAAAGTAAAAATCCAAAAGTAAAAAGATGGAATGGTGTTAAATAAAAAGGCCGATAGTAATACTAACGGCCTTATGTATTTTATTCTAAATTTTTGATTTACAAGTGGATACACTCGCCGTATGCTTCGGCGGCTGCTTCCATTATCGCCTCGCTCATGGTAGGGTGAGGGTGTACAGTTTTTATAATATCATGTCCGGTAGTTTCCAGCTTGCGTGCGGTTACAACTTCGCCAATCATTTCGGTAACGTTATTACCAATCATGTGTGCACCTAAAAATTCTCCGTATTTGGCATCAAATATTAGCTTAACAAAACCGTCTTTTGCGCCTGATGCACTTGCTTTGCCCGAAGCTGAGAAGGGAAATTTACCTACTTTAATTTCATAGCCGGCTTCTTTTGCCGCTTTTTCTGTATAACCCACAGAAGCTATCTCCGGGCTGCAATAAGTACAACCTGGGATGTTATTATAATCTAATGGCTCAGGTTTTAAGCCTGCTATTTTTTCAACGCAGATAATACCTTCAGCAGATGCAACGTGGGCCAGCGCCTGACCTTTAACAATATCGCCAATGGCATAAACACCTTCAATATTTGTTTTATAGTAATCGTCAACAACAACTTTGCCTTTATCAAGGGCTACGCCATTTTCCTCAAGGCCAAGGCCTTCAATGTTGGTAGAGATCCCTACGGCAGATAAAACGATTTCTGCCTCTAAAGTTTCGGTACCGCTTGCCGTTTTTACAGTAACTTTACAACCCTCACCGCTGGTATCAACCGCCTCAACGTTTGAGCTAGTCATGATATTGATGCCGGATTTTTTAAGTGAACGTGCTAATGCTTTTGATACTTCCTCGTCCTCTAACGGAACTATGTTGTCCAAATATTCAACTACCGTAACTTTAGTGCCTATTGAGTTATAGAAATAAGCAAACTCAATACCGATAGCGCCCGAACCTACGACAATCATTGATGCTGGTTTTTTTGGCAGTATCATAGCCTGGCGGTAGCCTATTACTTTTTTAAAGTCTTGTTTCAAGCTAGGTAATTCGCGTGAACGACCACCGGTAGCTAAAATAATATGTTTTGCAGTAACTTCTTTAGTGCCATCGTTGTTTCTAATTTCTACAACGCCTTTACTTTTTAATTTACCGGTGCCCATTATAACGTCAATTTTGTTTTTTTTCATTAAAAACTGAACGCCTTTGCTCATGCCATCGGCAACGCCGCGGCTTCTTTTAATTACTGCCTCAAAATCAACTTCACCTGCACCGTTTAATTTGATACCATAATCGGCAGCATGATTTAGATACTCAAATACCTGAGCGCTTTTTAACAATGCCTTGGTAGGTATGCAGCCCCAGTTAAGGCATATGCCGCCCAGAGACTCTTTTTCAACTACAGCGATTTTTAAACCAAGCTGGGAAGCACGGATTGCGGCTACGTAGCCACCCGGGCCAGACCCTATAACAATTACATCGTAATTCATATTCTTTTGTGATCTGTGTTTTAAATTTTAGAAAGCCAAAGCTAAGTAAAAGGGGCGAAAGCAAAAAACATAGGTGGGTAATAATGGTAAGCCTGATTATTAACAAAAGTCTACAACGGCTATAGATTAACTTAAAGTGTAATATTTATAAAGTGATGTAAGTTTTACATTATTTAGGTCATATTTTTTTGTAATTATCGGTATACGTTATAAAATGTTGATAAAAACATAATAAAAACCTCCCAGACTTAATATTAATTTAACAATAATGAGTGGGTTTACCTCTATATTTGCACTGCAATTTTTACTTAATTTCATTTAAACAAAACAAGTATGAGGAAGTATTTACAAAAATTTTCCGTTCTGGTATTTTCTATGCTACTTACCGTGGGTGCTTTTGCACAGAGCACCATTAAAGGTAAAGTGGTTGACGCAGTAACCAAAGAGCCTTTAATAGGCGCAACGGTTGGCGTTAAAGGTACTACAAACGGTGTCGCAGTAGCGCTCGACGGCTCTTTTAAGCTTAACGCCAACACTGGTGTTACGCTAGTTGTAACTTATGTTGGTTACAATACCAAAGAATTAACAGCTACGAGTACTAATTTAGGCGAGATCACTCTTGATCCTTCAAGCGGTACTATGAAAGAAGTAGTTGTATCTGCAAATTTAAATTCTGTCGCTATCGACAGAAAAACCCCTATCGCCGTAACAACCGTTAGCGCAACTTTTATCGAAGAAAAGCTGGGTAACCAGGAATTTCCTGAGATGTTAAAATCAGCGCCGGGCGTTATGGTTACTAAGCAAGGTGGTGGCTACGGCGACTCTCGTTTAAGTATCCGTGGTTTCAAGCAAGCTAACGTTGCCGTAATTATAAACGGTATGCCTATTAACGATATGGAAAACGGTGCCGTATTCTGGTCAAATTGGTCGGCATTAAGCGACGTTACTTCGTCGTTGCAGGCTCAGCGTGGTTTAGGCGCATCTAAGGTTGCCGTGCCTTCATTGGGTGGTACAGTAAATATTGTTACACGCACAACCGACGCTAAAAGAGGCGGTTCTGTAGCGCAGTCAGTGGGTACAGACGGTTACCTAAAAACTATGATAGCATTGTCTACTGGTTTAGACGAAAAAGGCTGGGCATTCACAGCTTTGGGTACCAAAACTCAAGGTAATGGTAACGCCGGTGGTTTGAACTTTGTAGGTTATAACTACTTTTTCAATGCATCAAAAGTATTAACGGATAGACAAACATTGGCTTTAACTTTGATCGGTGCTCAACAACGACACGGTCAACGCTCTACAAAAAGCTCTATAGAAACTTATAGACTTGCTCCTCAAGGTATTAAATATAACCCGGATTGGGGTTACAGAGATGGTCAGGTCGTTAATGTTCGTGACAACTTTTACACTAAACCAATTTTGTCATTAAATCACGATTGGAAAATAAATGACGGTGCTAGTTTGTCAACAGTTCTCTATGCGTCAAAAGGTACTGGTGGCGGTGGTTCATCAAACTTTAGCTACGGCAGTATTCCACGCACTGGCGATTCTTACTCTCCATTTGATATCGACGCCGTACAAGATGCCAACGTTGCAAATCCGGATGGTTCAGCTATCAACTATTTAAGAGCCGCAAGAAATGATCATGAGTGGTATGGTGCTATTAGTACTTTAAAAAAGAAACTTACGCCCGAAATTGATTTATTGGCAGGTGTTGATTTACGTTATTACATCGGTCGTCACTTTACAGAAGTTACTGATCTTTTAGGTGCAAGATATCTAATTGATAACAGAACCGGTACTGGTGCTGGTGATATCAATAACCCTATTAAAAATGCCCGTGTGGGCGACAAAATCATTTATAACAATGATAGTAACGTAGCTTGGCAAGGTGGTTTCTTACAGGCAGAATACTCTAAAAATGATCTGTCCGCATTTATATCAGTTGCGGGTTCAAATACATCATACAAAAGAATTGATCATTTTAACTACTTAGATACCGATCCTTTACAGACAACCCCTAACAAAAACTATTTTGGTTACCAGGCTAAAGGCGGTGCTAACTATAACTTAGATGCAAACCACAATGTTTTTGCAAATGTTGGTTATTTAACAAGAGCTCCTTTTTTTAACGTCGCTTTCGTTAACAATACTAACGTGCCAAACCCTGTAGCTAAAAATGAGAAATTGTTAAGTTATGAATTAGGTTATGGTTTCCGTAGCGCAATCTTTAGTGCAAACGTAAACTTGTACCGTACAGATTACAAAGACAGATCATCCGCTCCAAGACAAGCTACTCAAAACGGTCAAACTTACTATGCTAACATTACCGGCATTAATGAGCTACACCAAGGTGTTGAGGTTGACTTTAAATTACGCCCGGTAAAAGAAATAACACTTTCTGGTTTTCTTTCAATAGGAGACTGGACATATACTAACAGTGTCGGACCTGTGACTGTATTTGACGAGACCAATCAACCAGTGCCGGGACAAACTGCGGTTTATTACAACCTTAAAGGCTTAAAAGTTGGTGATCAAGCCCAAACTACCGGTGGTTTAAACTTAGATGTTAGCGTTGCCGAAGACCTTAAAATAGGTGGTAACTGGAACTATTATGCTAACTATTATTCAGATTTTAGCTACACGTCAGCTTCAACCACCTCACCAAATGGCGCACCACTTAATACCTGGAAAATGCCTGCTTATCATTTGTTTGATTTGAACGCAGTGTTTAAATTTAAATTTGCAGGTTTAAACTCTGAATTAATTGGTAACATGAACAACGTATTTAACACTAACTACGTATCAGATGCGTTAGATGCTGCCAACTCAGGTAAAGCTGTAAATAGTGTTGTATTTTACGGTATCGGAAGAACGATTACCACAACTTTGAAAGTTAAATTTTAATTAAAAGAGATATTTCATGAAAAAGATTTTTCACTTATTAGCTGTTGCAGCCGTGGCTTTATCGCTTACAGGCTGTGATCCGATGGACAAGACATATAAAGAGTTAGGCGATTTACCAAAACCGGCTTTATCTGTAAACCTTACGCTTACCGCTGCTGATTATGCTTTATTGCCAACAACAGATTATGCTAAAACAGGGCTTTACTACAAAACTTTAGAAGATGCTAAAGTAAGCATACCTGCAATTTTGGCTAAGAAATATACCAACTACAATGAGAAGTCAGCTATCACGGTTACTTATGGTGCTCCGCCGCTTACTGTAAAGCCAATAGACACGGTGTTTGCAAGTATTGCCTATACTTTGTTACCAGCAGATTACACTTTAAATGGTGGTACCACCACATCCACCAATTTTAGTGCAACGACAATTATCACCTGGTTGGGTATTAAATATCCAACGGCTACAGAGGGTAAATTAGCAGTTATTACTTTTAACTTTTTTGATCAAGGTGCTACCACCACTGCTGTTCAGCAATCATTTTTATTTACAGGTGGTGCTTGGACAAAACTGTACCACATTACGCCTGCACAGTATACCTCGTTAGGTAAGGGTGGTAATAATAACAACTTTGTAACTGCGGATGCCGCTATTATACCAAGTTATTTGAACACTTTACTAAAAGCTGATCCTAGTGTGTCTGTTACAGCTAAAGCTGGTGATGTAAAATACGTTAGTTACAAGTATTTTCAGGCAGCTACTGGTACTGCTCCAACCCAAGTGCCTGCTGTAACTGCGCAACGCGTTATAGGGCTTACATTTGACGGTACCAATTGGACAACAAAACCTGCGGCTGCATCACCGCTAATTTTCGTTAAAACTAATGGCGTCTGGGTACCAGATAACACTGTAAACTATCAATTAACACCAGCCGATCACGTAACTATATCTGGTCTAACCTTTGGTTCTGACGCTGCACGTGCCAACCTGGCTAGTTTCAAAAGTGTGGACTTGCGTTCTTCAAGCCCTACCAAATGGCTGCCTGAAGAAATTGCAGATGCAGTGAAAGCATTTGCTAAAATCAAATTCGGCGCTACTGCAGAGCAAAATCAAGTTTTCAACTTAAGCTATTACGGTTACACAGGTAGTTACGCTTACGTTTTAGTAAAATTAAAATACGTAGGTACTGAATTTACTTTTGTTAAGTAATCAATAACTTATATAAACAAAGAAAGCCGCTCATTTTGAGCGGCTTTCTTTGTTTATATAAGTTATTGATTCGCCTACCAGTGATAAAAATCTATTACTGCACCAAAGTAACTATCATCCCAGCCTTCAACCATATTATCGTAATCGGCATCAGGGATATTGGTGTGGCGCAACTCGGCGGATGTACCTGCTTTGTCCTCGAACAGCTTAATCGTAACAATTGATTCTTCTGGTTGTCCTTCAAAATACCATTGTTGTACAATTTTTTTACCTGTTTCAAACTCAAGGTTTTTACCTACTATGGCGCCATCCCATAAAGAAAACTCCGAGCCCGGCTCTGTAGACATCACTGCTGCTTCGCCTGTCCATAACTGTATGGTTATGGGGTTTGTTAGCGCTAAATAAACTTCGCCCGGCAAGGCCGGAATTATATAATATTTCTTAAAATCTTTCACCTGCGCAAGTTAGCTATTTTACAGGTCCGATAGGTAACACAGTTCTGCCATAAACTTCATTTAAAACCTGGGCTATACCGGTGTAAATAGCCGATGCGCCACAGATGATGCCTTCATAGCCTGCGATGGTAGTAATGCTTTTGTTGCCGGTAGCATCGCCTATGGCTAATAGCGCGAATAATATTACCAGTGAGCCAAAAACAAACTGCAGCGCTTTGTTTAATTTGAAAGTGCCAATAAATAGTAAAAAGGTAAAAATACCCCACACAGATAAATAGGCCGTCATAGCGCCGGCGGTTGGTGCGGCTACCCAGCCTAACTTAGGCATAACAATAAGCGCGACAAGCGATAGCCAAAAGAACCCGTAAGAGGTAAAAGCAGTTAACCCGAAAGTATTGTCTTTTTTAGCTTCTATTATACCGGCTATAACCTGCGCCAGACCGCCGTAAAAAAGGCCCATTCCTAATATCATCGAGTTTTGCTCAAAATACCCGGCGTTATGGATGTTTAATAATACGGTGGTCATGCCAAAGGCGCACAAGCCCAGCGGTGCAGGATTAGCAATGCCATCCCTTACAGGTGCAGTAGTACTCATAATAAGTTTTAGTTATAATTGGTTTATACCTGCAATTTAAATGATTTATAATCATTTGCAAATTAAACTATCAAATGTCAATAAACTTAAGTCGAGAAGCTCTTGACACTTCAAACGGTAACCTATTTGTTACAGCCTAGTAAGCTATATGGTTTGTAATTTTGGCAAAGTGAAAACTCAATATTTTCATTGTTATTGTAAATGAAAAAACTGATCGGTCTTATTTTTATTTTCTGTTTTACTGTAAGCATCAGTCTATTTGCTCAAAGTCCGGATGAAAAAGCTATAGCAAGTCAGGTTGAAGCTATGCGCAAAGCCATGATATCCGGCGATAGGCAAGGCTTAAGTGACGTACTATCTGAGCGCGTTAGCTACGGGCATTCTTTTGATTTTGCACAAAATAAAGCCCAGTTACTTGATGGTTTTGTAAGTGGTAAATTTGCATTTACCAAAATTGATATAAAAGACCAAAAGATAAATGTAGAGGGTAATACCGCTATTGTACGCCATAAATTTATTGCCGATACCAATGATAACGGCAAAACCAACAGCGTGGCACTTGGAGTATTACAGGTTTGGAAAAGATACCAGGGTAAATGGCTGCTCTATGCCCGCCAGGGATATCGTCTGCCTAATGCGCCTAAGTAATAACTAATCGTCACTTTTATAAAGACCGGCTGCTTTATCTGCCGATAGTTTAATGCCTTTGATCATTGCAGAGCTAAAGCCATTGTGCTCCATCTCATTTAAGCCGGCAATGGTACAACCTTTCGGCGATGTTACTTTATCTATTTCCTGTTCAGGATGTGATGAAAGTTGTAATAGTAAGTTAGCTGCGCCTTTAGCAGTCTGAGCGGCCATTTTCAAGGCATCGTGAGCATGAAAACCTATCTCGGTGCCACCTTGCGATGCTGCTCTAACCGAACGAAGGAAGAAAGCAATACCACAAGCGCACAGCGCGGTAGCTGCAGTCATCAGCTCTTCGTTAATTTGTAGGGTAACACCCACGGTATCAAATAATGATTTTACAAGGTTAACATTTCTTGTAGATCCATTATCGGTGGCGATACAAGTCATCGAGTCGCCAATGGCGATAGCGGTGTTAGGCATAGCGCGTACAACCTGTACGCTCATATCCAGATATTTCCTCACATCCTCACAACTCACACCGGATATTACCGATACTAATAGCTGTTTTTCTGATTTTATAGCCGGCTTAATCTCGTCCAAAAGTTTATTAAGCTGTTGCGGTAGTACTGCCAGAATAACGATATCGGCCTTCTTGGCGGCTTTCATATTGTTATTTGTAGTTTGAAAACCTAAGGTAGCATATTCCTCTAGCGCCTCTAAATTACGACGGGTTAAGGTTATTTGTTGTGGTTTGCAAATGCCCGATTTTACCAGCCCTTTTGCTAAAGATAAACCGATATTACCGCTGCCTAAAATGGCTATATGTTGTTGCGAGATCATATTATTATTTACTTAGTCGTGTTCCAAATGGCCGGCCGTTTTTTAACTCTCCTAAATCATCAGATTTGCCTATCACTACTGCTTTAACGCCGCTGGCAATTGCCGCAAAGGCGTTTTCAAGCTTTGGCAGCATGCCACTGTGTATAATTTGCTTTTCTTTCAATTCTTCGTATCCAGCCGGGTCAATGTCTCTGATTATAGAGTCCTCATCGTCAACATCCATCAATACACCTTTTTTCTCGAAGCAATATATCAAGGTAGTTTCAAATAGCGTAGATAATGACACTGCAAGTGCCGAAGCGATGGTGTCAGCGTTTGTATTTAATAACTGGCCGTCGCCATCGTGCGTCAAAGCACAAAAAGCAGGGGTGAAGCCCGCCTCCAATAATCTGGCTATAGCTTGACTATCTACAGATGATTTGTCAATATCACCCACAAAGCCGTAATCTATAGTTTTTACCGGGCGTTTTTTTGTGCGGATAAAATTACCGTCGGCACCGGTAAGCCCTATGGCATTTGTGCCGAAACGCTGTAGTTGGGCTACAATGTTTTTATTGATAAGTCCGCCGTAAACCATTGTTACAATTCGAAGTGTTTCGACATCTGTTATACGCCTTCCGTCTACCAGTTTGGGTTCAATGCCCAACGTTTCTGAAAGTTGGGTTGCTACCTTGCCACCACCATGCACCAATATCTTATAACCATCTAATGCGGTGAAATCTTTAAGGAAATGATATAGATTTTCTGAATTATCTATCACATTTCCCCCAATTTTGATGATATGAAGTGCTTTTGATTCCATTAAGTGACGTTATAATGCAATTATAGTCAATAAATGATCAAAAGCTTATCATTTCGATATAAAGTAGGCCGAAACACACTATAACTGATAAAATAGTTATATAACGTAATTGATAGTTGTATAACTGAAAAATAAGTTTTATGTTTGGTTTATGGAAGAGTTAACCAAGACAGAAGAGCGCGTAATGCAAATTTTATGGAAACTGAAACATGGTTTTGTAAAAGACATTATTGATGCTTTGCCGGACGACCCTAAACCGCCTTATAATACCATATCGTCTGTAGTGCGGCTGCTGGAGAAAAAGGAATACGTTCGTTACAAGGCTTATGGTAAAACGTATGAGTACTATCCTGCAATATCAAAAGCAGAGTACCGCAAAGCATTTTTTAAAAAAATGATTTCGGGGTACTTTGACGGGTCTGTTGAAAGCCTGCTATCTTTCATGGTAAAAGAGGAGCAATTGGGCGAGGCGGATATCAATATGATTAAAGACATCATCAGTAAAAATAAATGATATGAATACTATTACTTATTTGCTGCAGGTTAGCGCATGCAGCGCTATCTTTTATGCCTTTTATTACCTGTTTTTAAGAAGGCTTACCTTTTTTACTATTAACAGATGGTATTAATGGCCACGTTAATATTTAGCTTTGCCATACCATTGGCTACAATCCCCGTAAGCCACCAATACGTGCCGGTTTTGAGCCAGGTAGTCCACGTTGAAATGCAACAATCGCAGCAGCAGCGACAAATACAGCCCGTTCAAGCGATACAACAGGTGGCAGTTTCGCAGGTAGGTACGCCGACGGTAGCTTTACAACAAACCGCTACAGTGCAGCCTATAAGCATAAATTGGCCCGAAGTATTCAATACACTCTATCTGTTGGCTGCCGCAGTACTATTTGTAAGGCTGATTTTTATTATTGGTAAGTTTTTCTGGAATATTAAGGGTAAGGAATGCACCAAGCTTGGTAAAATAAAAGTAATTAAAGGCGACAAAACTGTTAACAATGGCTCATTTTTAAACTATATCTTTTTAAACGACAACGCCTTAAGTGCTGATGAAATTAAACAGATTGTCGAGCACGAACTGTTGCATGTCAGGCTTTATCACTCGCTCGACCGCTTATTAATTAAAGTTGCTGAGGTTGCGCTTTGGTTTAATCCGTTTATTTACTTGTATGCGCGTTCGGTTGAAGAGAATCATGAATTTGAGGTTGACCTTGTTATGGGGAAATCGACCGACAAGTGTCAGTACGCAGACTTATTGTTGCATTTATGTGTAGCTGGCCATGGCAACTTGTATCATAATTTTAGCAAAGTGCCTTTAAAAGAGCGTATCACCATGTTGTTTACTAAACCTACAAACCATATGAAAAAGATAATTTACCTCCTTATATTACCGGTGGTAATGATAAGCTGCCTGGCTTTTGCTAAGTTTAAATTAAGGCAACCCTTAGCAGGGGTATTAAAGATTGATGCCGGTGCTTTGAAACTGGCAAACAAAAAGCTGGAACTAACCCTACCGGTACTTAAGGTGGGCAATGGCAATCCAAAAGAAAAAGCAGTGGCCGAAGAAAATGCAGAAGCAATCAATTGGCAAGCTCCGCAAATGGCAAATCAGCAAGCCATTTTGCCGGCTGATACAAATAGAAAAGCAAACTCCCCAAATATTGATAGGAAAATAGAAGCAATGTATGCAGATGCAGCATCGCAATTTTGGCCCGGCAAACCTAACATGATTTTTTTCAAAAAGGTGAGGTTAACTAATGCAGATGGCACTACCTATGATAGAGGAATATTTGAGATGATCAATGGAAAAGCGGCTGTAAACTTAAATTTGAAAGAAAAAATCGGCGTTATATTAAATGATGTGTTTTACACGGAAGAAGCAGTAAACAAATACGCTGAAGGCAAAACATTAATGTTAGGTATAAATACCAGAAAGCCCCAAATTATCAGAAAGAATAATGTTGACTATTTTGTGCCATTTACTTTTTTTTCCATGAAATTAAGAATCTTCGGAGACGAGACCGATACCGTAAGGGTTGGGGATCTTACCGTGTTGAAAAAATTTAAAAGTGGTGTAGTTACACCAAAGGAAGGTAATATGATAGCTGATAAAGCTATGGTAGCGGGTGGCCCATTTTATGAACGTTTTACAATTCATCCAAACGATAACAGGAAATTTGATGCTGTTATATCAAAACTGACAAATGGGCGTGCTGCAACTGCCACTTTAAAGAGTGATGAAAAGTTTGGAGTATTAATTAACGGCAAACTGTTTGATGAGCAAGTGTTGAAGGATCTGCCGGCGAAGACTATAGCGGCTTTAGCTTTTGATACTTTAGTTACATCGCAAATACCTGCTGGCTATAAAGTGCTTTATGTATTTAAAACAAACGTGAACTAATATTATCTAAAACTCAATACAATTTAACGGGTATCATAAACTGATACCCGTTTTCGTGTTGAACTATTCCATAACACAATTTGCCATCATTGCTGTTCCTTGTATAAATAAAATAGCGGTTTAACCCTACTTTTGATACATGGATCAACACAAAAAAACTAAACCACGCGTAGTAATTATTGGTGGTGGTTTTGCCGGTTTACAATTAGCAAAAAAACTTAAGGATGCACCAGTTGATATACTGATGCTGGATAAACATAATTATCACACTTTTCAGCCGCTGCTGTACCAGGTGGCAATGGGGGCTATCCCCGCAGATTCTATTGCTTTCCCTATCCGCAGAATATTTACTAAGCATAATAACTTTAGGTTTAACCTGGCCTTTGTTGAGGCTGTTGAAGCAGAAAACAACCTAGTAAAAACCAATATAGGCGACATCCATTATGACTACCTGGTGATTGCAACCGGATCAGACACTAACTTCTTCGGTAACGAAGAACTGGCCAAGTGTACCATGCCCATGAAAAACGTGCCGGAAGCTTTAAATCTTCGCGGACTAACGCTGCAGCACCTGGAGAAAGCATTAGTTACTAAGGATAGAGAAGAAAAGGATGCGCTGATGACCTTTGTGGTTGTTGGCGGCGGCCCAACGGGTGTGGAGCTTGCGGGTGCCCTGGCCGAAATGAAACACCTGATATTACACAAAGACTACCACGGCCTGAGCAAACATGATATGGATGTGTATTTGGTGGAGGGTAAAGACCGCCTGCTGGCCGCCATGACACCCGAAGCGTCGACTAAAGCAAAACAGTTTTTAGAAGATGTGGGCGTAAAGATATTCAATAGCGTACACGTTGATGGTTACGACGGTCATACCCTAACCATAGATAACGGAACGGTGATTAAAACTCAAAATGTATTTTGGGCGGCTGGTGTAATGGGCGAGGTGCCCGAGGGTATGATAAACGCTAAACTTACCCGCGGCTCGCGCATTGAGACTGACGAGATAAACCGGGTTAAGGGTTACCCTAACATTTTTGCTATAGGGGATGTATCAGCCATTCTGAGTGAAGAGTACCCTAACGGGCACCCAGGGGTGGCGCCTGCAGCCATGCAACAAGGTGCTTGCCTGGCAAAAAATTTAGAACGTATTATTAACGGGCAGGCCACTGAACCATTTAAGTATAAAGACAAGGGAACGCTGGCCACTATCGGACGTAACAGGGCCGTGGCCGATATAGGAAAACTGCATTTTCAAGGTTTTTTTGCCTGGCTGCTGTGGGGTTTTGTGCATATTATGTCGCTGGCCGGCTTTACAAATAAAACTGCGGTTATTGTTACCTGGGTTATTAACTACTTTAGCAAAAACAGCGATAATCGTCTCATCATCCGCAGCTTTAACCGCAAAACGCGAACGGTTGAACCGGAGAAATAATATATAAGATGTAATTTACCCTATGGATCTTTTTGTAGTTATTGCCCTGCTGGTTGTATTAAGTGCCTTTTACTCATACATAAACGCGCGTTTTATAAAACTGCCGGGTACCATAGGTATAGTGACGCTGGCGATATCCGTTTCGGTAATAACGATCCTGGTCGACTCTCTATATCCCAGTGTTGCAAAGTATTTAACCGAGCTGGCGGTTGGCATCAACTTCTCGCGCACGGTATTAAATATTATGCTGGGATTTTTACTTTTCTCGTCTTCGTTCTCATTAAATACCCGTCGCCTAAAAAAAGAAATGCGTCCTGTATTTATACTGAGTACCGTGGGTGTGATTTTATCTACCGCCGTTTTTGGCGGCCTGTTTTATGGCATAACACTGCTTATAGGTGTCAAGATACCATTGGTGTACTGTTTCCTGTTTGGTGCGTTAATATCGCCAACAGACCCGGTTTCCGTACACGCCATTATAAAAAGTTCACGGCTACCAACAAGCCTGGAAACCATTATCTCCGGCGAATCGCTTTTTAACGATGGCATAGGCCTGGTTTTGTTTATCACTATTCTGGAATTTATTGAATCCGGGACCGCGAATATAGACTTTGCACAGGCCGGCCTACTGTTTATTCGCGAAGTTTTTGGGGGTATTATACTTGGTATAGTATTCGGGTTTATAGGTTTTAGGTTAATGAAAACTATTACTGATTTTCAAACCATCGTGCTCATATCTGTGGCGCTGGTAATGAGTATCTCTGTGGTAGCCACGTTCTTGCATCTTTCCATCCCGTTGGCAGTGGTAAGCGCCGGCTTATTTGCAGGCAACCAAACCATCAATATTGACAACAATGAGCGGTCACACCAGTCGCTCGAAAAATTTTGGCAATTGATAGACGAGATGTTGAACACTATTTTATTCGTGATGATAGGCTTGCAAATGATCAACCTGCCATATCTCAACAATTATTGGTTGATTGGGCTGATGGGGATCATCATTGCATTAGCAGCTCGTTGGATCAGCATACTTATCCCGCTAACCTTCTTCAGGAAAATCGTAGATATTAAATACAGAAATATCAATATCCTTACCTGGGCAGGCTTACGCGGTGGCATTTCAATCGCATTAGCTTTATCGTTACCTTATAGCCCATACAGGCACATTATACTGGCCGGCGCATATTTTATCGTAATATTTTCGGTAATAGTGCAGGGGCTGACATTAAACAAGGTTATAAACGCGTCCTTACCTCCGGAAGAGGAGGACAGCAAGTAAGTGCGAGCTTTAACGCGGCAGGGCTACTTCAATTTTTCCATATATTCCGCAATATCTTTTTCTGCGGATAATTGGCTGTCTTTTAGCTGTGTGATGATGCTTTGCTTTTCAGTAACACTACGATTTTGGCTCAACTTGCTCTTGCCTTGTAATTCATCAACAACAATTTCAAAACCGGTGATGCCTTTCATCATGTTCAATTTATAGTCTTCCGGGAAACTGTTCCACTGTTTCAGGTAATCAGCCTCATAAAATTGGATAGTTTGTGCTAATAGTTGTGCTTTGGCTTCGGGATTGTCAATGAGAACTGCGCATCCGTAAGCGTGTACAGCCATATAGTTCCAGGTAGGCACGTTTTGCTCACGGTCATAATGTTTTGTAGATATGTAGGCGTTAGGCTCTGTGAAAATTACCAGTGGTTTACCGTTAAGTATTTCTTTAGCCTGCGGATTTGCCTTAGCAAAATGCGATGTCAGAATGATTTTATCCTCGCGCAGCGAAACCACAAATGGCAAGTGCGTAGCAGAAGGGACGCCATTATCAACCGTCACTATCGTAGCAAAACTATACCGCTGCATGAAACAGATAGCCTCGTGCTGGTTAGTCATTAAGTTTAATTTTGGAGTGTACATATCAGGGCGTGTGCTTAATAAGTTGTCGTCCAGGACATGGTGAGCTATCGATACACTAATAGGTAACTATCCGGGCGTATGTTATATTCTCCGCCTGGTCGATAATGGGGGAGAGTTTCCTGGAGAACTTCTACAAGCTTTCAAGGATCCGCTTCAGAACTGCCTGCGCAGCCCATACACGATTGCTTGCTTCATGCACCACAATGGAGTGCGGCCCGTCTAAAACTTCGGCAGATAGCTCTAAATCACGGCGTACAGGCAGGCAATGCATCACCTTAGCATCGTTAGTAATTTTTAATCGGTCATTAGTCAACATCCATTCATCCTTAACCTCGGGCATCTGCCCATATGGCTCGTAAGCTGACCAGTTTTTAACATAGATGAAATCAGCGTCCTTAAGTGCTTCGTCCTGATTATGGGTGATGGTTGCTCCCTGGGTAAAATCCTCGCAAAGTTCATAACCGGCGGGGTGGGCAATGGTAAAATCGACTTCGGCCCTGCACATCCACTCGGCAAACGAGTTTGGTACAGCTTGCGGTAACGGTTTTATATGTGGTGCCCAGGTTAAAACAACTTTAGGCCGTGCTTTAGTTTTTAGTTCGGTAATGGTAACAATATCAGCAAGGCTTTGTAGCGGATGGCGGGTTGCCGATTCAAGACTAACTACCGGGATACCGCAAAATTCAACGAATTTATTGAATATGGCTTCTGTATAGTCTTCTTCACGGTCTTTCAATCCCGGGAAGGAACGTATCCCTATAATATCAAGATATTGGCCCATTACGGCAGCTGCTTCGCGGATGTGCTCTACGGTAGTACCATTCATCACCACGCCATCGCGTAGCTCAAGCGCCCAACCTTCTTTGTCAATATTAAGCACCATAACGTTCATGCCTAAATTGAGCGCGGCCTTCTGGGTACTCATACGGGTACGCAAACTTGGGTTTAAAAAAACCAAACCCAGCGTTTTGTTTTTACCCAAATGCTGGTGCGCATACGGGTCTTTCTTCAAAGCCAGTGCATCAGCTACAAGCGCGTTAATATCGGTTACGTCGTTTACGGAAGTAAAAAGTTTCATGGTTATCTTTATATTTTGTCATTTCAAGCATAGCGAGAAGCCTATACATACGTGGGCGACCTGCCTCCATGTAGATTTCTGCTATTGTCGAATCACAGCTATTGGTTAAGTACTTTTGTAAATGCTTCCAAAAACCTGTCAGCATGTGCTCTAGCTAAATTTAAAGCTGGTAACAGTCTGATAACATTTGGTTTAGCTTCGCCGGTAAATATATGGTGTTTAAATAACAAGTCTTTCTTGGCGTGTGCAAATTCGGCAGGCAGGTCTATACCTATCATCAGGCCCCGGCCACGCACTTCTTTCACCTGTTCAAACTTATTTAACTCCTCAATCAGGTATGCGCCAACTTCAGCAGCGTTTTGTAACAGGTTATCCTGCTCCATAATTTCTAAAACAGCCAATGCCGCCGCGCAAGCCAGGTGATTGCCACCAAAGGTTGTGCCTAACATGCCATAGGCGGGTTGTATTTTTGGCGATATACTGATAGCGCCGATAGGGAAACCATTACCCATACCCTTAGCCATGGTGTAGATATCAGCGTCAACGCCCGAAAAATCATGCGAATAAAATTTACCTGTACGGCCATAACCACATTGTACCGAGTCGGCTATAAAAACCGCATTATGCGTATCGCATAAGGATCTGATCTTTTGAAGAAAACCGTCAGGCGCAACCTGTATACCGCCTACACCTTGTATACCCTCGATGATTACAGCACACACTTCATTATCTGCAAATGCCTGCACTAGCGCAGCTTCGTCACTCCAGGGTAGGATGAGCGCGTTGTCCGTTTCATTAACCGGTGCAACAATTTTAGGATTATCGGTAACCGCAACAGCTAATGATGTACGGCCGTGGAACCCCCCTGTGAAAGAAATGATTTTCTTTTTACCGTTGTAAAACGATGCCAGTTTCAAAGCGTTCTCATTTGCCTCGGCTCCTGAATTAACCAAGAAAAGCTGAAAATCTTCTTTGCCGGAAACATGACCCAATTTCTCGGCCAGTTCTTTCTGGATAGGGATCTCTATAGAGTTAGAGTAAAAGCCCAGTTGGTGCAATTGATCCTCCAACCGCTTTACATAATGCGGATGGGTATGGCCGATAGAGATAACGGCATGGCCGCCATATAGGTCAAGATATTCTTGCCCTTTATCGTCGTAAACAAGGCTGCCAGCGCCTTTTACGATGTTTATATTATTGATAGGATATACGTCGAATAGTTTCATTGTTGTTCAGATAAAATTAATGCTTAATGTTTCAGGATAACTAATGGCTATCGGTTTAAAAACCGGTCGCCTTAAGTCGTAGCCCTGCGCGCTCGTCGAGGCCAAACAATAGGTTCATGTTTTGAACCGCTTGCCCTGAAGCGCCCTTAAGTAAATTATCTAACATGCTGACAATAAATAACTTGTTGCCGTATTTTCTTACCTGTATGAATACCTTATTGGTATTGACTACCTGTTTTAGATCTATATCCCTATCACTTACATGGGTAAATGGATGGTTGGCATAATAATCCTGGTAAAGCGTTAAAGCTTCTTCTCCGCTTAATTCGCTATCCATATATATGGAAGCAAAGATGCCACGGGTGAAATCGCCCCGGTAAGGGATGAAGTTAATCGCCTGATCAAAGGATGGCTGCAACTGTTTTAGCGACTCACTAATTTCGTTTAAATGCTGGTGATCAAATACTTTATATACCGACAGATTATCGTTACGCCAAGTAAAATGCGTCGTAGCAGTTGGCTTTTGCCCTGCACCTGTTGAGCCGGTTGTAGCAGAGATATGTACCTCAGTATTTAGCAAACCTTTAGCTGCTAAGGGCAATACACCCAATTGCAGGCAGGTAGCAAAACAACCCGGGTTAGCTATGTTTTGTGCCAATTTGATTGCGTCACGATCTAACTCGGGTAAACCATATACAAAGGCTTTACTCCCTAATTTTGAATTTTGGGTTAATCTAAAATCCTGGCTTAGATCAATAATTTTTACGGTGTCAGGTATCGCATTAGACTCTAAAAACTTCTTTGCATCACCATGGCCCACACATAAAAACAATACATCAACGTCGGTTGACAATACATCAGTAAACTTCTGTTCGGTATCGCCAAACAGGTCGGTATGCACCTCGTACAGATAATTGCCGGCGTTGCTGTTGCTATGTACAAACGCTATCTCCACGTCAGGATGATTTACCAGGATACGCAGCATTTCGCCACCGGTATAACCTGCGCCGCCAATAATGCCTGCTTTTATCTTCGTCATTTAATTCAAACTTAATTTGTATAAATAATATTCTTCATCGGGCGCTTGCTTTATAAAACCCATGCCCTCATATAAGCTTTGTGCGGTATAATTATCAACTGCTGTTTCTAACTGGATAAATGCCGAGCCGCCTGTTTTCGCAAACTCTGCAGCTTTTTCAATCAGTTTAGCGCCTATGCCTTGCTTGCGATATTCAGTATCAACAAAAAGATCATTCAATATCCAGTTCTTAATAACCCTTACCGACGAATATTTGGGATATAATTGTGTAAAGCCAATTGCCCTATCGTTAGCCATCGCAACATATATCACCGACTCATTGTTGTTCAGCCGTTCCCGAATAAAATGCTCCGCCAATGTTAAATCCGACTCTTGTTTATAGAATACCCGGTACTGATCAAATAATCTGACTATCAATTGCCACTCGCTGGCTTGTATTCTTTTAATTTCCATCGGTCTAAATATTAACTCTGTCGTAATTAGTGGATGGATAGGAGTATAATATAAACTCCAGGTCGGTATTTTGATGATTGGCTATCAAATGCTTTTGCATAGGGTTGATCTGGATCCCCTGCTGTTCTCTTAGCTCAAAAACTTCGCCATCAATAGTAAATTTAGCCCGGCCTTTTAAAATGAAGAAAAACTGTGTAGCCCTTTCGTGATAATGCAATTTTTCTGCAGTATCGGGCGGGATTAATTCTTGTTTAACAGATAATGCTTCGGTATCAACAAAGGTCCACCCGTGGCAATCATCACCCCAAGTGTAATGATCTAAACATTCGCCCTTTGAGAATACCGTGTTCATTATTCGCCGCTGTTTACTTTGTGGTAAATCATTACCTGGTTACCAAATATTTTTGAGAAACCTTTAACGTCTTCGCCGCTCCATGAATTATTCATTTCGCCATAAGTACCAAACTTGTTCGACATCAAGTCATGATCAGACTCGATACCTACTACCTGGAATCTATATGGTTGCAGCTGTACAAATACTTTACCGCTAACCTGCTTCTGTGTATCGGTCAAAAATGCTTCCATGTTACGCATAATAGGGTCATGAAACTGGCCTTCGTGCAGCCAGTTACCGTAGAACATAGAAAGCTGGTCTTTCCATGTTAATTGCCATTTGGTTAGCGTATGTTTTTCTAACGTATGGTGTGCTTTGATAATGATCATAGGTGCTGCAGCCTCAAAACCTACACGGCCTTTAATGCCGATGATGGTATCGCCAACGTGGATATCACGACCCACCCCATAGGGCTGGGCAATAGCTTGCAGCGCTTGTATAACCTGCGTAGGGTGATCATATTTTTTACCATTCAAACCAACCAACTCGCCCTTTTCAAAAATGAGCTCCAGGTTTTTTGTCTCAGTCTCAGTAACCTGTGTAGGCCATGCCTCTTCTGGCATACCTAAGTTTGAGGTTAAAGTTTCTTTACCACCTACTGACGTTCCCCAGATACCTTTGTTGATAGAATATTGAGCCTTTTCAAAATTCATTTCAACACCGTGTTTTTTTAGGTATTCAATCTCCGCCTCGCGGCTTAATTTCAGATCGCGGATAGGGGTGATGATGCCAACATTAGGGATAAGGATATTAAATATCATATCAAACCTCACCTGGTCGTTACCTGCTCCTGTGCTGCCATGGGCAACAAATTCGGCACCTATTTCTTTGGCATAATTAGCAATTGCGGTAGCTTGGCTAACACGCTCAGCGCTTACAGATAATGGATAAGTGTTGTTTTTTAATACGTTGCCGTAAATTAAATAGCGTACACAAGTGTTGTAAAAGTTTGCGGTTTCGTCAACAACATGGTGTGATGTTACGCCCATTTCGTAAGCGCGTTTCTCTACGGTCTTTAACTCTTCATCGCTGAAACCACCCGTGTTTACTATAACCGAATGAACTTCATAGCCTAAATCTCTTGTAAGATAAATGCAGCAAAATGAGGTATCTAATCCGCCGCTGTACGCTAATACTACTTTTTTCTTTTCCATTTGTATCTTAATATATAGAGACGCGATGTTTTTGCGCCCGTTGTAATGTTCTGATTATTTAATGATCTCTTTAAACAAACAACTTCGCTGTGTCCTGTCCAAAGCTTTTAATAGCGCTCTCGATGCGCTCAAACAAACTCGCTTTTTTAGTCATCTTTTCAAGATTTTCTTCAGCCTTTTCCTCGTTCTTTTTTCTTTCAGCGTCTTTTGCTTTCTCCACCGGGTCAAACAGCATGGCGGTACACATGCAGTTTTTACGCTCTTTCAGGGTCAAGATGTCGTAGTTGACACAGCTGCGGCAGCCCTTCCAAAATTCCTCGTCCTGGGTAAGTTCTGAGTAAGTAACAGGCTCATAACCTAATTCAGAGTTTATCTTCATTACGGCCAGGCCGGTTGTTAAACCAAATAGCTTTGCTTCTGGATATTTTGTTCTTGAAAGCTCAAATATTTTATGCTTAATAGCCTTAGCCAAGCCAGCCTTGCGGAATTGCGGTGCTACAATTAAACCGGAGTTGGCCACAAAATCACCGTGGCTCCATGTTTCAATATAGCAGAAACCAGCCCATGTGCCGTCTTTATGCAGCGCAATGACAGCTTTGCCCTCAAGCATTTTGTTGGCAACATATTCAGGCGAGCGCTGGGCTATACCGGTGCCACGAGCCTTTGCCGACTCGGCCATCTCATCGGTAATGATGGGGGCATAGTCTACATGCTGTGCAGTAGCAACCTGAATATCGAAATCTTTTATAGTCATTTTTGGTAGAAAGAATTACCGTTAAATAAATGGCCTGCGCCTAAGTAATTAATGATTTTTTTGTTGAAGAAGTTTTAAAACTTCTGGTTGACGGGCAATAGAACTGCCGGCAATTAAACCCGTGGGATAAACAGCCTTCGTCGAGATGGGGTAAATAAAACAGTTGAAACCAAAGCAGCGGCAACCGGAGCAAATGATGCTCTGACAGCGGGCTTATTTAAGGTTTGCATTATCATTTTATAGAATGTGTTGCTTTATTTAATTTCACGCAAAAGTTTGCATTAATTTTTATTTATGCAAGAGAAAAATGAATTAGTTTGCTGGTTGGGCACGTATGCAGCATAATAAAGGCTTAAGTTTACATAACAGTAACATAATCAGGCTAATTGAAACCGACTATTTGCTGGGTTTTGAGAATGATATCGTCAATAATCATGTCCGCGTGGATGCGCGAGTTTTCTATAAACCAGAGGTGGGTATCCAAGCCGCCGCACACTACGCCGGCAAGGTACAGGCCTGGCAGGTTTGTTTCCATAGTGTCGGGATTGTATTGAGGGATAAATTTATCGTCAGATAATATCAGTCCCCATTTTTTAAGCTGGTCAAAATTTGGCTTGTAACCGGTCATTGCCATTACAAAATCGTTGGGGATGGTAATAATGCCTTCAGTCGTTTCAATATCCACCTCTGTTTGGCGTATGGCTTTTAGGTTTGAGTTAAAATAAGCTTTGATGCTACCCTCGCTGATGCGGTTGATAATATCCGGCCGCACCCAGTATTTAACCCGGTGGCTCACTTCATCGCCACGAACAACCAGTGTTACATCGGCTCCTTTGCGATAAGTTTCTAAAGCAACATCAATAGCCGAGTTGCTAGAGCCTACCACAACCACCTTTTGCATAGCAAAGTAATGCGGGTCTTTGTAGTAATGCTTTACTTTAGGCAAATCCTCGCCGGGGACATTAAGGTTTACTGCCACATCATAAAAACCGGTTGAAATAACAACGCGTTTAGCCTTGTAACTTGTTTTGGTCGTAATAATGATATACGCATTGTCAATGCGCTGCATGGCCGTTACCTCTTCAAACAAGTTAATGGCCAGATTATTTGATGTGGCTACGCGACGATAATACTCCAAAGCCTCGGCGCGGGTTGGTTTGTTGCTGATGGTAACAAAGGGGATACCGCCAACCTCCAGTTTTTCTGAAGTTGAAAAAAAAGTCATGGTGGCCGGGTAGTTATAAAGCGAGTTTACCAGGCAGCCTTTTTCAATGATAAGAAAGCTTAGCCCTGCCTTTTGTGCTTTAAGGCCACAGGCTATGCCTATTGGGCCACCGCCGATAATGAGTAAGTCGAGCATTATTTGATAGTCTTAATGCAAGTATAAGCAGATTTAGAAAATAAAGATTGATTAATAGCGATTAGCCAGTTAGAAAACCAATAATGAGTTGGCTGTGACTAGAAGCGTCCCGAAATTTTGGGCACAAAAAATGGGTAAGCTACTTTTATCGCGCCGCTCAACTCTCTACCCTTGCTGCGTTCCCACCCTGGGGGAGTTCAAGAGGAGCTGGCCGTAAAAGACTTACCCGGGGCAAATATAGCAATTGCAACGTCTTTGGGTTAAAAAAATATTAAAAAGAGAGGTAGGTTTACGTGTGGGCTGATCGGTTGCTGTGCAAATGGTTGGGTATGAGGGGAATTAGTTAATAGATGATGAAAAAAAATATTTTCATCATCTATTAACTATTAATAAGCGCTTGCTGTATTTAATAGATCAATCTCTGCGCCTGTTAAATTTAGTTTGACAGCCGCGATAGTTTCGTTTAATTGCGCTACGGTAGTAGCGCTCGCAATAGGGGCTGTGATGCCCGGGCGGGCAATTAACCAAGCTATGGCTACGCTTGCAGGGGTAGTATTGTGCCTCCCCGCTACTTCTTCCAGCGCTTTTACAATCCTAAAACCACGCCCGTTTAAATATTTTTTAACGCTACCGCCCCGCGCGCTCTTGGACAGATCAGCGTCCGACCGGTACTTTCCGGTTAAAAACCCACTGGCCAACGAGTAAAAGGTTATCACGCTAACAGTATTTTGCTTGCAAATATGTTCAAATTCCGCTTCGTATTGCTGGAGGTCATATAAGTTGTACTCGGGTTGCAATGTCTCGTAACGGGCTAAATTATTGCGGCACTCACATCAAGAGCTTCTTGTAACCTGGCGCCGCTGTAATTTGAAGCTCCTATAGCCCTGACTTTACCTTGCTTAATCAAATCTGTAAATGCAGACAATGTTTCTTCCAGCGGTGTATTCGGGTCGTCTTCGTGCGATTGGTACAGATCTATATAGTCAGTATTTAAACGTATTAAAGAAGCTTCTACTGCCTGGGTGATGTAGGCTTTTGACAATCCTTTCTTTGTATCGCCCATTGGTTTGCCAACTTTTGTGGCAATGATCATCTTGTCGCGCTTTTTGGTTTGCTTTAGCCAGTTGCCAATTATGGTTTCAGACTCACCGCCCACGTTGCCCGATTTCCATTTTGAATAGACATCGGCCGTGTCTATAAACTCCAGACCCGAATCCACATATGCATCTAATAAATCAAATGACTGCTCCTGATCCGCGGTCCACCCAAAACGTTGCCCCCAAAGCAAAAGGGGCTTACTAAAATGCCTGATTTGCCTAGTTCTCTTTTTTCCATGTGCGATTGTTACGATCGGATTTTAGCTATTTGTTCGGCCAGTTCATCAACCCAGCCAGAAAGGTAAGGTTCAGATCCCGCAATACGTTGCCAGTTACCCGTGTCATTTGGTATGACTACCAGATGGAGCGTGTTATCAACCGAATCAAAACGGTACGCGTTTCTGTGTTCACCGTAAGTTATGTGTGTTATTGTACCGCTTACCGGTCCGTCTGTTCCGGTAAGCATTGCTTCTGTTTGTTGTTCCATAATGCGTTTACAACAGCTTTGGCTGCATAGTGTTTGTTGATTTTTGGTAACCTTTGCGGCAGATTGTAATATATTTACCCCATGGAGCAAATTAAGCCCGACTCGAAAATACTTGTTGACATTGTGCAAACGCGTATGCCTTTTGGTAAATACAAAAGCACTTTTATTTGCGATTTACCTATACATTATCTTGAATGGCTTAAAAATAAAGGGTTTCCACCCGGCAAAATGGGTATGATGCTTTCCACCGTGTTTGAAATTAAATCAAACGGATTAAACAGCATACTTACCATGGTTAAAAATGTGCTGAAGCAGCAGGAAATTAGAAGATAGATATTTATCTTCACGCTCAAATACTATACACCTTAACATAGCCGAAACACAGTGAAAAAGATAGCTGCGATATTTACCCTTTTATTATTAACTACTTTTAGTTACGCCCAAAAAACTTACACCGTAAGTGGAACTGTTAAAAACGCGGCCGGGCAAAATCTTCAGTCGGCTACTGTTTTTATTTCCGGATCTGAAAAGATCACTATGACGGATGAAAATGGTCGTTTTGTTTTTAGAGCCATCAACTCAGGTACCTATCAGTTGGTAGTTAATATGTTGAGTTATACGCCGGTTAAGCAAAACGTTATTGTAAACGACGACGCTGCAATAGTTAATGTAGTTTTAACAAACAAGCAAACCTTGCTTAACGAGGTAGTAATAGGGGGCAAGAAAACCCGAGATGAGGCTCACCTTAAAACTTTTATAAAGTACTTTATGGGCGAGTCTGCTAATGCAAAAGCTTCTAAAATACTAAATCCCGAAATATTAGATTTTTCTACCAGTAAAAATGTGCTTAAAGCCGCCACGTACGATTTTTTAGAGATAGAGAATAATAACTTAGGTTATAAAGTAAAATACCTCTTAAAAAAGTTTCAATATGATAGTAATCTTGATGTAACTGAGTACGAAGGCGATTGCATATTTGAACACATGGACGGTACGGCAGAGCAGCAAGCAAAATGGGCAGCTAACCGCAAGAAAACCTACGAGGGATCTTTGATGCATTTTTTAAGATCAGTATACGCTAATAACTCACGACAGGAAGGCTTTTTGATTTACCTTTCGCGAAGTGATTTTTTCCCGCTCACTATTGGACCTAACCCGGTTGTAGACGAGCAAATTGTAAGGCGCGTGGATAATAACTTTTTAAAATTCAGATTTGTGAAGCGGCTATATGTTGTGTTTGATAAAAAGAAAGCCGCAAAGCCGGATAAGTTGGTTGAGGACGACAGCTGGATCGTGTCTGACCTGTCTGATAATGGATCATTGTTTATGGTTGACTCGCAGGTAGATCGCCGGGGAAGCTATGCAAACTACAATAAGCTGCTTATACAGGGCAGCTGGGGCAAAAAACGGATAGGAGAGCAGCTGCCCCTGGAATATAACCCTGAATAAGGGCTATAACTTAGTAAACCACCCCTTCTTCCAAAATATCACTACCTGTATCAACGCTATCACGGACATGCCGGCTAACGCCCAATAATAGCCATGTGGCGAATATAGCTCGGGCATGTTATCCGGCATAGCTTTATTGCTTACCGGGTCAACCTTTGCAAAGTTCATTCCGTAAATGCCGGCAACAAATGTTAATGGTATAAATATAGCCGATATAATGGTTAACACTTTCATGATCTCGTTCATGCGATTGCTCACCATCGAAAGGTACAGGTCAATTACGCTGTTTGATATTTCCTTGTAATTTTCAATCATATCCATTACCTGTATGCAGTGATCATAAGCGTCGCGCAGGTACATCTTAACCTCTGCTGTAACATATGGATTGTCGGTACGTAGAATGTCGTTTAATTTATCGCGCTCAGGCCAGGTAACGCGCCGTAACGCTATCAGCGAGCGCTTTAATTGCTGCGCATCATACATAATGGTCTTATCGGCGTGTTTGTATAGGCGATCTTCCAGATCGTCCAAGTCATCGCCAATTTTGGCAAGCAGTACAAAATAGTTGTCGATGATCACGTCGGACAATGCATAGCATAAGTAACCCGGTCCTGCAGCGCGAATTACACCTTTTCCGGCTTGTAGCCTTGTTTTAACAACATCAAACGTTTTAATGTAAGTCTCCTCAAAACTGATGATGAGATTTGATTTAACCAGTGCAGAAAATTGCTTGTTGTGAAGCTCACCTCCATCACTAATAAACAGCTGGCGGCTCACGCTGAAAACATAATCGTCGTATTCATCAAACTTGGGCCGTTGGTGCGTATTTACAATATCCTCTAACACCAATGGGTTAATGTTAAGGTGTTCGCCAATATCATTAATCAAGTTGGCATCGCCCAACCCCTGTATCTGTATCCAGTGGGTGTGATCTTTACATTTTTTAAGCTGGGCCAACACAATCTTTATATCGTGCCCTTTATCAATAACTACTTCCTTTTCGTTATACGAGTACACGTGTATAACGGGCTTTAAGGCATCGGCTGAAATAACAAAAACGCCCGGCCGATCGCCTACGTTGCGGTTTACTTTCTTTCGGTGTACACGTTTTATGTGGCTCATTATAAGTAATGGATTGTTTGAGGGCCCTGGTTAAAAAGCAAATCGACAATGCTTAGGTTTTTTAAAAATCCGTTGCGCTCTTCAAAAACCTGAAAGTAGGGCTTTTGTTCAAATTCAAACTGTTTTTTTGTACTAATAGCGTTGCGATAATCTGGAATTGATGAGTAGCTGGTTTCATAAGTTTGGGTATCCTGTAGCTGTACCGTTAACTTCAGAAACTTCAAAATCATGTGCAAAAGCTGCTCATTATAATCAAACAGATAGGTGAAATTCTTTTGATAAAAGGGCGCAAAATCATCCTCATAATACTCAAAGTAAGCCGAGCGGCGGTAACAGGTTTCTAAGCCCATCCAATGTAAGCGCTGCCACTTAAAATCATAACTTATCTTTACATCCTTTACGTTGGTGTGGAGTTTTGAACCTTTTACAACCGGTACGGTAAGTGTTAGCTCACCATCCGGCGAGCAAATGTTGGCACGGTTGCGATAAGTTTGCTTAGGAAAATGCTCATGGCTTTCAATAATTATATCAGGCTTATGGCTATTTATTTTACTAAAGTAGGCCACCGGCGGGAGATAAAACATAGGGAATACAGCACCTTTATCAATCATAAATCTTTATGTTTGCAGATAAAACACCGCGAAATTAATGATAAATAAAGGGCTTTCAAGATTAGGGGTATTCTTTTTATACCTCGTATCCTTATTGCCCTTCTGGTTGCTGTATATAGTATCTGATTGTCTTTTCTTTTTCTTGTACTATGTTATCGGCTATCGGCGTAAGGTTGTACAAGAAAACCTGGCTAATGCCTTCCCTCAAAAATCTGTAGAAGAGCGTGCCGATATCGAAAAAAAATATTTTAAATACCTGGCGGATCTGATATTGGAAACCGTGAAAATGGTGTCCATCTCAAAAGAAGAAATGCAACGCCGCCTGGTTTGCACAAATCCCGATGTAGTTAAGGAGTATGAAGCCGCCGGCAAAAGCGTTACTGCTGTAGCGGGGCACTATTGTAACTGGGAGTGGGCCGGGGCTGAGTTTAGTATAAACGCGCCTTTGTTTGTAATTTATAAGCCATTGAGCAGCGATGTATTCGACAAGTTCTTTATAAAAGTACGTACCCGCTTCGGCGCCGTTGCAGTAGCCATGAAACAAACGTTGCGCACTATGGTCGCCCATAAAAATGAATTTACGGTAACCGTTTTTGCCGGCGACCAAACCCCGGTGCGAGAGCAAACCAATTATTTCACCCAGTTTTTAAATCAGCCCACCGCTGTTTTTCTAGGGATAGAAAAAATTGCTAAGCTTATAGATTCGGCGGTGATATTTTATGACATGAAGCGGGTTAAGCGCGGATATTACACTTATACCATAGTTCCGTTGGTAGAGAACTCAAAAGATTCTGCTCCGCACCAGATTACTGAAGCTCATGTTAAATATTTAGAGGGAATGATAAACCGGGAGCCGCAATACTGGCTGTGGTCTCACCGCAGATGGAAATTTAAACCTGAGCCCGGCGAAATGCCTGTTAAATAAGGTTAAAATATTAGATGCCATAAAGATGTTATCAATGGCGCTATTATAATTAGGTATTAATGCCGTTATTTGCGCCACATTGTAACGAACCCGATTGAAGTACTTTAAAGCTATAAAGAGAGCGTACCAAAGGTTGAACTTAAAACCGAAGGATATTATTTAATGAATTACCACCCCAAGGTTGCTATTGTCATTTTAAACTGGAACGGTGTTAACCATCTACGCCAGTTTCTTCCGTCAGTGCTATCATCAGAATGGCCTAATCTTGAAATTGTGTTAGGTGACAATGCTTCAAGCGACAATTCTGTAGCGTTTGTACGCGACAACTACCCATCCATCACGATCATACAAAACGATGCTAACTACGGTTTTACAGGCGGCTATAACCGTATATTGGAACACCTTGATGCCGATTATTATATCCTGCTAAACTCTGACGTTGAAGTGCATCCGGGCTGGATAACACCTGTTATCGAGCTGATGGAAAGCGATCCACTCATAGCTGCAGCCGCGCCTAAGATAAAGTCTTATTTAGAAAAAGAATGTTTTGAACATGCCGGCGCTGCCGGTGGTTTTATAGACAGCTTTGGTTACCCGTTTTGCCGTGGCCGGATTGTAAATGAAACCGAAGCAGATAAAGGTCAGTACGAGCAGTCAGGCGAAGTGTTTTGGGCATCGGGCGCGTCTATGTTTATTAAAAAGAAGTGTTGGGATGAAGCCGAGGGGTTTGACGAACAATTCTTCGCCCACATGGAAGAGATTGACCTATGTTGGCGATTGAAAAATAAAGGCTACAAAGTGATGTACTGTGCAGAGTCTGAAGTGTTTCACGTTGGTGGTGGGACCTTAACTGCCGAGAATCCCTTTAAAACTTATCTGAACTTTCGTAATAACTTATTGCTGATTAAAAAGAACCTGCCGTTTTGGAAAGGCGCCATCGTGATCATTAGCCGTTTCTTTTTAGATTTTGCGGCAATGCTTCGCTTTTTAACCGAAGGTAAACGCAAGGATGCCTGGGCCGTGAGCCGAGCGCACCGTTACTTTATGCTGCACATTTTTGAAAGTGGCGACCACGCCTCGAGCACGCACTTAAAACGCTATAACTCAAAGTTAACAGGCATGTACCACGGCAACATTATGTGGTCTTTCTTTGTTAAAAAGTTGCGCCGGTTTACTGATCTTGATTTGCGCCGGTTTTATTAAGGTTGTTTACTTGGATCGTTGCTGTTTACTTTATCTTTATCCACAGGTTTAACCTCGTCATTTAGACCAATAGTTTTGCCGTTGGGCAGTGTCAAAGTCAGATCTTGCGTTTTTGATGGTAGCTTGATGCCTTGTTCATAAAACTTGGTATACACATCACTCAGTACGTTACTTTTCAGTTCAAGCCAGTGCGTAATGTCATCTGCCCAAAATAATATCCTAAAGTCCACATTGCTCTCATTGATATTATGAACAAATATCAGCGGCTCGGGATGGGCCATGATGTCCTCGCGGGAGGTAAGTACATCTTTAAGCAGTGATTTTACCATTGGGATATCAGTTCCATAAGCAACGCTGATAATTAGCTCTACACGGCGATTGTTATTGCTCAATGTCCAGTTAATTACGTGCCGTGATATAAGGTCCCCGTTAGGCACAATGACTTCGGCACCGTCGCTGGTCGCAATCCTGCTGGCCCTTACACCAATTTCTTTAATAGTGCCTGACCGGTTATCAACTTCAATGATGTCGCCAATTTGCACCGGTTTCTCAAAAGCCAGGATCAGGCCTGATACCAGGTTGTTTACGATGTTCTGTAAGCCAAAACCGATGCCTATACCAAATGCACTTATGATGATGGTGATCTTATCTAACGGAAAATTAGAAGCGAATACCGCAAGGAAAAAGCCTACGGTAAACACCCCGATACGGATAAGCAGGGTAGAAGTACGGTTCTTTTTGATCAGCGCCTGTATGTCAGTCGAGCGCTGGGCCGAAATGTCATAAAAGTAGCTGATGATTCTTGACAGAATAGATGACAGCCAAATAACACCTATAAAAATAACAAAGCCGCCAAACGTAAACGATGCACCGCCAACCGTATGACCTTGTTTCAATAGGTCTTTAATGTAATTAATAACTGTATCGTCAACATTTAAATTTTGTAACAGGAAGAACAACCATAAAATGGTAGCCAGTGAATAAAGGATATTCTTAAATTTAGTTTGCAGCAAGGCATAATCAACCCAGGTAGAAACCGCGTCATCTTCCTTTTGCGACTGAAACTGCAGGCTTAATACCTGCGCTATAATCCCAACTACAAAATATAGGCTAAGCAAGAACCATAGGTTAAACGTAGCGGTTATCCCGATGATCTTTGCCAAACTAAAACGCCCTGAAACATCGCAAAGTAAAGCCACTATCTGTAAACCCATAAACACCTTCACCGCGGCGTTAGCATTTTTGGGGTATTCGTCAGGTGCTGCCGATACCTTTTTGTTGAACCTATAAGCCGCATATAATGCGGCTAAGCTTATACCCATTATGGCAAACCTATCGGCATTGGTTATTTGTATCAACAAATTGCTGGCACTATAAAGTATAGTAATATAAAACAATGCGTGCAGTGCCCTGAATAAACTGTTTGGAAAGTTTTTTTTAACCAATATCAAAACCAGGATCAGCGTCAACAGAAAAATAACCTCCAGGAAAGCCACTGGCGGGTGATCATAAAAATAGGGAATGATGGCCAGCGGCACCAGTAACGACGATACTATGGGTAACTTAAATACATAAGTCGCTTTCGCTATAATCAACTCCGGTTCTTCCGTTTCGCGCTTGGTTGTTTCCCGATTGTATAGCAACCAGCCAATAAATAAAGCAAAGAATATGAATGATATAAAGTGCGTGCGTGTCTCTTTTTTTATGAAGTAATAAAGCTGCGTGTTGTTTAAATCGGCAGTACTGCCAAAGGCCGATTTAAAGTCGCGGTACTGCGGGTCAATCTCCCAGGGATAACCAAATTCGCCCTCAAAAGCGCGTTCAGCAAAACGGTCTACTTTGTCGTCAATACGGTCGGTTTCATTCAAAATGTTTGAGTAGGCAATGGCTACCCGGTTTTGCAGAAAGTTTATTTTAAACAGGCTGCGCCTATTGGCCGAATCTGCTTTGAGCCACAACAGAATGGTGTTTTTGCGCTGCTCAAAAAATAGCGCGCGCAATACGCTGTCGGTAGGTATGGTTTTTAAAATAATGGAGTCTTTGGTATACTTAATTAGCTCAGTTTGGTTTAATATCAGTTGGTTATCAATACGGTCAAGGCTTCGTTGCCAACTATCCAGGCGCTTCTGTAGCTGGTCGAGATTGTTCCTCAACACATATAAATAACGCAGGGTGCTTGATTTGTGGGTTTCTGCCTGAAGCTTAATTTTAGCTATCCGGCGGATAGTTGACGGCAGTTTCTCGCTAATGTCTGCTGTATCCAGCTCGTTAGACAGGTTGTTATTTATCTGGTTAAAATTTACTACATACTGCTCAAGCCGTTGCAATAAGTTATTTAAAGAAGTGTCTGTTTTGTTAAAGGCGCGTAATATAGAGTCGCGCCGGTTTATTTCCTTGCGTTGTTTGGCGCTTAATGCGCCGTTGCTTTGTGCATTAGCCGCCGGCTCAAATACACTTAAGGCAACTACTAGTAATAAGATAATTCTAAAAAATATTCGCATCGGACCGGGGGATAACGACAAAACACTATCGTTCTATCGGCAACGAAAATATACCTAAAAAGGTTTTTATTTAACTATTAAACTCTCAATAGCTAAACGGTAGCCATCCATACCAAAACCAACAATAATGCCTTTGCAGTTTGCAGACAGGTAACTGTGGTGTCTAAACTCTTCGCGCTTGTGCACGTTTGATATATGCACCTCAACAACAGACGTAGTAATAGCCGCAATAGCATCGGCAATAGCTACCGACGTATGTGTGTAAGCGCCTGCGTTTAATACAATACCATCTTCGCTAAAACCAATTTCATGCAATTTGTTAATCAGCTCGCCTTCTACATTACTTTGGTAATAGGTGATGTTTACGGCCGGATACTTGCTTTTTAAACCGGTTAAATAGGTATCAAAACTGCTGTCGCCATAAATAGATTTCTCGCGAACGCCTAATAGGTTTAAATTTGGGCCGTTAATAATATGTATATTCATTAGCTCAAAGCTAATTATAAAACATTAAAACTAAAATCAATTGGACTGGCGGTCGGCAATAAAAGGTTTTCAGGCATATTTAAAACTCGAGAAATCGTTGTCGTCAAACTCAATCGAAGCTTATACACGCGATATTGACAAGTTATATCAGTACGCCGAGTCGCAAGTGCCAACAATCAATCCCGACAAAATTATTCTGGCCGATCTGCGCAAATTTATCACCTGGGTTAATGAGTTGGGTATGATCCCGTCTACGCAGGCGCGAATCCTGTCGGGCATTAAAGCATTTTTTAAGTATATGCTGATGGAGGATATCATCATCAGCGATCCATCTGAGCTGCTTGAATCGCCGAGGATAACACGGAAGCTACCTGACACTTTAAGTTATGAGGAGATCAATAAACTGATTGATGCTATAGACCTGTCAAAACCAGAAGGTGCCCGTAATAAGGCCATTTTAGAAACTTTATACGGTTGTGGGTTGCGGGTAACCGAACTTACGCAGCTTAAATTATCAAACCTATACCTGGAAATAGAATTTATTAAAGTACTGGGTAAAGGTAGTAAAGAGCGGCTGGTACCTATTGGTAACGCAGCAATAAAGGCTTTAAAAATTTGGATTGAACAGGTGCGGGTACACAATCCGATAAAAAAGGGCGAAGAAGATTATGTTTTCCTAAATCGCCGGGGCAGCCGATTAAGCCGGGTTTATATCTTTATGCTGATAAAAGATCTGGCAGCTAAAACCGGACTGCAAAAAGCGATCAGTCCGCACACCTTCAGGCATTCTTTTGCTACTCACCTGGTAGAGGGCGGCGCCGACCTGCGTGCCGTACAGGAAATGCTGGGCCATGAAAGTATTACTACGACAGAGATTTATACCCATTTAGACAGGGAGTATTTAAAAGGGACGATTAGCCAGTTTCATCCGCGAAGTTAATAATCCTTTCACATAGCGATGGGTTTGAAACCCATCGCTATGTGAAAGGATTAATTATATTAGCAACAAATAAAACTTTATGCCACAAAGTTACTCTTCCATATGGCTCCATCTGATATGGTCAACAAAAAATCGCGAGCCTATATTAGTACCGGGCTTAAAACAAGAAGTTTTTCAAGTAATTAATACAACCGCAAAAGATCATGAAATTTACCTGGATTGCATAAATGGGGTAGAGGATCATATACATTTATTAGTACGTTTAAGAACGGATCAATCCGTAGCCGATATTGTGAAAACGATAAAGGGCAACTCCTGGGAGTTTTTTAAAAGCGATCCTGAAAAATACATTAGTTGGCAAGATGGCTTTGCAGTATTTAGTGTCAGTCCTGATCAATTAAAGAAAGTGAGAAGTTATATTTATAATCAGGAAAAGCACCATCGTGACAAATCGTTTAGCGATGAAATGAAACTTATAAAAGATGTAGCTAAATCGTAATGGTTTAATACCATCGCGATGGGTTGCAACCATGGCTATAACGCTAAATAAGCTTTTATCATCCTATCCCTACCACTCATATCCTGCCTTAATTCTATATTCTTAAAACCCTTGCTTCCCAACAAATCAATAGTTTCCTTCCCCAAACTCTCATTGATCTCAAAAAACAGCAGGCCGTTATCGGTTAAGTTTAATAGCGCGAAATCAGCTATCGCCCTATAAAATAACAGAGGATCATCCTCGGGTACAAATAGGGCGGTATGCGGCTCAAAGTCAGTTACGTTGGTGTGCATCTGTCTTTTGTCTTCGAGGGTCACATATGGTGGATTGCTGATAATAATGTCGGATTTCGGAATGTTGATTTCGGAGTTGATATTGAGAATATCCGTCTCAATAAAATTCACCTCAACGTTGTTTAACAATGCATTTTCTTTAGCTGTTTTCAAAGCATCAACAGAAATATCTAATCCAGAAACCGAAGCACCGGGCAAATTCTTCTTTAAACTGATGGCGATACAGCCGCTGCCCGTCCCTATATCCAAAATATTCAGATTGCAATCATGGCTAACCGAAGAAAGTACCCATTCTACCAATTCCTCAGTTTCTGGCCGCGGAATAAGCGTTGCCGGAGTAACCAAAATTTTTAATCCGTAAAATTCGGTGTAGCCCAATATGTATTGTAGTGGCCGGCCTGTAATTAATTGCGATAATAAAAGGTTCGCATCTTCCTGCTGCGTTGCAGACAGTTCGCGCTCCGGGAAAGCTTTTATAGTTGCTTTTGTGAGGTTCAATAGCTCTGTTGTTACCATCAAAGTTAGCGACTCGATTTCCGGCGCATCGTATATACCGGCAAGACCATGCCTGTAAATTATAAAGAGGTCTTTAATGGTTTTCATAAGGTAAAGGTAAAATAATTAGCTTTGGTAACCACCGATTTTAAAACCCGCCGCTGCTAAAATAAATCTATCTGAACATTTTCTTTTTCTTGTAGTTATAGAAATGGTACGGCTGCAAATGCCGGCCACTTTTTTACGCTCCGTAACCTCTTATAGCTCCTCTTCAACTTTACAAATCTAATGTTATGAAAAGAAATCTTTTTTTTACCGGAGCGCTATGTTCGCTTCTTTTTGTTGCCGCTTGTGGCTCAGGTGGTAACAATAACGCCAACCAATCAGATCCTAACAATGGTATTGGTTACGACACCAGCCAACAACACGGCGCGCAACCCAGAGATACCTCTTTATCTGGTGCAGGTGCAGATACAACCAAGAAAACTAACACAGGGCAGGGAAATGCTGATCCTTCCGGCAGACCGCAAGAGCATTAAGGCAAAAATAGCGGTGGGTTTGAAACCCATCGCTATAAAGCTATCTTTGCCCCGATGCCGCATCATGAACAATATATGCAACGCTGCCTTGACCTTGCCGCTTTAGGTATAGGCAATGTTAGTCCGAACCCCATGGTAGGGTCGGTAGTTGTGCATAACGGCCGCATCATTGGCGAGGGCTATCACCAACAGTATGGCCAGCCGCACGCCGAAGTGAACGCGGTTAACCAAGTGTTGCAAAACTTTAGCAATGCTGATGAACTTCTCAAGGCATCAACTATTTACGTTTCGTTAGAACCCTGCGCACATTATGGCAAGACACCACCATGTGCCGATTTGATCATTAAGCACCGCATCCCCGAAGTAATTATCGGCTGTCGCGATCCTTTCGAGGCTGTTGATGGTAAGGGTATTGAGAAACTGAAAGATGCAGGTATTAACGTAACCTTGGGCGTTTTAGAGGAGGAGTGCCAGTTTTTAAATCGCCGATTCTTTACCCGCGTTAAAAAACATCGTCCGTATGTGATATTAAAATGGGCGCAAACTGCCGATAAATTTTTCGCACCGGATGATAATAGCCAGTTTTGGATAACCGGGGCTGAATCTCGCAAGCTGGTACACCAATGGCGGGGCGAAGAAGATGCTATCCTTGTAGGCAAAAACACCGCCGCTACTGACAACCCGCAATTAAATGTACGATATAGCGAAGGTAAATCGCCCAAAAGAATCGTGATAGATCGTCGGCTGGAGTTAAGTAAGGATTTAAACTTATTCGATCAATCCGTTGAAACCTTAGTGTTTAACGAGCTTAAAACAGATATTGAGGGAAAAATCAAATACATAGCCTTGGAGGATTTTGACCGTTATGTGCCACAGTATATTTTATATCAATTGTATTTGCAGGATATTCAGTCGGTTATCATCGAAGGTGGCGCGCATACTTTAAATTCATTTATAGCAGCAAATCTTTGGGATGAAGCACGTGTTTTTACCGGCGCATCAACTTTAACAAAAGGAATTAAAGCGCCGCAAGTAAACGGTGTTATTGCGGCTGAAACGACAACTGGCCCGGATCATCTACAGATAACCTACAATAAATAAACCCAGATGCTTTATATATTACTTAGTATTTGCTGCAGCGTGATTGTATCCGTTATGTTAAAGCTGGCCAAGCGTTACCAGGTTGACGTGGTGCAAGCTGTAATGTGGAACTATGTTGTAGCCATAGCCTTAACCTGGTTGTTTTTTAAGCCACAGCTAGTTAATCTGCAAGCGGCGCCGGTTTATCATTTAGCTGCACTTGGTGTGTTGTTGCCGGTATTGTTTGTAGTGTTGGCTACATCAGTAAGGTTAACGGGTATTGTACGTACCGATATTGCACAGAGATTGTCTTTGTTTATTCCGATACTGGCATCCTATCTCATTTTTCATGAGCATTTAAGCTGGTTGAAAATTATTGGGGTTGTTGTTGGTTTTGCGGCTATTATTTGCTCAATACCCTGGCAAAAGGGCGGGGGTAAGGCAACAGCCGGCTCATGGTTTTACCTGTTAATTGTTTTTGTAGGGATGGGCGTTATAGATGTACTGTTTAAACAGCTCGCTACGTTTAAATCTCTCCCTTACACCACATCGCTTTTCATCGTATTTATACTTTCGTTTGTTTGCGCGCTCATATTGTTTATCGTTAAATTAGTTAGCAAAAAAACTAAGTTTTCCTTTCCGCATATCCTTATAGGCGGGGCACTGGGTGCCTTTAATTTCGGTAACATCCTGTTTTACTTAAAAGCACATAAAGTATTGGCTAGTCAGCCATCAACGGTTTTTACGGCTATGAATATAGGCGTAATTGTTGCGGGCACCCTGGTAGGGCTAATTGTTTTTAACGAGAAGTTGAGCACGCTAAACCGTGTAGGTGTTTTCCTGGCGCTGGCTGCTATTTTTGTAATCACTTACGCATCGTATTAAATGCTTTTTGACGATACTTACCGCACAATACAGCACCCTGCAGAGGGGATTTTTCGGGATAGGGGGAGTAAGTTTCTTGCTTATATCTATCCCATTCAGTCTGATCTGGAGATCAAAGCCATTGTTCAGTCCTTAAATACCGAACACCCTAAAGCCAACCACCATTGTTGGGCCACGCGTTTAACCGTTGACCGCTCAGTTTTTAAACTGAATGACGATGGTGAACCATCAGGCACCGCAGGCCGCCCCATCGTAAATACCCTGCTTTCTAAAGATCTCACCAATGTGCTGGTAGTAATTGTGCGGTATTTTGGTGGTACTTTGCTGGGAGTTCCGGGGCTTATTAACGCTTACAAAATGGCAACATTGGAAGCGTTAAACAACGCGGTAATAATTGAAAAGACCATAAATGATTTTTATACTATCACCTTTGATTATTTGCAAATGAACGACGTTATGCGGCTTATAAAAGAAGCAGATATGTCCATAATTAGCCAGCAGTTTGATAACGACTGCAGCGTACAGGTAAGCATGCGCAAGCTGCAAGTAAATGCTGTGTTAGACAAGCTTCAAAAAATGCCCGGTATAAAGGCGAAGTACGACCACAGCGCCTGAACCGTTGATCCTAAACGTGACTTGTCCTGAAATAGGTTTACACATTAAAGTGTAAACGATGAACAAAATTAAAGAAGAAAAGATCATTGAGGATCATTTAAGCGAAGGCAT
>NZ_JBHUON010000029.1:0-50199 GCF_042686155.1 Mucilaginibacter antarcticus | reverse complement strand
TATGCCTTCGCTTAAATGATCCTCAATGATCTTTTCTTCTTTAATTTTGTTCATCGTTTACACTTTAATGTGTAAACCTATTTCAGGACAAGTCAAATTGAAAATGAGTTTATTATAAAATTGAAAAATTGGCAGAAATGAAACAAGATTGCTAATTAAAGCTGATTGAAACACGATAAAAGAACCAACTTTTGGGGCCAGCCATGTTGTTTAATTTAATCCTTGGGCGCGATTTGACGTTTTATGGGGAATTTGATAAGTAGCCAATCCACACGGTTAAACCCAACGGATAAACAGCGCCACTAAACAATCTTCTCTAACATCTGCACATACAACTCAATACCTTCCCTAATCTCATCCACATAAATAAACTCATCAGCACTATGAGACCTTGCCGAATCGCCGGGGCCAACTTTGATGGATTGGATGTCCAGCAGGGATTGATCAGATGTAGTGGGGGAGCCGTAGGTGGTTCTGCCTAATGCAAGGCCTGCCTGCACTATTGGGTGTTGCTTATCTATTGAAGATGGCTTTAAACGAGTGGAGCGCGGCGTTACATCACTGCTAACATGCTGGCGGATGATCGCTAATACTTCTTCGTTACGGTAGGCATCGGTTACCCTAACGTCAACTACAAAATTGCAGCTGGCAGGCACCACGTTGTGTTGAGAGCCGGCATTGATAACCGTGACAGACATTTTAACCGGTCCAAACATTTCGCTTTCTTTCGGGAACCGGAACGTGCGGAACCACTCGATATCCATCATCGCTTTATAGATGGCGTTGTCACCTTCTTCGCGGGCGGCGTGGCCTGCCTTGCCATGTGCTACGCAATCCAATACCATTAACCCCTTTTCGGCTATGGCAAGCTGCATCAGGGTCGGTTCGCCAACTATCGCAAAGTCAAGCTGGCCCAGTTCGGACATAATCAGTTCTATGCCGTTAACACCTGATATTTCTTCTTCGGCAGTGGCTGCCAGGCAAAAGTTATATTTCAGATCCGTTTGTTGATAAAAGTAAACAAACACGGCTATAAGCGATACCAGGCATCCACCGGCATCATTACTACCCAGTCCATATAGTTTACCGTCTTCACTAACGGCGTCATATGGGTCGCGGGTATAACCGGAGTTTGGCTTTACGGTATCATGGTGCGAGTTTAGTAGTATGGTAGGCTTGGCAGCATCAAAACGCTTGTTGTACGCCCACAAGTTATTTACTTTACGGTTGGGGACGATGCCGTGGGTTTTCAAGTAGTTTTCTAACAGGTCTGCAGTCCGGCCCTCTTCGCGGCTAAACGACGGAATGGAGATCAGTTGCTGCAATAACTGGACGGCTTGCTGGTATAAGGTGTCTATGTTAGTCATAAATAATAGCCAAAAATAGGGTTTTTTGTTCAAGTGAGGCCCCTCTAAATCTCCCCTGGTAGGGGAGACTTTTTTATGGTATTATTTAAAGTACTACGTTACCGGGGGGAATGTTGGGAGGGATTTTAACCAAACAATCCGTCTTGCTTATTAACGAACTGGGGGCGAGGAAGATTGAGCCCTAATTTTTCATTCAACTTACGGGTCACATAATCGGCAGCCTCCGGCGAGTGTCGCTCGTCGTGCTGGTGCATAAAGAACCAAACGCTTTGCAGGCCCTGGTCGCGCCATTGCGCAATACGATCAACCCATTCATCAAGCCGTTTATTGTCCGTCGCGTCTCCATCGCCGTTACCTACAAACCTGATGAATGCGTGGGGGGTAGGTAGCTCCATGTGCACGCAATCTCGCCTGCCGGATGCATCGGTAATTACCGCGCCTAAATTTAAATCGCGCAGCAAACCAAAAAATGCCCCGCGCGCCTCTGTATTGGCAAACCATTCTTTATGGCGCACCTCAACAAAAACCGGGATATCTGTAGGGAGATGTTCAAGATAAGCCTTTAATTCCGGGAAACTTTTTGGGGTAAAATTATCACTTAGCTGCAAAAACAGGGGGCCTAACTTATCGCCAAAGGCCATAATACCCTCATAAAAAGTGGTAGTTATTTCGTCGGCATTTTTTAACCTGCGGATATGGCTGATGCTTTGCGAAAACTTGGGGCAAAACTTAAAGTCCGGGTTGCTCTCGGCCTTTGCCTTCCATTTTTCGATAGTTGCCGGGGGGTACAGATTGTAAAACGTGGCGTTTAGTTCTATCGAGTCAAAATGTTTAACATACTCGTCTAAAAAGTTAGCGTCTTTAGTTTTAGGCGGATAGATCTGGCCCACCCATTCTTTACGTCCCCATTTGGCGCAACCTACGTGTACTTGCAGCGGTTGGCCGTTTTTTGCTGCATTGAGGGTATTGATCGTTAGCTCCGTGTCGGGCGGGAGGGTGAAATCAATTAACGGTAATTCTTCGGGTGCAACGCGGCCAAATTCCATAGTGTTTTTTTATTGCAAGATAAGGACTAAGATAACCGGGATTTTAATGATAACGATGTTTTACTTATAAAGTTCGGGCAAATCCATCCGTGAACGTTCATACATCTGCATGGCACCTTTTATGTTAGGGTGATGATAAATTTTGCCCCAGCTATACTCTTCAAACCACATAGTTGATTTGTCAACTTTTTGTCCATCCTGATCTAATGATGTCGCCAGGTCAAATTTGCATCCTTTGATATTATATTTTAAGCGGATCTTATCTATCATAGCATTAACCGGCACCTGCGTGCCTGCCTCGTTTGACGGGATATTATTTAATATGGGTATGGAGCCCTGCGCGTGTATGTATTCTACCAGCTGGCTTAGATTTTGCTCGGTATTGCCGCCATTAGTGCCAATGGTTACCATAACATATTTTGATTTTATGTAAGGTAGTTCGTTTTTTATACGCTCCAGCAATTCGTTAATAGTAGTGCCGCCGCGCCCGCTGCACATGCTTTTGCCTTTAACCTTTGCCATTACCAGTTGCGTCCATGATTGATCAAAACTTGCGGTAGGGAAGTATCCTTCGGGTTCGGTTATTGAGTCGCCGTATAGCAGCACTTTAAAATTATTCTGAGCAGCCTGAACTTTAATTTGTTTAACCAGCATTTGCGTGCCGCTTTGTAACCCGAAGGTGTAATAATCATGCTGCATACCTACGCCGTATCCTGCTGCTATTGCACCTGTGCCATGGCCGCCTGCACCGTCGTTAGTAGCGCCTAACTCTGCCTGCTTGCGGTTCTTTGGGTTTATAATTTTAATTTTAGACTCCTGGTAATTGCGTGTTATTTCTACGGTGTATTCGGTATCGCCGGTCAAAAAATCAACCTGTTTTACCATTACCGGATTGGTGCTGATAGCGATAGTCTTGTTTTTAACGTCAACCCAGGCTTTAAAGTCGCCCTTATCGGTCTGAAAAGCAGCCACAGCATCGCCAGACAACTTTACTTTATATTGAACAGACCTGCCAGCTAACGAATAATAGTAATTTAACTTAACCAGTTTGTCGGCCGATGTCAACAGCAAGCCATCGGCGCTGAAATTGCCAGTACTTTGGGCGAAAACCAGTTCGGGGTAAATGTTCTTAGCTGTCAGAACTTTGTCGTACAACACCTTGGTAGGTTTCGACTTGTAACCAGTTGCATGGCCCGGCAATGCAGTTGCCAAACACAATAGATATACCAAACATAGTCTTACCATTAAGCTAAAGTAAGTTAATTAATGATAAAGCTATAGCGCTTTAAAATATCAAAATGTAAGTGTTATATCGTCAGCGTTAAACCGTCATAGGCAAGCTCAATTCCGGGCGGCAGCTCAGCAGCTACGTCCGCGTGTTTACCTAAACGATGGCTAATGTGGGTAAAGTAAGTTGTTTCGGCCCCCATATCATTGGCAAATGCTATAGCTTCGTCTAACGTGAAATGCGAGATGTGGCTTTGCTTTTGCAGCGCGTTAATGACCAATATCTTTGATCCTTTTATCTTTTCCTTCTCGCTCTCTGACACCGTTTTGGCATCGGTAATGTAGGTAAAGTCATTAATACGGAAACCCAGCACCGGCAATTTGTAATGCATTACCTCTATAGGTACAAAATGTATACTGCCAATATCAAAAGGCTCCAAACCAATAGGATGGATGGTTACCTGCGGGATGCCGGGGTACTTAAATTCTGCAAATACGTAAGGAAATTCGCGCATCAAAGCAGCCTGCACCCTGGTATCAGCATAAATATTCATGGCTTCCTGCTGTTTAAAATTAAACGCGCGAATATCGTCCATGCCGGCAATATGGTCCTTGTGCTCGTGTGTGTATACCACGCCGTCAAGGTGTTGTACATTGGCGCGCAGCATTTGGTACCTAAAGTCGGGTCCCGAATCAATTACCACTGTTTTATCATCAGCCTGCACCAATATAGACGAGCGTAAACGCTTGTCGCGGTGATCTGCCGAGGTGCACACCTCGCAACCGCAAGCTATAACAGGTACGCCCTGCGATGTACCGGTGCCTAAAAAAGTTACGGTCATCACAGCTCCAGTTTAGTTTGTTTAAGTTGTTGCAAAAAGGCAAACTGTTTATCGTCGAGCAAATTAATGTCTACTTCCAAATCGCGTAGCAGCTCGGCCAAAGCCAGGATCTTACTTTCTAAATTCGAAAAACGGTTTATAACAATCATTTTGCTGTTGAGCAAAAGGCATGCCCCGGTTTTAAAGTTGCCTTTTTCATACCGCACCTTGTAGCCCGCTGTTTTAAGCAGCAGCTCCAGTTTTTCGAGCGTATGGGCGGTAAACGTAAGCATCAACCAAAAGTACGTATTTAGCGGGTGGGTTAAAAATGTGGGGGGTAAATGTTTGAGCCTAACCTCCCGTCGGAAAAAATTTGAGACGTTCTGCCCGTAGCAGCGGTATTAATTTGATTAACATGGTCTGACTGTTGTGTTGGTATAGTATCGAGTCACCTTTAAAAACAACATCATTACTTACGGGCTTACCAAAGCGTTCAATTTTTACAGGAGCTACCAAATCGCCATCGTCAAACACCTTGATGGAATGACTTTCTTTGCCAATCATCACCGCTATTTCATTCCTCAATTGTTCGCTATCTTTTCTTTTAAGTGGATTAATTTTATCATTTACTAAGTCATTATAATGGTTAAGGCAGATGTCAATAATTTCTTTATTTTCTACCTTAATAGGTTCGTAAACGTTTTGATTGTCAAAACCTTGCATAAATACAAAGCCCTTGTTCGCCCAAACTAAAACTTTCCTGTCTGATGATCGCCCAACAGTTATCAATCCGGTGGGAGATTGCCATCGGTAACTATGGCCTGTAAAGCCCCCGAATAATCTATAGGTAAAAACACATTTTGCGCCGTTGTCTTTAAGGCTTCCGATTTTATCTTTCAAAATTGTTCCATCTGAACCATATTTTACAAACGCATATTCGGGCTTGGTTTTTTTGGTAAATTTAGGTTCGTTATGAGCTGCCGCGATGGATAGTTCTATCCAATCATTACTCATTACCTTGTCCTGGTATTTTACAACCCTGTCAATAGCCTTATCATAAAATTTGGCGGCTTGTTTGTATTTACCTTTCGATTTTAGTATATCTGCTTCTTGCTTTAGGGCGCAAAAATCTTGTGCACTTGTAAGCAGCGAGGAAAAAATAAAAAACACAAAAAGCAACAGTTTTTTCATTGGCGGTAAAGGGTTAACCATTAGTATCGCTAATTTGACGATAAAAAAGATGAAATAAAAGGAAGTAAAATTGAAAGTTAATGCCCACTTTTTCCAAACTGCTTCATCCATTCCGCTTGGCTCAACGGTATGAGTTTGCCTAAGTAGGTATTTTGATTGCTTAAAGCGATAGATGAGTCTCGCAACTTTTTAATGACTATTGTTTAGTAATTAAGTACGGTAAATCAAATAAATTTGTTGCGATCATTGAATTTCTTAATTAACCATTTGTATTCTCCGCTTGGTCGGATTCTGTTTCAGGGTTTGTCGATTCTCCGATTGCGCTTTCCGATCTAACTTTATAATTTTTTGTCTTGAGTTTCCATAAAATTATTAATCCACCTAAAGGAATCCCAAATATCCAATACGAGTTCAGGTAACCTTGTTTCGCAAAGCTTATACCAAATAAAAATTGAAAGTTTAAAAATAAAAAAGATAACCCGCCAACAGCTTTGTAGCAGACAGCCGGGACATTGATAAGTATTACAAAAAAGTATTTCAACCATTTACGACGCATATCACTGCGTTTTATTAAAATGATCATGTATATATTGAATGCCGGGATACAAAGGGCGATGATTCCAAAAAGCCAATAAAACGTCATCGATGGAATTCGCTCTTTAATATCTAATGTTTTAATGTCTAGTATCTTTCCTGATTTGTCATCAAATACAGCCTGTATCATGCCGAAATGGCTGCGGTTTGTGTATTCTACAAAGACTACCGTAGTGTTAGGCGCTGTATTATTCGACGTGTTTGTTCCAAATGTTTTTTCTGCTTTTATAAAAGAGTAGTCCAGGTTGTTGCCAAAGTTTTTTACAACAATCATACTGAAACCATCAAGCTTTTTTTTTAAGTTAGCAGGGTTAGTGTTATTTGCAAAAGCGAGCAAAGGAATGCATTTGTCGTACTGTTTATGAACTAAGTAGTCCATAAAAGCCTGAGTGGTATTATTATATTTGAAGCTATTGGTTAAAAAAGTACAACTGCCAAAAAGTGTGATAATTAATAATAAAATTGGTAAAGGTTTTTTCATTGCATATGGAAAGGTTTGCTAATGTAAGTAGATAACACTGTATATGCAAAATGCATTAATTACAACTACCTCAAATCAACCACCTCAACACCCGGATGCGCCTTTGCATCAAAAGTAAAAGTTGTAGCAGCTACAGCGGCATTGCCAACAAAGCTGCGCAGTGTGTAGTTGTATTTGCTGCCGTTGCGGTCAAAGATCTGGGCACTGTAGATCTGTTTTTTCGCTTTGTCTATCAGCAAACGGATCTTAAAATACTGAGCCTTTTCGCTTTCTGGAGTAAGATCGATACCCTGGTAAATTTTGCCGCCGATTTTTTGATCACCGGTATATAGGTATTTATAACCAGTCTCGTATATGGTAAATATTTTGGCTGGACTAAACTCGTTTGGATTGCTGCTGGCTTTGCTTACCTGCACTTCTTTGTCGGCTTTTAGGTAGGTCCATTGTGTTTTACCATCGTTGATCACTTCGTTGTCTACATTGGCAGTCCCTGCCGCGTAAATAGCTACCTTATACTTGTTGCTTTTTGTTTGGGTGATAAGGCTGCCGTTGCGGGTTTCTTTTATGCCGGCTTGCGGGTTATCTACCGTGAAGGTGAAATCGCTTTTAATGATATTGTAAGTGCGGTACTTTTGGCTAACCTGGCCCAATATCACTTTGGCCTGTGCGTCTTTTTGCGCAAAAGCGGGGAAAGCGGCTACAACTAACAAACAGATAATAGATAATAATATTTTTTTCATCGGTGTTATGACAATCTATTAAACAAATAGTTTAGCGCTAAAAGTGGGACTTATAGATCCGGGACTAATTCTTACTCAACGTATCTAAATACTGCATCAACGAATACTCATCGGGGTACAATACTTCGCGGGCTTTGCTGCCTTCAAACGGGCCTACAATGCCGGCACCCTCCAGTTGGTCGATGATGCGTCCGGCGCGGTTATAGCCCAATTTAAGCTTGCGCTGTATCAAAGAGGTTGATCCTTGCTGATGCATTACGATCAAGCGGGCTGCTTCTTCAAACATTGGGTCGCGGTCGTTAGCGTCAAACTCTTTGCTGCTGCTGCTTTCGCCTTCGCCTACGTATTCTGGTAATAACATGGCGGTTGGGTAGCCGCGTTGGTTGCCAATAAAGTCGGATATGCGTTCAACTTCCGGTGTATCTACAAAGGCGCATTGTAAACGAATCAAATCGCTGCCGGTGCTGAATAACATGTCACCACGGCCAATCAATTGGTCTGCCCCACCAGCATCCAGAATGGTACGCGAGTCGATCTTAGACAATACCCTAAACGCCAGCCTTGACGGGAAGTTGGCCTTAATAGTACCTGTAATGATATTAACCGACGGGCGCTGCGTAGCTATAACCAAATGGATACCCACCGCACGGGCCAGCTGGGCAATACGGGCTATAGGCTGTTCTACCTCTTTACCTGCGGTCATCATCAGGTCGGCAAACTCGTCAATAACCAATACGATAAACGGCAGATAACGGTGTTTCTCAGGGTCGGCTATTTTGCGGTTGATGAATTTGGCGTTATACTCTTTCAGGTTACGTACCTGTGCGTCTTTCAGCAAGTCATACCGCTGATCCATCTCAATACACAGCGAGTTAAGCGTGTTAACTACTTTCTTAGTGTCGGTTATAATAGCGTCCGCTTCATCAGGCAGCTTGGCTAAAAAATGGCGTTCAATTTTGCGGAACAGCGTTAGCTCTACCTTTTTAGGATCGACCAATACAAACTTCAGTTCGGAAGGGTGTTTTTTGTATAGTAACGATACCAGGATGGCGTTAATGCCTACCGACTTACCCTGACCGGTAGCACCGGCAACCAGTAAGTGAGGCATTTTGGCCAGATCGGCAATAAACACTTCGTTTGATATGGTTTTACCTAAAGCGATAGGCAGATCCATGGTAGTGTTCTGAAACTTCTCTGTAGCCAAAATAGAGCGCATAGACACCATCTCAGGGTTCTGATTCGGTACTTCAATACCAATAGTACCCTTGCCAGGCATCGGCGCAATGATACGGATGCCCAAAGCCGCAAGGCTAAGCGCGATATCATCTTCCAGGTTTTTGATCTTGGAGATCCGCACACCGGGAGCGGGAATGATCTCATATAGCGTAACTGTTGGGCCTATGGTCGCTTTAATCTTATCGATCTCGATATTGTAGTGGTTAAGCGTTTCAACTATCTTGTTTTTGTTGGCTTCCAGTTCGTCAGAATTTACGGCTATTTTACCGGTGCCGTATTCCTCTAAAAGATTAAGGGTAGGGTATTTGTACGATGCCAGGTCGAGTTTATGATCGTATGTGCCAAACTCTTCCACCAGTTTCCTGGCCTTTTCGTCGTCAGATTTTTCAACGTTGAGCTCCGGTAATGGGCGCTCTGTTTCTAATGTTAGCGGTATATCGTCGGCCGGATCGGGATCTACGTCCTCATCATCCGGTGTCAGTATAACAGGTTCGTGAAATATTGGTTCTGCCTGTACCATCGGCGGCAAGGGCTGATGTGTGAATGCTTCTGGTTTTATAGTATTAGTGCCCTTTGGCCACTCTACCGGGTGTGATATTTCTTCGTCTAACAATTCAACGGGCGTGGTACTCAGGCGTTCAGTAGATCCGGGTGGAAAAGCAGGTACCAATTCATCTTCGGGCTTCTGTTTACGCGCGGGTAGTTTAAAATCTATATTGTAGGCAATGATCAGTGTGGTTAAGGCTGCAAACCCTATTAGCCCCGCGATGCCGGCCTGGCCTATCTCTACCTCCAATAGGCGGTTACTCCAAAAGCCGAACTCGCCCTCCAGGAAGTGGGGAGCATCATACATAAAGGCGTGTATAAAACCTATGGCTACCGATATAAATATCAACCCAAAAAACGAATAACCCAGCGTGCGGCCCACCGGGAATAGCTTTACTTTAAAAAGCATGCGGTAGCCTATCACAAAAAATACAAACACAAACAGGAACGACGCTATACCAAACCACTCGAATATAAATTGATTTGACAGTAGCGCGCCAAATTTACCCAGCCAATTTTCTACCGGGGCTATGCCTTTTAAGGTCAAATCTGCCTGGCGGGCAAGTAGATTGCCCCAGCCGCCGTTGGCTGTTGATACATAGCTTTGATCTTGCTCCCAGGTAAACAGGTATGAAGTGAACGCGATGAGGAAGAATAGCGACAGGATCAAAAAGAATAAACCTACAATTTTAACCAGTCGGCCGTCGGCAAGGTCAAATGACGGCATTCTTTCAAATTTTGGCTTAGAGATACGCTCACGGGCGCCTTTTTCTGAAGATGGGCGAGGCTGATTCTCCTCTTTAAAGCTATTTGATCTAAACTGATTTCCTTTTACCGGCATTCTTAATTGTAACAGTAGTATGGTGCAAATATAAAGTTACATACATTAAACAACTATGCATTTATATTTTTAATTTTTTAGTAATATTGGGTAATGAGTTTAGAACTATTAGAGCAGTATATTACAGAGGGTGATGCCCCTGCACTTGACGAGTTACTTGCACAAAATCCCGCTTTAGCCACACAAACTACCACCCATAACGTATCGCCGTTAATGTTGTCGTGCTATTACAAAAAGCCGGAGGTTAGTAATGTGTTGCTTAAATATGTGGGTGATATTAACCTGTTTGAAGCCGCGGCGGTTGGTAAGTTCGATATGGTGGCTCATCTAATTTTTAATCACCCTGACGATGTAAATAACTATGCAGCTGATGGCTTTACGCCCTTAGGCCTAGCTTGTTACTTTGGTCAGTTTGAGGTGGCGCGTTATCTTGTTTTGAAAGGAGCAGATGTTAATCTGCCATCTGATAACGGGTTCAATGTGTTTCCGTTGCACTCCGCAGCGGCAGGTAACTATACTGATATTGCCCGTATGCTGATTGATAAGGGGGCCCAGGTTAATATCAAACAGCAAGCCGGCGTAACTCCGCTGCATTCGGCGGCGCAGAATGGTAATCTGGAACTGTTGATACTGCTGCTTGAGCGTGGCGCCGATGTTAACGTGCGGATGGAGGGCGGCAAGCTGCCGGCTGATCTGGCCAGCGCTAAAGGATATACAGAGATATCTGAGATTCTTTCCTGAGAAGCGTACCACTGATTTGCGGAAGCATTTTAGTCGAAATTTTAGAGGTAATTAGTTACCTTAGCCACCTTTTACACCCGTTTATGACTAACAAAGACGACATACTACAACTTATAAAAACGCAAGGTATCCTGCCGCTTTATTTTAATAAAGACGAGCAAACCAGCATTGATATATTGTACGCACTTTACGCAGCAGGTATTAAAACCATAGAGTACACCAACCGTGGCGATGCAGCGCTGATCAACTTCATTAAGTTACGCCTGATTTGCGACACCGAATTAAAGGATATGCGCCTGGGCATAGGTACCATAAAAAATGCCGAGAGCGCCAGAGCTTTTATTGACGCAGGTGCCGATTATATTATTAGCCCCGGGCTGGTTGAAGAGGTGATACCTGTTGCTGAAAAACACGACTTGCTTTGGATTCCCGGTTGTATGACGCCAACCGAGATTATCAAGGCCGAAAACCTTGGCGCAAAATTAGTGAAGCTGTTTCCGGGTAATATGTTAGGTCCCGGTTTTTTAGCCGGCATCAAATCGTTTTTCCCTAACCTGCTGTTTATGCCTACGGGTGGGGTAGAGGTTACTAAAGAAAGCATTGGCGGCTGGTTTAAGGCCGGTGTTTGCGCGGTGGGTATGGGTAGCCAGTTAATTAGTAGTGATGTAATGGAAGGAAAGAAATATGCTGAACTGACGGAAGCTACTAAAAAGGCGATGGCGTTAGTGAAAGAAGTTAGATAAATTTCTCTTATAGCGATGGGTTTCAAACCCATCGCTACCGACAATTAATTATTCACCATCGCATTTATCACCATGCCAGAACAAGCGAACAACCCACTTCACGGTAAAACTCTTGAAGCTATACTTACCGAGCTGGTGGCCAAATACGGGTTTCCGGAGCTAGGTTACCGTATCCGGATCAATTGTTTTTTAGAAGATCCAAGCATATCGTCAAGCCTAAAATTTTTACGCAAAACGCCCTGGGCACGTAAAAAGGTTGAGGATTTGTATGTGAGCGGGAAGTAGTAATGATACCTAGCTATATAAAAACGAGATTCGGTCTTTTAGTTTTGCTTTTACTAACAGGTAAATCCCTTTTGGGGCAACAAAAGAATGAATTTCAAAAAGACTTTGACTTTTTATACCAGGAATTGCAAAAAACGCCTTCTTATGCAGATCAAATAACCGGCGAAAAGAAAACAGCCTATCAAAACCTGTATGCCAAATTAAAGGCGCAACCAGTAGCACCTACCGCTTTAGATACATTTTACAACTTATCAAAGTTGCTTTGGCCTATAAAAGACAAGCACCTTGCCTTTTACCAAAACTACAACCGGGACATAGATTTTAAAACACTGCAAACCCCGGGATTTATTAGGGACTATCGTACCTCCCCGACATTTAAAAGCTTTCCGCGTGTTAAGCTTAATCTTGATTCTTTGGAAAGCTCGCTTGCTAAAAAAGCGACAGGTAGTGTTGAGGGGATATATGTAATTGGCGATGTCGCAAAGATCGGGATTTACCGGACTTTGAGAAAAGACAGCTTGGTCGGTGTGCTTTTATCATCAAAATTACAAACCTGGGACAGGGGGCAACTATTCTCCATTTTGATACAAACAAGCCCAAATTCTTTTCGGACAGTTTATTGTGATCTTGCCACAAAAGCTTTTAGGTACGTCGAAAACGACAAGCTTACCAATGGGCAGTTTCACCACTACGATTTGAAGAAATTAAACATTGTATCCTACGCCAATTTTAGAAGCAATGACGCTTATATTTTCAATACTTTAGAACCCAATATTCAATATCTTCATCTTGGAAGTTTTAATGGATCGCCAGAGAATCTAAAAATCGCCAAAGCTTTTTACAACCGTATCAAAGATACTTTAACCGCGCCTAATCTGATAGTAGATTTACGAGGAAATATAGGCGGGGCAGCTAAATGCGCAAATCAGTTTTTTGCATTGCTAAAAAACTATAGCGAGAAAGGAAAAGTGTTTGTACTGATTAACGGTATGGTAATAAGTATGGGCGAGCGCTTTGCCTTGCGACTTAAACCCATCAAAAATATCAAGCTATTTGGCGAAACAACAAATGGAATGATTGCTTACGGAAACAACGATGGTTACTCGCCTGTATTGCCAAGTGGTAGATTTAAACTTTATCCCACCAATATGCCGGATGAAGCCGGCTTATTGCAATATGAAGAAGTAGGTGTTGAACCACATGTGTTTTTAAATAACAAAAGTGATTGGATTAAACAGCTAAAAGTAATTATAAGGCGTACGACGGTGAATTAGGTTGGATGACCGACAAGGCCTTTACCAACTTACTTAATGTTAGTGCATTTCAGACAGTCAACCAGCTTTCTTCATCCCTTAACAAAGCAAACGCGCTTCGTGACGTTAAATTCAGATAGGGATAGGTAACTTTCGACAGGTACAAACCCTGCGGATGCGCGGGGATAATTACTGCAGGGGTTTGTTTGCTGATCAGGTACGATTCAAATTCATCTACACTCATTTTGCCGCGACCAATTTCAAGCAGCCTGCCCATGATAATGCGAATCATTTTTCCTAAAAAACGGTTGGCCGAGATTTGAAATCGAAGCCTGTCGCGCTGCGCATCAACAAATAAAGCGGCCGTAGTTACATTGCAGATGTTGTGCGAGTTTTTATCGGGCGTTTTGCAGAAACAGCGGTAATCATTATACAATGGCAGTAATGCCACAGCAGCCTTCATTTTATCAAGCTCCCAATTTTTCTCTAAGTAAAGCGAACTGAAATCGCTTAAAAAAGGGTCTTTATACGTATGGATAAAGTAATCGTATGATCTGGATACGGCGTCAAAACGGGCATGCGGCAAGCCATCCATCGGGATAATGTCAAATACGGCTATATCAGCAGGTAAAAGTTTATTAAGCCGGAAGACGAGGTCAAAATCCCACTCGCGCTCCACATCCATGTGGAAGAAAAACTGGCTGGCGTGTACGTGAGCGTCGGTGCGGCCACAACCGTTGATAAAGGTAGGCGTTTTTAATATGCGGGTTAGCGCGGTTTCAATAACCTGCTGCACGTTTATCACATCCGGGTCGCGCTGCCAGCCGCTATACTTAGTGCCGTGATAACCGATGTGGACGAAATAGCGCATAGAAATCGGCCCCTCCCAAACCCTCCCCGGTAGGGAGGGCTTAATTGTTTATTTTGTTAGTAAGTCTCCCCTACCGGGGGGGATTAGAGGGGGCTGTTTTACACCTTTTTAGGCGGCAAATCAAACGCTACGGCGTTGTGCTCAAAATGACCTTTGTGAGATCCGTCGCAAAATGGTTTGTTGGCAGATAAGCCGCAACGGCATATCGAAACCACGGTACGGCCTTGTAAGTTATAGTTGTTGCCCTGCATATCAACAATCTCAAAATCGCCGTCAATCTTTACAGATCCGTTGTTGTTAATGGTTAGTTTTGTGCTCATGTATTTAAATTTCTTGTTAAGGGCAAAGATAATTTAATGGCTAACGCTATAGCATATTAAGTGCTATTCAGAATCTATCTTAGCTTGCTACTAATATTGTGCTTTACAGTAGCATGCCATTCATCTTTCAATATACTTAATACAATCGAATCGCGTCGACCACCGGCAGCCAGGGGAAAATGATCGCGCAACACGCCCTCAACCGTGCAGCCAATGCTTTTCATGGCGGCTATACTGCGTTGGTTCTTATTGTCGGCCCTAAACTCAACTCTCGCCATACCCAAATTTTCGAATGCGAATAGTAGTAATAAGAATTTGCAACGCTTGTTAAGTCCCGTTCCCCTAAACGTTTCGCCGTACCAGGTATAGCCCAATTGCAGGGTTTTGTAAGCAGGTTGTATATCATAGTAACGCGTGCAGCCGGCGTACTGGCCGGTAGTTTTATCGTATACAATAAAGGCGTACTCTTTTCCGGCCTGGCGGGCCGTAACTGCCTCGTTAACATACGTCCGCATAGCTTCTTCGCCTGCGGCAGATTTTAGCGAGTATTGCCAGGTATCAGGCTCGTTTAACGCAAAGGGGATAAAGTGTTGTAAATCGTCGGCTTGTAAGGGCCTTAACAAAACTTTATCGTCCTCAAGTATATAGTTTGCATCTTTGTCAAATTCTGTCATCTGATTTAGTTTACAATTGTTAAAATGTTTTAATTCGGCAATCGTCTACAATTTTAGCCAGAATTAAAACATTTGCACAATATTTGCCAATAATATAACATGCCGCCGCCAAGTACACCTCAAGGCCCTAAACCGCCAAGTATTTTACCTTTGCTAAAGCCCTATGGCGGGCTTATAGCCCTGTTATTGCTGTTTGCTCTGTTCAGTAACGGCATTAACCTTATGTTGCCTAAGCTAATAGCAAACGGTATTGACGCTTATACCCATAATACCTTTAATGTTAAAAGCCTGGTTACCCAGTTTTGTATTGCGGTAGGGCTGGTGTTTATATTTGGCTACCTGCAAAGCATTATACAAACATATGCTTCAGAGCGTGTTGCGCGCGATCTGCGAACGCGCCTGGCAGATAAAATTTCGCGCCAAAGCCATGCTTTTATTGAGCAGGCCAACCCATCAAAATTGCTGACCAACTTAACGGCAGACACCGACTCTATTAAGCTTTTTATATCGCAGGCCATTGTATCTATCGCGTCGTCTATATTTATCATCGTGGGCGCCAGTATTTTATTGCTGAGCTTAAACTGGCGCTTGGCTTTGGTGGTTATGGCTATCATCCCTATTATAGGCGGAGCGTTTTTTTATGTGTTGAAAAAGGTAAGAGCCTTATTTATACAGAGCCGGCAGGTGATAGACTGGCTTAACAAAATCATAAACGAAAGTATCCTTGGGGCCGCCCTGATAAGGGTTATCAACTCGCAAAACCTGGAGACGGTTAAGTTTTTAGAGGCCAACAGCAAAGCGCGCGATTTTGGATTAAACATCCTGAAAATGTTTGCCGGCCTTATACCGGTAGTAACGTTTACTGCAAACCTTGCATCATTAAGCATTTTGGCCATAGGCGGGCATTATGTAATTAATAACCAGATGAGTTTAGGCGAGTTTGCCGCGTTTAACAGCTACCTTTCTATGCTCATCTTCCCGATATTGGTGATAGGTTTTATGAGTAACATTATAGCGCAGGCAACAGCATCATACACCCGTATCAGTATGATTTTAAACGCCGCTGACTTGGAAGATAAGGGCACTGTGACAGCAAATATTACCGGCAAAATTGAGCTAAAAAATGTTACGCTTAACTTTGGGCAAAAACCTGCGCTGAAGGATGTATCGATGAAAGTGGCTGCAGGTTCAAAAATTGCCATTATTGGCCCAACAGCAGCGGGCAAAACGCAGTTACTATATTTATTAACCGGGCTAATTAATGCCAACGCCGGCGAGACTTTGTATGATGATAAGCCCATAGCTACTTACAACAGCGAAAGTTTTCATAGCCAGGTAGGTTTTGTGTTTCAGGATAGCATTATCTTTAATATGAGCATCCGCGAAAATATCGCGTTTAGCGATACAGTAACTGACGAATCATTACAAAAAGCTGTTGATACGGCTGAGCTGAAGGATTTTGTAGCCAGCTTACCCGAGGGCCTGAATACAATAGTGTCTGAGCGGGGCTCAAGCCTGTCGGGTGGCCAAAAGCAGCGTATTATGCTGGCAAGGGCGCTGGTCGTTAACCCCAAAGTTTTATTGCTTGATGATTTTACTGCCCGGGTTGATACTAATACCGAGCGTAATATACTGGCCAATATCAAAAACAACTATCCGGAAATTACGCTGATATCGGTCACGCAAAAAATAGCTGCCATTGAGCATTACGACCAGGTTATATTATTGATGCAGGGCGAGATTGAAGCCAGTGGCGAGCATCAGCAACTGATGGCCACCAGCCCGGAGTATGTACAAATTTATAATTCGCAACAAAGCACCAGCAACTATGAATTATAATTTGAACAAACTGTCTGAGCGGGCCGAAAAGCTATCAAACCTGGCTGCCTTACGTAAGCTGCTGCAGCTAATAGCTAATGAGCATAAAACGCTGGTGCTGGCTACTATTGCCATCATCATTAATTCAGCATTGAACTTGCTTGGCCCGCTTATTATTGGGCATACTATTGATACTTACGTGCAGGGCAAGCAATACCAGGGTGTATTGTTTTGGTGCGGCGTTTTACTATCCATGTTTTTAGTAGGCTTAGTTACCAGCTATCTGCAAGCCAAGCTAATGGGCGGGGTGGGGCAGCGCATGTTGTTTACGCTGCGTAACGCCATTTTTAATAAACTGCAGCAATTACCGGTCGACTTTTTTAACCAAAACAAAGCCGGCGACCTGATATCACGCGTAAATAATGATACCGACAAGCTTAACCAGTTTTTCTCGCAATCGTTAGTGCAGTTTATCGGTAGTATAGCCACCATGACAGGAGCCGGTGTGTTTTTAATGGCGATACATGTACAATTAGGCCTTGCTGCTATGGCGCCTATGTTATTGATATTGATCTTTACCATGGTGGTATCGCCCTGGGTTAAACGCACCAACGCCAAAAACCTGAAAAGTGTGGGCGGCATGAGCGCCGAGATTCAGGAAAGCCTGAACAACTTTAAAGTGATTATAGCCTTTAACCGCCGCGATTATTTTAGGAAACGTTTTGATGTAGCCAATCAGCAAAACTATAAGTCGGCGGTAAGCGCGGGGCTGGCCAATAACATTTTTATGCCCGTGTATACGCTGGGTGCAAGTTTGGCCCAGCTAACGGTACTTGTGCTGGGCATTTATATGATTGGTAATGATTTTTCTATCGGTTTGTTAATAGCTTACCTGTCGTACGTCACCTTGTTTTATAATCCGTTAAGGCAGCTTGCGGCGCTGTGGGCCAACTTCCAGACCGCTATGGCGGCCTGGGACAGGATATCGCAAATATTAGGACTGGAAAGTAATTTGGTTAGCATTGACGATAGCACTGAAACACATTCTGACGCGTTGCTTGAATTTAAAAATGTTCATTTTGGTTATGCAGCCGGGCATGAGATATTGCACAACGTAAGCTTCAAAATGGAGCGCGGCAAAACCTACGCGCTGGTTGGGCCTACCGGCGGCGGTAAAACTACAACAGCATCGCTTATAGCCCGTTTGTATGATCCTACGCAGGGCAGCATTCTACTTAACGGCAAAGACATCCGCAGTTACAGTGCTAATGAGCGCGCCCAAAAAGTAGGTTTTATTTTACAGGAGCCATTTTTATTTACAGGTACCGTGCGCGAAAATATTTTGTATGGTAACGATGCGTATAAAAATTATTCCAACCAGCAGTTAGAGCAGGCTATTGCCGATGCTAACCTGGGCAGCCTGCTGGCGATTTTTGAGGAGGGACTAGACAGTAAAGTAACATCGGGCGGCGACAGCATCAGCCTGGGCCAAAAGCAGTTGATTGCCTTTATGCGCGCCGTGCTGCGTAACCCCGACCTATTAATACTGGACGAAGCAACTGCCAACATAGACACCATTACCGAAAAACTTTTAGGCGATATATTGAACAACCTGCCTGCCCATACTACCCGGGTAATTATAGCCCATCGTTTAAATACTATTGAGAATGCCGACGAAATCTATTTTGTAAACTCCGGCGAAGTTATCAAGGCTGGCTCGTTGAATGATGCCGTGGATATGCTGCTTAAAGATAAGCGCGTTAGTTAATACTCTTCGTCCATCTTAGGGGCTGTCAGGTTTTTAGGGATATTGATGGTAACGGTAGTGCCTACACCGGGCTCTGACTGTACTTGGATTGTCCCATGGTGTTTCTCGATAATACCAAACACAATAGATAGCCCTAATCCTGTTCCTTCGCCAACAGGTTTGGTGGTAAAAAATGGTTCAAAAATGCGTTGCCTTACATGCTCATTCATACCAATACCCGTGTCTGTTATTTCGATGATGACATGGTCTGTTGCGTCCCGTGTGTAAATGGCAACGCTTTCGTTATGATGCACGCGTTTGGCTTTTATAGCCTGTATGCTGTTGTTAATAAGGTTAAGCAATACCTGGTTTAACTTACCCAGGTAACAATTTATTGGCTCTACATTATCAAGTATTGGCTTAATCTCTATGTAATAGGGAATGGAGCTTCGCAAAATTACCAGCGTGCTTAAAACAGCTGTGTTGATGTTGGCTTCAACAAGCTCCAGCTCGTCCATGCGGCTAAAGGTGCGTAAGCTTTGTACTATTTCGGCAGTCCGGTTGGCACCTTCTTCAACGCCGTTTAACAGCTTAAGTATTTCGTCTTTAACAAATGGAACATCAATTTTATTACAGTAGGCGTTAGCTTCTTTCAGCAACCCAGTATTTTCGGGATGATTAGCGGCTTGCTGATATTGATTGAGGAGGTTAAATAGCTCATTAAAGTCTAACCGCAAAGGGGCCACATTTGAGCTTACAAAATTGATAGGGTTATTAATTTCGTGCGCAATGCCGGCTGTCAACTGTCCCAGCGACGCCATCTTCTCGGTCTCTACTAATTGGATCTGGGCTGCTTTTAAGGTATCAAGCGATACAGATAAGCTTTGGTTGGTTTCAATGAGTTCCAATGTGCGCTCTCTTACCTTGTTCTCTAAAAAGACATTTTGCTGTGTTATAAGCCGTTCGTTTTGTTTGGCAATGGCAAGTGCCGCCAATTGCGATTCGGTGTTTTGGCGGCGATAAAAGTTGATCTTATCGGCCAACGCCACAGAGAACAGTATCAACTCGACCACGGCGCTGCCTATCAGTAAATTTAGGGTAAAGAAGTTGTAAGGTATAAAACCGCTGTTGCGGGCTATAGTTAACAGTAAAGCAATTAAAAACAATCCCCAGCCGATAATGAAAAACTTGGCCGGCTTAAATCCCCTGATGTAAAGTATGATCACCGCAATTAACAACGATGCCGAGGTAGCTATAGCACCCCAGGTAATGAGCGTGTAAGCTATCCGTGTAGCACCGGTTACCGTTGCCGCAGCAGATATGATGTATATCAAAAATAGCAACTGGTATACGCTGTAATACTTTTTAAGGCTTGTTTTAAACTGCAAAAACTCCCCTGCGAAGAGTAATAGAGAGAAACCAAAGAAAATGCGGATCAGGGGCGTAACGTATGTATTCATAACTGCTACGTTGCCGGGGAATATATAGCTGCCCAGGCCAAGCGTAAACAGCTGCGTCAGCCCTAAAAAAACAATATACACCACATAGTACAGGTAACTTCTGTCGCCCACGTTTATAAAAAGCATAAGGTTATAAAGGGCCATGATGATAAACATGCCGATAAAGGCGCCGTTTATCATGTTTTCAATACTGCGTTTTTGTATAAACTTATCGGCACTTTGTATCTGTATAGGTATCACCACGGTGGCATTACTTTTTATACGAACAAAAAACGTTCGGGTAGTGCCCGGCTCAATACTAGCATCAATAAGCATTACACCCTTGTTAAGCATATTTGAGCTGTATTGCGGCGACTTTGAGGTTAGCAACGCCATTTGACCATCGCCGTTTTTGTCGCCTGGCCTGGTTTCTTTAAAATAAATGTCAAAGTCGTCTATAATGCTTTTGCTGATGGTAATGGGCAAGTAATTTTGGCTGGTATTATTGGTTACCGTAAACTTTAACCACGTTACTGATTTTGAAATTTTTAACCTGGGGAACCTGTCTTTTATTGGATGAAAATCTTTATTGCTGAAAATATCCTGCGGAACAATGGTCTTGTTATGGTCTTCAAGCTCTTCAAAATATCGGTTGGTTAAGTAATACGATTCGTTGTTACTAACCTGCAAGGTATCGGTTACCAGGGCCATAGCGCTGATATATTTTATCAGGAAACACAGGATTAGCAATATTTTTTTCATTTTTACAATTCAGGGCTCGGTATGCCATAAAAATGCATAGAAAAACAAAAAAATGTGCATCTTTTGAAATTTAAAATTAAAAACCTCGTTTACAAATAATTATATGGCAATAGGTGTACTATACGTTGATGATGAGATAAATAACATTAACAGCTTTAAAGCCGCCTTCAGGCGCGATTTCGAAATTTTTACCGCCATATCTGCCAAAGAGGGGCGGAAAATATTAGACAGCCAGGAGATTGGTGTTATCATAACAGATCAACGCATGCCCGGTATGACTGGTATTGAGTTTTTAGAGTCCATATTGTCAATTTACCCGGATACTATAAGGATATTGTTAACCGGTTTTTCTGACATTAATGCTGTAATGGATGCCATTAACCGTGGGCAGGTTTATAAATACCTGGTAAAGCCATGGCAAAACGATGAGTTAAAGATGTATATAGAAAATGCCCTCGAAATATATAATTTACGCAAAGAGAATAAAGAACTTGCCCGCAAATTGCGGCTGGCTTACGCGGAGCTTGATTCCCTTGGCAAATCGCGTTAGTACGGCAACTGTTTACTTTTAATTTGCGTATATTGGTTTGATCGGATTGATTTAAGTGGAGCGATTTTAACGTGTAGTGGATTTTGAAGAAAGTATTTTACACAGTAGTAATTCCCCTGTTACTAATGGTAAGTTTACAAGCTTATTCGCAGAGTAATAAAGGGACGGAGTTTTATACGGCATTTATGTGCCATAATAATGGTACTGGTAGTGCTGGCGGTGCCAGTATGGTACTATACATTACCTCAGACTTATCTACCAAAGGTACGGTTGAGGTAGGGGGAGTGCGCCTGCAGGATTTTACCGTAACCGCAAACTCAGTAACTTTTGTTGATATTCCCATAACCGCTCATATTGACGCGCAAGGTTTATTTAGCGATAAAAGCATTCACATCACGTCAGAGCGGCCGGTAGCCATTTATGCCCACATTTATGCCTCCAATGTATCCGGGGCTACATTATTGTTACCCGTTAATGCTATGGGTAAAGATTATATATCACTTAACTACACGCAGATATCAAACGCGCAGGTAAACAACCCGGCATATTCAACCTTTGCTATCATAGGTACAGAGGATAACACGTCGGTATCAATAACCCCGGCGGCCGATCTTTTGAACGGCGAACGTTCTGGTGTCGGCTTTACTATTACCTTAAACAAGGGCGACGTTTATCAGGGTATGTCAAGAACTGATTTAACCGGGACTAAAATCAAATCAGTTAGCAGCGGCACTGCAGCCACATGTAAAAAAATAGCCGTTTTTTCCGGCGCCAGCCGGATGGGTATAGGCTGTAATACAACAGCCCGTTCTTTTAGTTCTGACAACTTATTTCAGCAGGTTTATCCTACCGCTACCTGGGGAAAAAACTATGTAGCTGCCCCATTATTGTCGCGCCCTTTTGATGTTTACCGAATTGTATTAAAAGAACCAAATACCACGGTAACCCTAAACGGCAGTCGATTAAATTCCTCATCATTTACAAATGGCTTATACTACGAGTTCAGCTCCACCAGCACCAACGTGGTTACGGCGGACAAGCCTATACAATTGGTGCAGTATTCGCCCACGCAAAATCAAGAGATCAATTGCTCAAGCATCCAAGGCGATGTTGGCGACCCTGAGATGATATATCTGAGCCCGATAGAACAGGGTTTAAATCACGTTACATTGTACTCTACATCCAGGTACAACATTAGCAGGAGCTTCATTAATGTCATTATAGCCAGCAATGCTACGTCTACCGTAACGCTTGATGGCACGCCGTATAATGGCTTTTTGCAGGTGCCGGGTACCAATTACGCATATGCGCAAATCCCCGTTAGCGCAGGTAGCCACACATTAAACGCCGGGGTACCGTTTAATGCTGTAGCTTACGGGTTTGGAAACACAGAATCATACGGTTATGCTGCCGGTACCAACCTGCAAGATCTTAATACCAATGTTGGTTTAAAAAACACCGAAGATATTGACGTGCCGCTAACTACCGGCTGTAGCGATAAGTCTTATAAGCTGCAATCTATCATACCATTTGAAACACCAAGCATTACCTGGAAAATAGACGGAGAGCAAAAGCCAGTTATAACTAACCCCACCTATACCCGTACAGTTTTGAGAGACGGTAAAACCCTGTATGTGTATGAGTATCCAGACCAGATAAACTTTACGGCGGGCACGCATGTGGTAATTGCCACTGTATTTAATCCAAATACAAATGATGATTGCGGGGCCAATGTCGATATCGAAAATGTGTTCTCCATTACAGACCCGCCCGGCAAAGATATTGGGGCAGCCGTCAGCAATTGTTTAGGCGATCCGACAGTATTTAAAGACAATACTACCACTGCCACAAGTAACGTGATAAAAAGCTGGGAATGGGATTTTGGCGACGGCAACAAATCTACGGATCAAAATCCATCGCATACCTATGCCGCCGCCGGAGATTATGATGTGCGCTTAACAGTTGTTGACTATAGCGGATGCTTAACTGTCAGTGATATTAAGAAAGTCCATATCGTAGCCAAACCGGTAGCCAATTTTACGTTGCCTGTTGTTTGCATAGATAAGGAGGCTACATTCACCAGCACATCGTTACCAGTAGAACCCGGCGCTATAATTACAAAATGGGAGTGGGATTTTGGCGATGGCACACCTGTATCTACCCTGCAAAACCCAACACATACTTATGCGGCTATACAAAACTATAATGTAAAGCTTACGGTTACTACGGCCGCCGGTTGCATTAGTATCCCTAAAATATTGACGGTACCAGTAAATCCGCAACCGCTTGCAAGTTTTACACTGCCTGACGCCTGTGTGATGGACCGCAACTCGCAGTTTACCACAACCAGTACAATAAGTGATGGTACTCAGTCTGAATTTAAATACGATTGGGACTTTGGTGACCCCGGCAGCGGCGCAGCTAATAAATCTGCTTCGGCAAATCCGCAGCACTCTTACAGTCGGGAAGGAAACTACATTATTACTCTAACGGTTACGTCAAAGTACGGCTGTGTAGACATTAAGCAAGATACGTTTACCGTTAACAGTGCAGACCCGCATGCTAAATTTGCGGTAGATAATAAATTTATCTGCGGTACCGACGGCTTAACTTTTGTAGATGGATCTAAGCCTGATTTTGGAGAAGTTACCAGGATAAGATTTTACTATGACCTTGCCAACCGCCCAACAGAGTACCAGGAGTTTTATAAAAACACTTTGCGTGCAGACAAAACGTACCATATTGATTACCCGATAAATAATACAGGGCTACCAATTTCGTATAACGTTAAGTTGGTTGCGTTTACAGGCTCTGGTACTGGGTGTACAGCCGAAACTGCTACCCAGCAAATTGTTATTAATCCTAGCCCCCTGGTTAGCTTATCTATAGGTACGGTTGAGCTTGTTGGTGCACAGGTTTATTGTCAAAATGACCCTGCTATTCAAATTACCGGTACCGAAGCTCATAATTTGCGGGGTACCTATGAATTTAAGGGTCCGGGTATTACGGCAACTGGCTTGTTTGACCCTAAAATTGCCGGGCCGGGTACCCATACTATCACTTATAAATTTACTGTGGATGATGCAAATACAAATTGCGAGTACAATACTACTTTTCAGGTACTGGTAAATCCCAGCCCTGCCGTTTCATTGCCGGATCGTTATACGGTGCTCGAAGGTAGCCAGCTAACCTTACAGCCTAAGATAACGATGCTTGGGGGCGGTGCGTTGACCTATAAATGGTCGCCTGCGGCAGGGTTAAGCCAGGATAATGTTGCTAATCCGGTTGTAAGTATCAATGCTGACGTTACGTATACCTTAACAGTAACGTCAGACAATGGCTGCCCTACGGTAGTAAAGACATTTGTGAAGGTGTTAAAAATCCCTGTTATACCCAACGCGTTTACTCCAAATGCGGATGGTATTAATGACACCTGGGAAATTAAATATTTAAATGATTACCCTAACGCAACTGTCGAGATTTTTAACCGTAGCGGTAGCAGGGTGTTTTATTCAAATGGTTATACAAAGCCGTGGGATGGGACATTAAACGGGGGTAGTTTGCCGTTTGGTGCTTATTATTATATAATAAGCCCAAATAGTGGTAGGAAACCTACCGCAGGATATTTAACACTTATAAGATAGCAACATTACCACTAATTCAATATTCAACGTGCACCGGCGCCAAAACGGTGTGAAAAGCGTCTTGCTTTTGTAGGTCGTACTGATTTTATTTTTATTACTTGCCAAGCTCGTCACGCAAAAAAATAACTTACCACTTAATAAATATGCTACAACATATCTTCAAATACGCTTTAAAGGCTATATTCGTTCATTACTTTAGCTCGAAGCATAATTGTAGAATTATAAACCGTTTATCTATCTAAAAGCTAATAACTGTTTGATTACTATGTGGCGTGAATTTTTAATGAAAAGATACATCTGTTTGCTTCTGCTTGGTGTTTTTATATTCAACAATTCAAAGGCGCAGCAGTTGCCACAGTTTACACAGTATATTTTTAATAACTTTATTTTAAACCCCGCTGTAGCCGGTATTGAAAATTATACCGATTTAAAAATGGGCTATAGGGCGCAATGGAGCGGCCTGAATGGTGCGCCTGTTACAAGTTTCCTTTCTATCAATGCGCCAATTGGCCGCAACTTTATTGAGGGCGACGCAGCAGGTTTTGGCGGAGATAATTCTAACCCATCTAGTAGGTTATACAGTCAGTATTACCAGGCATCGGCACCGCACCACGGCATAGGGTTTACCATGCTTACTGATAAGGCCGGGCAAATTACCCAATCAAAATTTGCAGCGGTGTACGCTTACCATTTAGGTTTGGCGCCAAAGTTAAACCTATCTTTAGGGGTGTCGGCTGGTTTAAGCCACCTTACCTTTAACTCGGCAGATGTTGTGTTAAGTAATCCGCTTGACCCCGCCATAGCCAACATAAGCAGCCCTTGGAAACCAGATATTAGCATAGGCGCATGGCTATACTCAGGCGATTTTTATGCAGGATTGTCTGTCCAACAGTTACTTAAACAAAACGTATTTAATAACTCAACCGCCACCACAGAAGGCAGCCAGACGGTGCCACATTTTTACTTAACCGGCGGAACCAAGTTTTACGCCACAGATGATATTACGCTTTTACCATCAATATTGATAAAGCAAATAAAACCGGTGCCTTTAACTTATGATTTAAACTTAAAGGCGTCTTTTAGAGACAAATTTTGGATAGGAGGTTCTTATCGTCATAATGATTCGTTCGCCGGCCTCGTGGGGTTTAACCTGAGTTCTTTTATCAACATAGGTTATTCTTACGATGCTACTACCAGCGCGCTAAATACCGTAAGCCGTGGCACGCACGAAATAGTGATAGGCATAATGCTTAACAACAGGTACAAGGTTACTTGCCCGCAGCACGGATTTTAAGCGTAACTGCCTCTAAAAAGAGGGATTCAGGTATTCGAATTAACAGCGAAGGCCTCATTTTTAAATGAGGCCTTCGCTGTTAAAAAGTGTTTTAAATGCTCCTTAGAGAGGCTAGGAGGCTACAGTTCCTTCCGCAATCTTGCCACCGGTATATTCATTTGTTCGCGGTATTTAGCCACGGTACGGCGGGCAATGTTGTAACCGGCCTCTTTTAGTATGTCGGTCAATTTTTCGTCGGCGAGCGGATGGCGCTTGTCCTCTTTACCAATATGTTCTTCCAGGATTTTTTTAACTTCTTTGTTTGATACCTCTTCGCCGCTTTCGGTCTGTATAGCTTCAGAGAAGAAAGATTTCAGCAAGAAGGTGCCATACTCTGTTTGCACATATTTTGAATTGGCCACCCTTGATACCGTTGATATATCCATGCCAATTTTGTCGGCAATGTCCTTTAATATCATTGGTCTGAGGTTTTTATCATCACCGGTTAAAAAGAAATCATATTGGTAATGCATTATGGCATTCATAGTTTTTAACAGCGTTTGCTGACGCTGCTTTATAGCGTCAATAAACCATTTGGCCGAGTCGAGCTTTTGTTTTACAAAATGTACCGCCTCTTTTAATTTCTTATCTTTTTGCGACGCCTTGTCGTAATGCTGAAACATCTCCTGGTAGGAGCGGCTCACTCTAAGTTCAGGCGCGTTTCTTGAGTTTAAAGTTAATATCAACACCCCATCACTATTTTTGATGTGGAAATCTGGTATCACCTGCATTTGCTTGGTGTTCACCTCGTTCGAGTCGCCTGGTTTAGGGTTAAGCTTAAGTATCTCGTTCACAATAGCCCTCAGATCTGTCGACGTAAGTCCGAGCGATTTTTCAAGCTTATCGTAATGTTTGCGGGTAAATTCATCCAAATAATGCTCTACCACCAGGATAGCTTTTATAACTATAGGATCGCTTTGATCTTTACGACGCAGTTGTATAAGCAGGCACTCTTGTAAAGTGCGTGCGCCCACGCCCGGAGGGTCAAAGCTTTGTATCAGCTTCAGCATCTCCTCAACCTCCTCGTCTTCAGCCATCACGTTTTGCGAGAAAGCCAGATCGTCCGTAAGCGACATAATAGGCCTGCGCAGATAACCATCATCATCTAAGCTGCCTATAATTTGGCTGGCTATCTTAAAATCCTTATCCGGCATAGGCAACATATCCAATTGCGATTGTAGTAGCTCAAAAAACGAGCTCTGTACCGCAAAAGGTATTTCCTTACGATCTTCTTCATCGTCGCCATTCTGGTCATAGCGTGATCCGTATTCGTTTACGTTATCTTCCTGCAGGTAATCGTCGATGTTGAATTCATCCATCTCGCCGCGCTCTTCTTCGCTGTTGAAGGTATCCTCATCCGGGTCGCGGTCAGGGTATTGTTCTTCGGGCTCGTTAAGGTTAGTTAAACTCAGATCTTCGAGCGCAGGATTTTCTTCCAACTCTTCCTTAATGCGCGTATCTAAAGACACTGTAGGTACCTGCAGCAACTTTATAAATTGGATTTGCTGCGGCGATAGCTTTTGTAATAGCTTTTGTTGGAGGTTTTGTTTTAGCATAGATTAACGCGGTAAATTTACGTCAAATTACCTGGTAAATTAAAACTTGTTTAAAAACGAATATGATTTAAAAGTAAATGGCTAAAGTTGACATTTGTTTGGCTGTAACAGTTATTTTATAATAACTTTATGGATATAACTGGAGATACTATGGCTATTGTAAAAGAATTTAAAGAGTTTGCCGTGCGTGGCAACGTTATGGATTTGGCGGTCGCTGTTGTTATTGGCGCTGCATTTAGTAAAATTGTAAGCTCACTGGTTGATGATATTATAACCCCCGCTTTACTTACCCCGGCCCTTAAAGCTGCCCACCTAACTAACCTTGCCGAACTGGTAATACCAGGCACCGCAATAAAGTATGGTAACTTTTTGTCGCAGATTATATCTTTCGTCATCGTGGCAATTGCGCTTTTTATAGTAGTCAAGGCCATTAACGCCACCAAGAAAAAAGAAGAGGTTGTACCTGCCGCGGCACCTGCACCAACTACTGAAGAACTATTACTTACCCAGATCCGCGATTTACTGGCTAAGAGCAAATAATTTAGCATGTAGTTTTAAATCAGGCGTTTGGAAAGTTAAAGTAACGCGTTATTTTAGCGGTTTTTAAAATAAGTATAAAAGTGTACCCAATTTGGAAAAATGTATTTGATAAATAAAATATTTACAGTACATTTGCGCTCTTGTTTTTTAAAAACAAATAGAATAAAAAGTCATGAAAAGAACGTTCCAGCCTTCGCAAAGAAAAAGAAGAAATAAACACGGTTTCCGTGAGCGCATGTCTACTGCTAACGGTAGAAGAATATTAGCAGCCAGAAGAGCTAAAGGCAGAAAAAAATTATCTGTATCAAGCGAAGGCCGCCACAAAGCATAATATAAGGTTACTACTCTTGTTGCCGGGAGTGTGTGTGAGCCTGTTTTTTTAATCACGGTTCATAAAAAGTAACTATGTATACCTTTAAAAAAGAAGAACGGTTATGTAATAAAAGTCTTATTGACAGACTTTTTCATAGCGGTTCTTCTTTTTTGTGTTATCCCTACAAGGCATCCTGGCTTTATGTAGATGAGCTGCAACAAGCTCCCGCACAAGTTCTGTTTTCGGTATCTAAAAAGAGGTACAGAAGCGCTGTGGACCGTAATGCCGTTAAACGCCGCATGCGCGAGGCTTATCGCCTCAATAAGCAGCAGCAACTTTACACCCATCTTCAGGCTAGTAACAAGCAAATCATTTTATCAGTTGGTTATATTGGTAAGGCTATCGAGCGGTATGATTTGATGGAAAAGAAAATGATCAAGCTGTTGGTACAACTTAGTGCAGAACTGGCAAAATGAAAGCGCTTGTACCTTTTTTTAAAAATGTTATAAGCGCTATTTTTTTAGCACTTATAAGACTATATCAATACTTGTTATCGCCGCTTTTGGGGGCATCATGCCGGTACACGCCAACTTGTTCTGCTTATGGTATTCAAGCCATAAAAAAACATGGCCCTTTTAAAGGGGGATGGTTAACTTTAAAACGTATTGGCCGGTGTCATCCCTGGGGAGGTCATGGACATGACCCGGTACCTTAATTAGTTCATTTGTCATTGATGTTTAGTCAGCCTATGTTAATAGCGCTGGGTCTAAATGATGACTGATAACAATACTTTAGAAATGACTATACTTCAAATAGAAACAGCAACCACCGCATGTTCTGTAGCATTAGCCAAAGACGGGCAAGTTATAGCTGTTAGAGAACTTAACCAGCATAACATCCACGCGGAGGTTATTACCTTATATATAGACGAACTGCTAAAGCAAACCGGTTTGATTTATGCGGATCTTGATGCTGTCGCGGTGAGCAGCGGCCCAGGCTCATACACAGGCTTGCGTATAGGCGTATCAACTGCCAAAGGCTTGTGTTTTGGTCTGGACAAGCCCCTTATAGCCGTGGAGACACTTTCTGCCATGGCTCAGGGTATGATCAGTACCAGCAGCTTGGCGCCGAGAACTTTATTATGCCCCATGATAGACGCCCGCCGCATGGAAGTATACACCGCGTTATATAATATTGATGGCAGCGAGGTTAAACCAACAACGGCTGAGATAATTGACGAAAATAGTTTTGCGGAATATTTAAAGGATAATTCGATCGTGTTTTTTGGCGATGGCGCCGATAAATGTAAAGAGATGTTAGGTAATCACCCAAATGCTATATTTATAGCGGGGTTTGCTAACTCAGCCACTCATCTCACCCAAAAGGCCTTAGCAAAGTTTGTAAATGGCCAGTTTGAAGACGTCGCGTATTTTGAGCCTTTTTATTTAAAAGACTTTTTAGTTACGCAAAAGAAGGCCTAATTGTAGCCAGGATCTTTTTTACCAAATAGCTTGTCCCAGGTGCGGCCAAAAAAACCACGACCGTCGTCGCCATCTGGTATAGAGCTTGAATTTAAACGTCGCTCAATTAGGTATCCAAATTTAAATGACGCCCCGAGATAAAAGCCGAAGCCTGAGTGGCTTCCCTGGCTAACAGCAATTTGCTTTTTTTCTGGTGGGTTAGCGGCGCTTCTAGCAAGAGAAACAGATTGAAAGAGTTGCTCGGTACCTATAAAAAATTCAGAATTGTTTGCCTTGTACATAAATTGGGCACCTAAATTAAACAACTTAAGATCATTGTACGATGATACCACCGTGGCGGTATACTTGCCCATTTGTACCGGGGCAACTAATGCGGCTGTAAAACCATTATACATTAATTCTTTTGATGCGATGAGTGTGGGCGAAAACTTGAAGCGCTCATTACCGTCTAACCAGTATTGTTTATTTACGCTTAACTCAAGCAAACCGTTGGTAGTAGTGGTAAATGCTCCGGTTGTTTGATTGCTGGTTGTAATCTCGGTTGAGCCGTTTTTTATTGCAGTTTCACGATCAGCGCCTAAAAAACCTTCTATTGTGCTGGTGCCGCCAAATACGCCGGTTTTTGAAGCTTTGTTCCAGTAGATAAACCCAAGGTCTTTTAAGTTAATCTGCCATTTATAGCCAAGCCCATCTGTAATCATGGTGCCTACGCTTATGGCTGCGCCCGGATTTAAAAACGTAGGGCCGTATTTCTGAAAATTGCTTTTGTTGTCAGCGGCGCTGGTTCTGCTTTCGCCTTCAAGGCTAAGTATCGCGGTTTCGGTACCCGCAGTTCTGTCAAAAGTTATTGATGATTGTGTGATATTAGTTTCGCGATAAACAATACCTGATAATGCACTTAATTTTAAACCAAAGGCAAAGTGTTTGGATACCTGCTCCCGATAAGTAAAACCTATTTGATGATAAAGCTGATAGCGAAAATTGTCATTTAAAACATTGCTGTAAGAGTTACCTGTAAAGTTATTGAAGCCATTAAAAATCGCTAAAGTTTCATCTGTAGCAAGGGCTCTGGCGTCGCCTTTTACATTATAAAAGGCTCCAACTTCCTGATCGCCATTTTCGCTTGCAAAAACTTTAAACATTAAAGCGTACGAGTTGAAATTTAGCCGTATCCTATTAAAGGCATTTTCGCCAGTTTTTAAATTAGCGCTGTTGTAATAAGATGAAAATAGCCTGGTTTTTACACCTTGTTGCGCGTTGCCGGCAATATAAAAGTCACTCGAGAAATTTGGAATGAAAAAATTGGATGCATATTGACGGGTAGTATCGGGGATAAAAGCGCGCTGAGCCGGATTTTCAAAAGAATCATACAATGAGCCGGTGTTATATTGCGAAAATTGTTGACCAAATACGTTAATCGTAATTAAAATAAAGCACCAAATAAGTAAGGTTTTTTTCATCTGTTAACTTACATCGGGGGTATAAATGAGTTTTTAAAGATAAAATTTCAAAACCTATTATCGCCAAAATAAAATGAAATATTGTTTTTTGGTTAATAAAGGTTGCAGCTAAGGGGGTTAAACTATCGAACTTTGCTGGTAGTGTCGGGTTGGTTAAGGCTCAAGCAAAAACTTGTATAAAAATTTTTGTCGGCTGCTACTAGTTGGTATGATGCGGCGTAAAAATTTTTCCAGCCGGTTTCGTCGCATTCAAAATTATTGTAAAAATCATTAGCCAAGTCCCGCTTCAAAATAGGCTGTGCGTTTTTAAAGTTTATATACCAGGCCACGTTACCTCGCTCTGATGTTAACTTATTAAATTGATTATACAGGGGTAACTTGCTCTGAAATTTATGGTTAAGGTAGGTGTCGTTATAGCTTGTAATTTCCGATTCGCTGTTGGCCAATATCAAGTAATTATCAAGGACAATGAACCACGGATGATCGAAATGACTAAAGGCATCGCCTAATAAAAAAAATGGGAGTTTGCGATAGCTTATCTGGCCAATATCAGAAGTAGTCATTTGGCTAATATTGACCATTACAGGTTTAAATGCCGAACCATCGTTAAGGCTAATTATTGCATAATGCTCCTGGTATCGTGTGGTTATTGTCGCAAATTCGTGTCCAAGCGCGTTATTAAATTCAGAAATTAGACTTAATCCTGTTTCGGCTTTCACTTTTGCAAAAAGAGAGTCTTTCTGGCTTTGCAATTTGGCTTTAACTTGCCATGCTGAAAGATCTGTCTTGAACTTTTTAGCATCAGACACGGCGAAGCTCATGCTGTAAGCCGTTGTAGATGGAAAGATGGCTTGTAATTGATTAACAATGGGCTCCTGATTTGCAAACAGGTTAAGATACCCAGCAGGTTGATCATGCTCAATATTTGAAAATCCTGTAAACAGCAAGGCATCGCTTTTAAAATTTAAGTTAAGTGCTGCCTTTGCCGACAGCAGTTTAAAGCTTTTAAAAATTTCAGTGTTTTTATTTTTAAAGACAGTGGCAAACAACATATTTAGTCTGCCGTAATTAATATATAGGTTAGCCAGCGAATTGTTGTTTTGCTGATCTGGTAGGGCCAAAAAATTTGTTTCATCTTTTTTGGGTTGGTAGCGGGCGCTTTGGTCTATGAGTTCCTTAGAGAAACTGGCAATGTAAAGGCCATTAGCCTTGTTAAGCAAATAAAAACGCTTTTTTAACACTCCGGAGTAGATAGAATAGCCGCGTTTGCCATCAATAGTCAACGGCGACACTAAAAGCGTTTTATTTGATTGACCCGGGATCTTATCCAGTTCCTGTGGTTTAAAACCTTTGGCGGCGGTTGCCGTAATTAAAATCTCGACGGTTTTACCTAGTACAGGGTGTAGCGAGATAAAAGTGTTCTGCCCTGTAAAAAACTGTTTTAAAGGGGCAACCGTAAGCAGTTGACGACGCAAAGTATCAAGCTCGCTTATTTGTTTTTGGCCAACTACAGCAGCAAATAATTTATTGCCTGCAAAGATATCGTAAAAGCCATCATCGTTTTTAAACTCAAATACCAGTGCCGCGTCGTCCGGTATGTAGCGCATGGTTTCGCTGGTATGCAGCCCCAGGGTGTTTAAATTCTTAAAATAAGCCACCGTAACAGCAATTACTGCTACAAATAGTACCACGGTGGTTATAATAAGTCGCCTCATAATAGTTTAGCGCAAGTTAGAATATTACATCGGAGCATTCAAGTAATACTTTCAATTGGTTACCTTAGCGTTTTAATCTTTCTATGAACAAATCAATAGTTATTACGGCTGCAATATTGGGCGCCCTGGCAGTTATTACCGGAGCATTTGGCGCGCATGGTTTAAAGGCAAAAATAACGCCCGCACAACTGGATATTTGGCATACCGCAGTGCATTACAATTTTTACCACGTTTTTGCTTTGCTGTTTTTATCGACACTTAAAACTAATAGCGGTTGCCTTACGGCATCATTTTACCTATTTACCGCCGGTATTGTTTTGTTTTCAGGTTCCCTGTACCTATTGGCTTGTCGCGATTTGTTAAATTTAGAAAGCAGCGTAAAGATAATTGGCCCCATAACCCCACTTGGCGGAGTACTATTTATTGCAGGCTGGGTTACACTTGCTTGTGCAGCTATTAGCAGCAAATAAACTATGCTTGAATTTACCGATGGCCAATACACAGACAGAAAGACACTTTTTGTTGAAGTGATCTTACCGTTGGCTATTGCCAAAAACTACACTTACCGGGTTCCGTACGAATTAAATAATTTGATTGCCATTGGCAAAAGGGTGGTGGTACAGTTTGGCAAAAGTAAAATGTATACGGCAGTAGTATGCGCCATTACAGAGCATCCGCCCGAGAAATACGAAGCTAAATATATTTTAGAGATACTTGATGACCGCGCCGTTGTAACCGACAGGCAGTTGCATTTTTGGAAATGGTTGGGCGAGTACTACATGTGTTTTGCTGGCGAGGTAATGAACGCCGCGCTACCATCGGCGCTAAAACTGGCCAGCGAAACCAAAGTGCAGTTGAATAAGGATTTTGAGTATGATAAAACTGCGTTACACGATAAGGAATACCTGATTGTCGAGGCGTTAGAGATACAACCCGAACTTACGATAAGCGACATAGCGAAGTTGTTAAGCCAAAAAACGGTAATGCCGATATTAAAGGGATTATTCGAGAAAAATATTGTCAATATATCCGAAGAAGTAAACGACCGTTACAAACCACGCCGCCGTACCTTTTTAACGCTTAACCCCGCATACCAGGGCCAGGATAATTTAAAGGAGTTATTCGCCATACTTGAAAAGCGCGCGCCCAAACAAGCCGACGCGGTATTAGCCTACATCAAGCTTGCCCGCCAACAAAAAGCGATCTCAAAAACAGAATTGGTTGAAGAAAGCGGAGCAGGCGCATCGAGCATAAATTCGCTGATTGAAAAAGAGGTTTTTATTGCCGAAGAGAAAAACGTAAGCCGCCTTTATTTTGAAGAGGAAGATCTGGATGCCAATTTTGAGTTAAGCGAGCAGCAGCATGGTGCTTTTACATCCATCCAAGATCAGTTTAAGCAAAAGGATGTTGTGCTGTTACATGGTATTACATCATCAGGCAAAACACAGATTTATATCCGCCTGATAGAGGAGATGATGGCACAAGGCAGGCAGGTGCTTTACCTGCTGCCTGAGATTGCGCTTACCACACACATCATAGAGCGCCTTCGAAAATATTTTGGATCGAGCATTGGCGTTTATCACTCGCGATTTAATGATAATGAGCGGGTAGAGGTTTGGCAAAAGGTATTAAATAACGAGTATAAAGTTGTGCTGGGTGCACGCTCAGCTGTTTTTTTGCCGTTTGCTGATTTGGGTTTGATTATAGTTGACGAAGAGCACGAAACATCATACAAACAATTTGATCCGGCCCCGCGCTACAACGCCCGCGACGCTGCTGTGTTTTTAGCCAATATGTATAAAGGCAAAGTTTTGCTCGGCTCGGCTACGCCATCGTTTGAAAGTTACTACAATGCCCGCACCAATAAATATGGTTTTGCCGAAATGACCGAGCGTTACGGCGGCGTACAAATGCCCATCATAGAAGTGGTGAGCATTGCCGAAGAAACCAAGAAGAAAACCATTCAATCGCACTTTACCAGTGTTTTAATGAATGATATTGGCGTCGCGTTAGCAAATAAAGAGCAGGTAATACTTTTTCAAAACAGGAGGGGATACGCCCCGGTGCTGCTTTGTAAAATATGCGCCTACACACCTAAATGCATTAATTGTGATGTTAGCTTAACCTACCATAAACATAGTGGAAAATTGCATTGCCACTACTGTGGTTATAAAGAAGATACGCCCAATATTTGCCCGGCCTGCGGATCAACACATTTAGAATACCGCGGTTTTGGTACCGAAAAGATAGAGGATGAATTAAGCCTGTTGCTACCCGAAACCCGCATTGCCCGTATGGATCTGGATACTACCAGATCGCGCAATGCGCTACAGAATATCCTGAATGATCTGGAAGAAAAAAAGATCGATATACTGGTTGGTACACAAATGGTTGCCAAGGGGCTTGATTTTGCGGACGTTACAGTAATAGGGATTATTAATGCGGATAGTTTGCTAAAATACCCCGATTATCGTGCTAATGAGCGCAGTTTTCAGTTACTGGCGCAGGTAAGCGGCAGGGCAGGCAGGCGCGGCAAACAGGGCAAGGTGGTGATACAAACTTACGACCCATCGCATAGGGTAATAAAGCAGGTGATAGAGAACGATTATTTAGACTTGTATCTTACAGAAATGGAAGAACGGCGTAGCTTTCACTATCCGCCGTTCTATCGCATTATTAACTTAGATATCAAACACAAAAATCCTGAGATACTGCATAACCAGGCAATTTACCTGGGAAACGAGCTGCGTAAGCACTTTGGTGCAGACCGGGTTAATGGTCCGCAAGTGCCACTGGTTAGCCGCATCCGCAATTATTTTATCCAGTCCATCATGTTAAAGTTTGAAAAGGACGGCGTATCTATTAATAAGGTAAAAGCAGGCATTAGGGATATTATCACCCAGTTTCAAACTACCCAATTAAGCAAGGGCAGTATTGTGCAACCGGACGTTGATCCTTATTAATTATTGGCCTGGCTGTATATCTCTAAGATCTATCCTGAAATATTGAAGGTTAGCGCCAACGCCGCACTGATATTTAAAATTAGTTTTGATGAAAGCCATCTTAACTTTAAGGTTGTCTTTCCTATATTTCTCCGGCAGGTTGTTAGGGCTGTAAAAGGTTGTATCAACCTTTAGCAGCCAGCCGCAACCGTCTGCACCGGTTAGGCCGGCATTTATTACCGTAGCTTCTGTAGGCAGCGCAATTGGATCTTTACGTTTAATGTCTAAAATTTCTATCTGTTTCAGTTTGGCGCCCCAGCCACACTGAAAGGTTGTGTTTAACGGGCGGTAACGTACAGTAACTTTCATACCCTGGCCTACCATAAAATCTTCGGGTAGCGTAACCGGGCTGTATTCTTTGGTGCTGTCAATCCGAAGAAACCAACCACAGCCGTCAAGCGCAATCGGGCCCGAATTGTAAATTTTAGCTTCGGCGGTATACACATCCTTATCTGTTTTTTTGCAAAGCGAGAAGGTAAGCACTACTAACAGGCCTATGATAATTAGCAGACAAGAGATAATTGGTTTTTTCATAATGAGATGTGAGTTTGGAATTTAGCTGTTTTATAATGGGCGCGTTACACTAGCTTGTTATATGTTGATTAAACGGTACTGCTTAAAGCTTCGCTACATTGGTACCCCTTTAATCTGTAAAGAAATTAATTTGTTAGCAATCAGGCTACCGCGATCTTTTTTGAGGCATGGATGGCTCATTGCCTTAAAACAACCCTGTTTTTGTATAACTTTACGCTATAATGGCTTATAAGTATATTGATAATTACCGCGAGCAAGGTGCCCGCAAAAAACTGGTAGAAGAGTTACGAAAAAAAGGAATTGAGGACGAAGCGGTGCTTAAAGCCATTGGTAAAGTTACCCGCCACTTTTTTTTCGACGAAACTTTTTGGAACCAGGCTTATAAAGACATTGCATTCCCGATAGGCGAGGGGCAAACTATTTCGCAGCCCTATACCGTTGCTTATCAAACTGAATTGCTCCACATTAAAAAAGGCGATAAGGTGTTGGAAATTGGCACCGGGTGTGGCTATCAAACTTGTGTGTTGATGGAGGTAGGGGCCAAAGTTTATAGCATAGAAAGACAGGAGAAACTCTACGAACGCACCAGGCTGCTGTTACCCCGCATGGGTTATAAAGCTAACTTTTTTTTAGGCGATGGCTCAAAAGGTATTGCCAGCCATGCACCTTATAATAAGATCATAGTAACCGCCGGTGCACCTACGGTACCCGAGATACTGTTAAGCCAATTGAATATTGGCGGTACTTTAGTTATCCCGGTTGGCGACGAAAACTCTCAAAAAATGGTAACCATACTAAAAACCGGCGAACATGACTACGAAAAGCATGTGCTGGACACTTTTAGGTTTGTGCCGTTGGTAGGAGAGAGAGCCTGGTAGTTGATTCCGGGTATCCGACATCAACTATCTTTTCATCGCTCTATCCATTTCCACTTTAGTATCGCGCTCTTTCAGCGTTTCGCGTTTATCGAAGGTCTTTTTACCTTGCGCCAGTGCTATTTCGATCTTGGCAAATCCGCGCTCGCTAATAAAAATTGCCAGCGGTACAATGGTTAATCCCTTTTCTTCGCCGCGGGTGAGTAATTTTTTAAGCTCATTTTTATTCAGAAGCAGCACACGGTCGCGTTTGGCTTCGTGGTTGTAAAACGAGCCGAAGGTATATTCGGCAATGTGAAGGTTGCGGATATAAAGTTGCCCGCCTATGAAAGTGCAAAAGGCATCGTTAATGTTCGCCTTATTAGCGCGTATCGACTTAATTTCTGTACCCAGCAGTTTCACCCCGGCCACATATTTATCCAGGATGGTATATTCAAAGTATGCTTTTTTATTCTTTATATATATTCTATCGTCGCTCATGGGGCTACAAAAGTAAGTAAAGTGATTGGTTATTGGTTAATCAGTTATTAGCCATCATGACTAATCGCAATCACTAATTAACTAATCACTTGCCAAATGGTTTCACTACCAACACAGGCACATTCACCATATGCCTAACCTTATTTACCGTGGTGCCAAATATCAGATCTTTAAATGCCTTGTGGCCGTGCGAACCCATCACGATGAAGTCTATTTTTTCTTTGTTTACGATGTCGGCTATTGCAATAGCAGCTATACCGTAGCCAATCTTTGCTTCGGCTTTATAGCCAAGTTTTATTAGCGCACTTATATACTGATCAAGATTATCTACGTCGCTTTGTGTTTCGTGGTCAAGCACTTCGCCACCATAATAACGTGCGCCGGCCGTTTCAACCACGTGGATAAGTGAGTAGGTGGCCTTTTTCCCTCCCTGCATTATGGCATGGCGTAAGGAGTTAGTGTCGTTCTTTGAAAAATCAATACTAACGCCAATGTGATGATATTCTATCGCGCCCAGATCGCCTAATTGGCTGGCTATGCCATGTGGGATATATATAGGCTGGTCTTTATGTTTAAATAACCATGGCCTGAGCGTAATATACAGCAATAACAATACTATGCCGCCAACTATGGGTAAAACTACCACGTATACCCAAAAGGCGCTTTGCGGTGCTGCCTGTATCCAACTGTTTACCTGTTCGTACACCAGCTTTGCATTTAGGCCTACAATAATCAACGCACTTGCCCAGGCGCCAATTTTTACAAGGGTCCCAATGGCAAAGTTGCCCATCTTCTTTTTATCAGACGTAAAGTGAATTAAAGGTATAACTGCGAAACCCAACTGCAAGCTCAGTACCACCTGGCTTAGAATAATCAGGTCACCTAAGCCCTCATCACCAAAATGCAGGATGGTAAATACAGCGGGAACAATAGCTAGTGCCCGTGTAAGCAAACGGCGCAACCAAGGCTCAATGCGCAGGTTAATATGGCCCTCCATTACTATTTGACCGGCTAATGTGCCTGTTATGGTAGAGCTTTGCCCTGCAGCTATCAAAGCAACTGCAAAGAGCACCGGCGCTGTTTTGCCAAATATGTTTTCAAGCAAACGGTAAGCATCCTGGATTTCGGCTATTTGGAAGTATCCATTTTTAAAGAAGGCACTGGCAGCTAATATCAAAATAGCCGCATTAACCAAAAACGCCAGGTTAAGCGCTATAACGGTATCAAACATATTGAATTTGATAGCCGTTTTGATCCCGGCATCCGTACGTGTTATTTGCCGTGTTTGTACCAATGATGAGTGTAAATACAAGTTATGCGGCATTACCGTTGCACCGATAATACCTATGGCAATATATAAGGCATTACCTGTTAAATTACTTGGGATAAAGCCCAAAGCAACCTCCTTTATATCCGGCTGTACAATAAACATCTCTACCAAAAACGAGAGGCCCACAATAAATATCATCGAAACAATAAAGGCTTCAAGCTTGCGCATGCCCTTGTTCATTAAAAAGAGCATCAGCAGCGTATCGGTTATGGTTAATGAAACGCCCCATATTAACGGAAGGCCGAATAATAGGTTTAAGCCTATGGCCATCCCAATAATCTCCGCCAAATCGCAGGCTATAATAGCTATTTGCGCTAATATATATAGCCAAAAGTTTACAAATGGCGGATAGGTTATTCTTGATGCCTGGGCGAGGTCAAGCCCACGTACAATGCCTAAACGGGCGCTTAATGATTGTAGCAGCAGGGCTATAAGGTTTGACGCCAGTAGTACCCAAATTAGTTTGTACCCAAAAGCGCTGCCGCCGGCAATGTCAGTAGCCCAGTTGCCGGGGTCCATATAACCAACGCTTACCAGGTAGGCAGGGCCTATAAACGCCAGGATCTTTTTCCAGCCGGTTTTATTTTCAGTGCTTACCGAACTGTGTATATCGCCTAATGATTCTGTATGTTTTTTGCTCATATAGCGATCAGTGTCTTTTTAGCCACTTTGCGGCGTATGTATGTGGTTAAGTCAACCTGTGATATCATGGAACGGTCGTAATCAAATATATCTTTCAATCCTTACACTCATAAACGCTGAAGGTCTTCATTTGGTTTTGGCACACTGCGCACTCTTCGTGCTTTTATAATTGTCCTATTACTTTACTTAAACAAATCTAATTAAAGTTTTTAGACTTGTCTAATATATGATCTTAAAAATAATATTTTCCCATACTTGATTATGAAGAATATAATTTTGTAATTTGTATGAATTTTATAAATTAATTATGGCAGCAGAATTAGATAGGATAGACCTTCAGATACTCAAGACGTTACAAGAAAACGGAAGGATAACGAACCTTCAGCTTTCTACCGAAATTGGCCTGTCGCCGGCACCCACATTAGAGCGTGTACGCAAGCTTGAAAATGCCGCATACATTAAAAGCTACCACGCGTTAGTTGACGAGGAGAAGTTGGGACTGGGGATTAAAACTTTTATACAGATATCGCTGGATTTTCATCAAAAAGATACGATACATACCTTTATTAGCGAGATACAGCAAATTAAAGAAGTGACTGAGTGCCACCACGTAACCGGCCAGTGCGACTTTTTGCTGAAAGTTTATGTACGTGACATCAAATCGTACGAGCAATTGATCATGGAAAAGATTAGCCGCATCAGCGTGGTTAAAACTTTTCAAACCATGATGATCATGTCTACCAGTAAAAAAGAGCCAATAGTTCCGTTGGAGTATTAGTACCCTCGGCGAAGATTAAAGATTAGTGGTTAAGAGCCGACTTACTAATCTTTAATCTTCAATAATTAATCTATAATAGACCAATCAATCCCTTTATCGCCTCGTTGCTCCAGGTAAGCATTTGTTTTAGAGAAAGGCTTTGAACCGAAAAATCCGCCGCGGCTTACCGCAAGCGGCGATGGGTGCGTTGATTTGATAATCAGATGTTTGGTGTCATCTATCAATACCGCTTTTGATTGCGCGTAATTACCCCACAAAATAAAAACAACACCTTCTTTCTTGTCTGATATAGTTTTTATCACCGTATCAGTAAATTGTTCCCATCCCTTTTTCTGATGCGAACCGGCATTTGCTGCCTGTACAGTTAGCGTCGCATTTAATAAAAGTACACCTTGTTCAGCCCAGTGGGTCAAGTCGCCTGTCCTGGGTATGATAAATCCCGGAATGTCAGTGGCTAGTTCTTTGTAAATGTTTTTAAGTGAGGGTGGTACATCAACCCCTTTTTGTACCGAAAACGATAACCCATGTGCCTGGTTAGGGCCGTGATAAGGATCTTGCCCCAGTATAACCACTTTTACATCACTAAAAGGAGTTTTGGTAAATGCGTTAAATATATCTGAGCCTTTGGGGTATATGGTTTTGCCGGCATGCTTTTCATCTTTTAAAAATTGCTTAAGTTTAAGCATGTAATCTTTATCAAATTCGCTGCTTAAAACCTTAAGCCATGAGGCTTCTAACTCAATTGCCATAAATATTTATGAAGTGTTGGTTAAGAGTACAAATAAACGGATATTTGCACTTCTAATTTATACGATAACAAATTATGTCAAATATAGTTCGGCTTATTGCAGCCTGCGTTTTTTTTGGTGCCGCCATTGCACTTTGTGTGTTTAGTTTTTGGGGATGGGGGATATTGGTGCTGCTGTTAGGTGGTATAGTACTGTTATCGTTTTTCTTTAACGAAAACATGATCATTGCTCAATACTTTCTGCGTAAAGAGAATACTGAAAAATCTGAAGTTTGGTTATTAAAAGTTACTGATTACGAAAAGCAACTGCACAAAAACCAACACGGTTATTATAACTTGTTGATAGGTTTGATCGAATCGCGTAAAGCGCCGCTAAAGTCAGAGAAATATTTTAAAAAGGCGCTTTCTTTGGGGATGAATATGTCGCACAATACAGCTCTTGCCAAATTAAGCCTGGCAGGCATAGCAATGGCTAAACGCAACAAGCGCGAAGCCACTATGTATTTACAGGAAGCCGGTAAGGATGATAAAAATAAGTTACTTGCTGATCAGATAAAAATGATGAAACAGCAAATGGCGCAAATGGACAAGCAAGTAGTTAAAGGCGGGTATCGCCAACAATTTTAAGAGATCAATAAATAGTCTTTAAAACACTAAGTTTTAAAGGCTATTTATCTTCAATAGAACTGAAATAATCAGGCTCAGACTGGTGACTTTTATTATAGCTGATGTTTCTGTCAGGTGTCTCCAGATAACCTTCTACTGGGTCGGCCACCTCAACAATCTGCAACAAGCTTCTGATAAACGACAGGTTGAAATTGGATCTGTTCAATTTAATCAGGTATTCGTTTTCTGTAATTTCTAATACGGAATTAGTCATAACTTTAGCATTAAATGTGTGTTTGTAAACTTACGCAACACATTGAATGCCAAAGTTTCTAGAAGTTTATTTTTATATTAAAGAATTGTTAATAACGGATGTGGAAAACCCGATCAGAGATAATGGGGATAACAATAGTATTAGCTTTTGAACCTAAAAATGTTTTTTTAAGTCCAAAAGTTTAATACCAATTTAACCCTAGGTTTTGGAGATATCAACCTATTCAAACCAAGCCATCACCACTTCTTTTACAGGCATAGTGATTTCCAATTTCAATTTTTTACGTATTCCGCCCAAATCATTAAACACTTTGTTTGGGTTTCCGGCCTTAAGTTCTTCAATAGTGTTAAAGCCCATTTTATTTAATACGGCGACCCACTCGGCAGGTACGCCTACTTTAATGAAATCATCGGCAGTAGCTACCTTAACTTTCTTTTCAGCGCGCATTTGCGGGAAGAATAGTACTTCCTGGATCGTAGTTTGATTGGTCATTAGCATTACCAAACGATCAATACCAATGCCCAGGCCTGATGTTGGCGGCATGCCATACTCTAACGCTCGCAAAAAGTCATCATCCATTGCCATTGCCTCGTCATCACCGCGGCCTGCCAATACTAATTGATCTTCAAAACGTTCGCGCTGGTCTATGGGGTCGTTTAGCTCAGAGTAGGCGTTACCAATTTCTTTACCGTTAACAAACAGTTCAAAACGCTCTACCAAACCTTCTTTACTACGGTGCTTTTTAGCAAGCGGGGTCATCTCGATAGGGTAGTCGGTAATGTATGTTGGCTGAATTAGGTTTGCTTCAACTTTAGCGCTAAAGATCTCGTCAACCAGTTTGCCTTTACCCATACTGGCATCAGTCTCGATACTTAACCCTGCGCATACTTCGCGCAGGCCCACTTCGTCCATTGCAGACACATCAATACCTGTATATTTCTCTATCGACTCATACATGGTTAACTTCTCGTACGGGCCGGCAAAGTTTATTTTATGCTGACCAACCTGTACCTCAGTAACACCGTGTACGGCTTTGGCAACAGTCTCTAGACAGTCCTCAACCATCGCCATCATCCAAACATAGTCTTTGTAGGCTACGTAAATCTCCATAGCAGTGTACTCCGGATTGTGTGTGCGGTCCATGCCCTCGTTACGGAACATTTTACCAAACTCATAAACACCATCAAATCCCGCTACGATAAGGCGCTTTAGATACAATTCGTTAGCTATGCGCAAGTAAAGCGGCATATCCAAAGTGTTATGATGTGTGTTAAACGGACGCGCCGCTGCACCGCCGTGTATAGCTTGCAGTATAGGGGTTTCAACCTCCATCCAGCCTTGCGCGTTAAAATAATTACGCATGGTGCTAATCACTTTTGAGCGATTGATGAAGATCTGTTTAAACTCCGGATTGACCGTCAAATCAACATAACGCTGGCGGTAACGTAACTCGGGGTCGGTAAAACCATCGTGTATATTGCCTTCCTCATCGCGTTTAACTATAGGTAATGGTTTTAATGATTTTGAAAGGATAGTTAGCGCTTGGACATGTATAGATATCTCGCCGGTTTGGGTAAAAAATACGTAGCCTTTAATGCCTACGTAGTCGCCAATATCCAGCAATTTTTTAAATACGGTGTTGTATAAAGTTTTGTCTTCGTCAGGGCAAATATCATCGCGTTTAAGATAAATCTGCATCCGGCCGGTGCTGTCCTGTATTTCAGCAAATGATGCACTGCCCATAATACGACGGGTCATGATACGGCCCGCGATAGTTACTTCTTTGTAACTATCTGGCTTATCCTTGAAATTATCGGTGATATCTTGTGCCGTGTTGGTAACCTTATATTCTTCGGCAGGATAGGGGTTAATACCAAGTTCGCGCAGTTGTTTAAGTGATTCGCGGCGAATAATTTCCTGTTCGGATAATGCAATACTCATGTTTTGTAACGATATTTTATTGAAGGTGCAAAAATAGGATTTTTTCCGGTTGTCTGTTACGTTTAGCTTAACTTTGAATTATGTACGCTATCGATACCGAAATTGTGATTCCCAAATATTCGTTGGCCGCTGATCTGGTTACGGGCAGTACACTATTTGCTATTAATAAAATTGCCAACGCCACCAACTACCTGCGTAAAGATTTTTTGACGCCGCACCGTAAAGATTATTATTTCTGGGCGTTTGTTAAACAGGGCAGCAGCAGGCATTGGATAGATATGAAGCCTTATACTTTACAGCCCAATACTTTCTACTTTACCATACCGCATCAAGTACATCTAAAAGAAGATACCTCGCCATTAACAGCAATCAGCTTAGGCTTTACAGAGGAGTTTTTAACGCTCGAAGAAAACAGTTTTTTGCGCCAGCTGCCCATCATTCAAAATCAAAACAATGGGCACGAGTTAAATTTGAGCGATGCTGATGTAACGTTTATTGAAGATATGCTGGAAAAGATCTACCAGGAGAATCAAACGCATAACACTTGGCAGCATAGCATGGTAATAGGCTACCTGCGGATATTGATGATATACCTGAGCCGTTTATATACCGAACAGTTTAATGAAGCAGGCGCTCTCCCTGACCGCGTTTTGTTGAAACGTTACCTTACAAAAATAGAAGAGAATTATCAGCAACAGCATGACGTAGCCACTTATGCAGACATGTTGAACCTTTCCGCTGGGCATTTAAGTGAAGTGGTGAAAGAGCAAAGCGGAAAACCCGCTATCGTTCACATCCATGAGCGACTGATATTAGAAACAAAGCGCCTGCTATTTCATACTGATCACTCTATTAAAGAAATTGCTTTCAGGCTGGGCTTTGAGGAAGCATCTTACTTTAACCGTTTCTTTAAACGTATAGTAGGCGATACGCCGGTTAGTTACAGAACCACCATCCGCGAAATGTATCATTGAAACCTTTAGGAGTGAAGTGTCAATGTGATTTTGGTAGATACTTTTGTATCGACTTAAAAAAACAACTAACATGAAAAAAGTATTAATAACCGGAGCCAATAAAAGTATCGGCCTTGAAACCGCAAAACAACTATTACAACAAGGCTACTTTGTTTACCTGGGCAGCCGCGACAAGGCAAATGGTGAAGAAGCCGTAGCGCAATTAAAAGCCGAAGGTTTAAACAATGTCCAATTGTTGCAAATCGACGTTAGCAACCCGGAATCTGTTGCGCTTGCCGCTACACAAATCAAGGAATTGGACGTCTTGATTAATAATGCCGGTATTTTAGGCGCTTGGGAACAAGCTCCAAGCACAGCACCATTGTCATTAATAAAAGACGTTTTTGAGACTAACTTTTTTGGAGCGATAAGTGTGACGCAAAGTGTTATAGATGTTCTGAAAAAATCAGTCGCGCCCAGAATTGTGAATGTAACATCCGGCTTGGGGTCATTGACGTTGCACAGCGATCCGGCCTGGAAGTTTTATCAGGTTAAGGGTGCAGCTTATGGTCCTTCTAAAACTGCCCTGAACGCTTATACGGTCCATTTGGCGTATGAAATGAAAGATACTGCGTTTAAAATAAATGCCGTGGACCCAGGTTACACAAAAACGGATTTTAACCACCATAATGGACTGGGCTCGGTTGAAGCCGCTGCAGCAATAATAGTAAAATATGCTACCCTCGGTCAAGACGGCCCCACAGGAAAGTTCTACAGTAATGATATTGAAACTGCGGATCAGGAAAGCCCCTGGTAACTTTTGGTTATAAGTTAAGTTTGATACCTTTACGTTATGAACGTAAAGGTTATCGCTTTTGATGCTGACGACACGCTGTGGGTAAATGAGCCCTATTTCAGAGCATCTGAAGAAGCGTTTTGTACCTTATTAAGCGAATTTCTGCCGCGGCATGAACTAGAGCGTGAGCTGCTTAAAACCGAAATAGGAAACCTTAACTTATACGGCTATGGCATAAAAGGTTTTATACTGTCCATGATTGAAACCGCGATGGTTGCCACCAATAATATGATCAGCGCTAAAACCATCGGCGAGATTATGGACCTGGGTAAGGCCATGCTTAACCAGCCTATTGAATTGTTAGATGGGGTAGAAGAAGTACTGGCTGAGTTAAAAGGCAAGTACCGCCTGGTAGTTGCCACCAAAGGCGATCTGTTAGATCAGGAGCGTAAACTCAAGAAATCGAACCTTAACGGGTACTTTCACCACGTAGAGGTAATGTCAGAAAAAGACGATGCCAACTACCTTAAACTCATCAAACACCTCGACATCCGCCCAAGCGAATTGCTGATGATCGGTAACTCGCTAAAAAGCGATGTGCTGCCGGTACTTAACATTGGCGGCTATGCTATCCACGTACCCTACCATATAACCTGGGCGCATGAGGAAATTGAACACAGTATTGATAGTGGGATGTTTAGGAGCGTAGAGCGTATAAAGGATGTGTTGGCGTTTTTGTAGATTAAAATAAGCTGTGTCATTGCGAGCGAGGAATGAGCGTGGCAATCGCACACTTAGAGGTCTGCACTTTCCTCCGTGCGATTGCCACGCTACGCTCGCAATGACAATGGAACTATTTAATCCGCTTCACCGCTCCCCGCGTATAACTCTTCAATCGCGTCCGCGTATTTCTTTTCAATAATCTTGCGTTTTGGTTTCATGGTTGGGGTAATCTCGCCATCTTCCATGCTGAAGGGTTTGCGTTTGATCTTGAAGTTTTTTATGCGCTCAAACTTGGCTAACTCATTTGATAGTTTGCGAATATCAGCGTTTAACCAGTCTTTGATCTCCTTATTATCAATAAACGGATCAGCTTCTTCAAAAAAGGCTTCTGTTAAGCCAAACTGTTCTTGCAAGGCGTCTTTTGCCGGGATGATGAAAGCGGTTATATACTCTTGCTTATCGCCAAGTAAAAATACGCCTTCAATTTTAGGGCTTTTAAGGTAGGTATTCTCCACCGGGTTAGGGTATATGTTTTTGCCGTAGGCATTAACTAACATGTTTTTAAGGCGGTCGGTAATTTGCAGGTTACCCTTAAAAAATCTGCCTATGTCGCCGGTATGAAGCCAGCCGTCTTTATCAATAGTGGCAGCTGTTTCTTCAGGCTTGTTTAAGTAGCCTTTCATTACGCCATGCCCGCGTGTAATGATCTCGCCCTCTTCAGACTGAAAGCTTTCTTTAAACGACTCGTGCGTTTGCACTGTGTAAATTTCTTTAGTATCAATATTTTGGATAGCCACTTCAATACCCGGCACAATGCGGCCTACGGTGCCATATATTTGACGGTGAACTTCGGTAACAGCCATCACCGGGGATGTTTCTGTAAGGCCAAAGCCCTCCAATACTTTTATGCCCAAATCGCCAAAAAACTCGCCAATATTTTTAGGTAGCGCACCACCGCCCGATAGCATAATTTTTAAATTACCACCGGTACGCTCTTTAATTTTGCTGAACACCAGTTTTTCTGCAAGCGCATGTTTAGCATTCAAAATCAATCCTGATTTTTTATCATCCTCATTAGCTATGCGGTAATCTTTACCAACCTCAAGCGCCCACAAGAATATTTTAGATTTGACTCCGCCGGCGCTGGTGCCGTTCTTCATGGCGCGGTCATGGATGCGCTCCAGCAATCGCGGAACGCAGTTCATAACGTTGGGCCTAACCTCGCCCATATTTTTGGCTAACAGTTCCAAACTTTGCGCAAAGGCAATCTTAGCACCGGAGTACAGGCAAACATGGTAAGTTGCCGTACGCTCAAATACGTGCGAGAGCGGCAGGAAAGATAAGAACGTATCAGTTTTTTCAATAATCGGTATCTGGATCAATGAAACTCGAACATTCTCGACTAAATTATGGTGGGTAAGCATCACACCCTTTGGTATACCTGTGGTGCCGGAGGTGTAAATCAAGCAAGATAGATCTGATGGGATAATGGCTTCGCGGGCTATATTAATAGCCTGACGATATGCTGGAATTAACCGCCTGCCCTCTTCAATCAAAGCACCCAATCCTATCAATCCAGCTTTTAATTTTGATTTCTCTTTGTGTCTATCAACCTTGTCGCAGGCAATAATGCGAATGAGCTCCGGACAATTATCGGCTATTTTAATAACCTTGCGAAACAAGAATGGGTTACCAACCAAAATGGTTTTAGCACCCGAATCGTTTAGTATATATTCAATTTCGTTTTCGCTAAGCGTAGGGTATATGGAGGTGTTTACGCCGCCAATTTGTTGCAGCGCCTGGTCGTAATAAATATAATCCGGCCCGTTTTCCATTAAAAGTGCCAGTCGGTCGCCTTTTTTTATGCCGATGCTCAAAAACCAGACTGATATGGCGTCGATCTTTTCCAATGCTTCACGATAACTAATATTAATCCAGGTTTCATCAACTTTATGGCTCATAAAAGTTTGCGTATCCGGATGGATATGTTTTACCAAATAACGTATCAGGCTGGGTACGGTGCCGCGCTCAGGTGTTGGATTCATAACAGGATAATCGGTTTTTTAAGGATAACAAAGCTAGTTTATTTATAATAATTTCTCCGATTGAATTTGATTTCACCGATTTTCAAAACTCAAGGCATTGCGTTTTGAAAATCGGTTTTTTGCTATCTTTAAACCATAATTACTATCATCACATACTCAGTTTAAGGGCCGCTTACGGCACACCTGTTTAATGCAGGTTATTAGCTACGCCATATCCTGGTGCAGCATTTTTATTGCATAACATTAAATTATAATGGCCAGCCTGCTCTTGCAGGGCATCGCCTTAAAAACATATGGACAGTATGGAAAATATATTATCCAATAAAGCTATTATAGCTCAATTTTATAAACAAGTAGTAGGCAAGCGAGATACTACATTGATTTATTTATTAGTTCGCGAAGATTATATACAACATAGCCCAGCAGGCAAAGACGGGCGCGCAGCATTGATAGAAATGATTGCGTTTTTAAAAACCTTACCACCATCAACAGAAACGCAGTCACCAGTAAAAATGATTATAGAAGAAGGCGATATGGTTGCCGGACTTTTAGATATCAAGTTTATGGGTAAGCGCATGCTGGTGATAGACCTGTTCAGGTTGCAGAACGGCATGCTTGCCGAACATTGGGACGCGGTGCAGGAAGTAGGCGATGATTTTGTTTTAGACAAGATTGTGGCCGACGATGCTGAGGATGTAAACGCCAGTAAGGCATTCGTTGCTGCCCGCCCGGGTATGAACGCCAAACGGATAATAGGAGAGGGTGATGTCGTCGTCACACAATCAGCTATAGCAGAGGATGGGAAGAGTTTTGCTTCGTATGATATCTTTAAGGTGGTAAATGGAACCATTGCCAATCATTACAGCATCAAACAAGCGGCGCCAGATGTGATGATGCATGATAATGGGATGATTTAGCGTAAACACCATCTGTAAGTTCGAAACGTAGTGAGAAATCTTATGCATGCGACTAAGCCAGGTGTAGAGGATTCTTTTCTAACGCTTAGAATGACAACGGGGGAAAACAGAAAAGGCGCTCATAGCCACGAATGGTCGGAAGAAATTCCGACCATTTTTATGTTTTGAAAAACAAACCCGGGTCTCCGCCGCATTGCACAACGATCAGGGCTATAGCGAG
>NZ_JBHUON010000028.1:0-54603 GCF_042686155.1 Mucilaginibacter antarcticus | reverse complement strand
AATAAATCTGAACAAAAAAACGACCAAGTAAAAGTTACCTTTTCTCTTGATCGCTTCTCGTAATACGTTTTATTGAATTACTTTTTCAGTGTCCTCGAGTAAATCGGGCAGGCTTTTTTGTTATAAAATATTTACTTATTATTTCAAATATTCGCCAGTTCATTGCTATGAAGAACAAAGCAATTCCCGATATGCTAATCGAATTGATGATTATTTACGGGAAGTAACTGTAACTATTTAGCGACTATCACATCAAAAGAGGGATCAATAATTTGCTATCTTCAACAAAAAACAAAACCACATGGGATTATTCAGCGCCGACGAACCTAAACGTTACGAAATTGATGGCAAACAACTTGCTTGTATATTTTGCAAAGGTGAAACATTTCATACCCGGACAGAGCAGCTACACTCGCCCGGCCGAACTTTTTTAAACCTTGAGTGGACAGATAGTACTGCTAGTTGTTTTGTGTGTAGCAGTTGTGGTTTTATGCATTGGTTTATGCGGTAAGCGTTGCTATAAACGTGCCATTGCTTGGTACGAAGCAACCGCACGTTGCTTGGTTTAGACTTTTCTCTGTGCGATTGCCACGCTACCCTCGGATGAAAAAAGGTTAGAGTAAATAGCTCACGCCTTTTTCAGGTATCGTAACCGGGTATCCATCAGCTGTTAAAGCATCGCTTAATGGCTGCATGCTGCTTTCTTCCCCATGCACAAGGTACACACCTTTAAGGGTTGCCTTATTTTGTGTTTTAATGGTGTTTACAAGGTCATCGTGGTCGCCATGGGCGCTCAGTACGTCTGTTTGCTTAATGGTGGCGTAAACGGCCAGATCGCGATCTTTAATATGAACTATTGAATCCCCGCGGAGCAAGCGGTTCCCAAGCGTTCCTTTGGCACAGTAGCCAATGAAAAGGATCGTGCAATAATAATTCTGGATGTTATAAAACAGGTGATCCTGAATCCGTCCGCCCTCTAACATGCCTGCTGATGATATGATAATACAAGGCTCGTAGTAGTTTGAAATTTGGCGGCTATCCTGCAGGGTCTCTACATACGTCAGGTTGTCAAACTCAAATTCATCGCCTAGCGAGTTATAAAAGTCTTGTGCCTCTTTATTTAACAGGTTATGATATTTACGGAAAACTCTTGTCGCCCTGCTGGCCATAGGGCTATCAACAAAAACCTTTACGGGTGGCAATAAGCCGCTGCTAAATATTTTATTTAACGTAAATACCAGCGATTGTGTGCGTCCAATACTAAAAGCGGGGATAATCAAACGCCCTTGTTCTTTCACGCAGCACTTATCAATTACATCAACCAATGTTTCTTCAACAGATTTGCCTTTGCTATGTGTACGTCCACCATAGGTTGATTCTGTTACCACAAAATCTACCGGTGGTAACGGTTGCGGGTCATCAAGTACCGGGTAGTTTTTACGGCCAATATCGCCGGTAAAAGCTATTGATTTTTCGGTACCGTTATCATTGATCTTAAATACGGCTGCCGCAGCCCCCAATAAATGCCCAACGGGGATAAAAGTAACCTCCACATCGCCGCTAATACGAAACGGTTTATTAAAGGCTATGGTTATAAAGCGCTCCATGGCATCCATAACATGCTTTTGCAGATAAAGCGGCTGCACGTTAGTGTTATACTTCCCTTTGCCATGCTTGCGGCTTTTGCCGGCTTTGTTCATAAAAATATTTACCGAGTCGAGCAGCAAAAGCTCCGTGAGGTCGGCAGTAGGCGGCGTACACAATATTTGCCCGTTAAAACCCAAACGTACCAGGGTGGGTATGTTGCCCGAATGATCAATATGCGCGTGGGTAAGTACCACTACATCAATATCGCGCGGATCAAACGGAAAGTTTTCGTTGGATTGTACGCTACGGTCTTTTTCGTAATCAAGGCCGCAGTCTATCAGTATTCTATATTGCCCAATTTCAAGCAGGTGCATGCTGCCCGTAACTTGCCGCGCTGCCCCATGTATCGTTAATTTCATCAAGATCTTTCTTTACGGCGTAACTGCAAACTTAGCAGAACTAAAATGATCAACACCAGTACGCCAAGGCTGATCTTAAAATTCATCGAGGATTTGTCGCTTTGTACCTGGAGTTCTTCCTGTTGTTGTTTTACTTTTTCAAGTTGTTTTTGAAGCCGGGCGATGGTATACATAGATTCCAGCGACTCGCCCTCGGCTTGTTTAGACCTATCTGCGGCTTGCTTTTGTTGAAACACGCGATAGTCTAACAGTATTTTTAGTTGTGCATAGATGTCATTGTCTGCTTTAACAATGTCCATCAATATTTCATTACTACGCTTAATGTCTTTCTTGGTTTGCAGGCCAAATATGCCGGTGCGCTCGGTAAGGCTTTGATCGTAGCGGCTAAACTTTTGGCTCCGCACATCCAGCATGCTGTTTATACGCTCGCGCTGGCGTTCATAGGTGGCCGAGTCGATATCTTTTTCTGCAAAAACATTGGCGCTCAACAAAACCAGTATAATGGGTAAAAATATTAGTTTCCTCATCGTTGGTAATCAAAATCTATAATTACGCTATCGCCTAAATTCAATCCCAATAGTCCGCTTGCGTTGCCCTTGTTTATAGCTATCTCCAAATGGTCGCTAATGCCAAATAAGCAGAGTTTTTCGCCCTCAGGCACCTCGCTATAGTGCCAGCTTAAGTGATTAATAGTTTCATTACGTTTAAAATACAACGTAAACTGGCGGCCCTGTTGTACCTTATTAAAAAACTCTTTAGTAATATTCGTAATTACGTTTTGAAACGAATCGATATAAATTACGGATCCTTTTATAACGTTCCTTTCTATCACCGGTTGCAAAGTCATGCGTTGCTCAATACCGGCCACCGGGATGCCAATTTCGGCAAGCTCACCGCCGTTGGCCAGGTGACAGGCCGCTTTAACAAAGATATCCGCAAGCGGAAAATGCAGAAATTTAAGGTCCTGCATAATGTTGATCTCCACTATCTCATCAGGTTCCTGGTCAAACATCAACGAAAAGATGCCATTGTCTGATCCTACAAAGTAATGATTTTGGTAACGCAGTGCCAGGTATCGGGTGTTGTCGCTATATACTGTATCAATGCCAATAAGGTGCACCGTATCGTCAGGGAAATAATAAAAACTATTTTTTAAAATGAAGGCGGCTTGCTGTACATTGTAGGCTTGAACGCAGTTGGTAACATCAACAATGTTAACCGATGGCAGCAACTTTAATATACTGCCTTTAAGCGCCGCAAGGTATATATCCTTGTCGCCCAAATCAGTAGTTAAAGTTATTATTGCCATTATTTTTTTAAATATTTATTGCTAATCTTGTACAAGCGTAATATGCTGCAAATATTCAATTTTTAATTCATAAAAATCGACCACAAAATAATCAATTTACCATTGAACGAGCTTAAAATATCAATTGAGAATATAAACCCGGCAGTTTTATGGGGCCCAAATAATGATCATTTTGAGATCATTAAAAAACAGTATCCTAAGCTTAAGATCGTTGCGCGCGGGAGTGAGGTTAAAGTGTTGGGTGATGAGCGCGAGCTGGTAATTTTTGAAGAAAAATTTAACTACCTGGTACAACACGTAGAGAAGTACGAAAGCATCAGCCTTTCTGACCTGGAAAGAATATTGGGCTCAAAGATAGACACCTCTGCCTCTGCCGACCCTGCTGCTGATAAATTTGCCAGCGGCGAGGTGATTGTATTTGGCCCTAACGGTGTTATGGTTAAGGCCCGCACGGCCAACCAGCGCAAAATGGTTGATGCCATTAACCAAAGTGATATTTTGTTTGCTATTGGCCCCGCAGGTACCGGTAAAACGTATACGGCGGTTGCTTTGGCGGTACGCGCACTTAAAAACAAAGAGATCAAACGTATTATACTTACCCGCCCTGCGGTTGAGGCTGGTGAGAACCTTGGTTTTTTACCAGGTGATTTGAAAGAAAAGATTGACCCATACTTGCGCCCCCTATATGACGCTTTGGATGATATGATCCCGGCGGAAAAATTGAAACTTTACCTGGAAAACCGCACCATAGAGATTGCCCCATTGGCCTTTATGCGCGGCCGTACTTTAGATAACTGTTTTGTGATATTGGACGAAGCCCAAAATGCTACCGATATGCAGCTAAAGATGTTTTTAACCCGTATGGGTCCATCTGCAAAGTTTATTGTCACCGGCGATGTTACCCAGATAGATTTACCTAAAAAACAACAATCAGGCCTGCACAACGCGTTGCGCATATTAACTGATATTAAAGGAATTGACATTGTTTACCTAAGCGGCGAAGACGTGGTACGCCACAAATTAGTACGTAAGATACTAGCCGCTTACGGGGATATACAATAATAGATAGGAGATGTTAGATGTGAGATAGGAGACAGGGATTGTAAAATCCGGATCTCATATCTCGCATCTCAAATCTACACCCACAGATGAACGCAATAAAAGAAACTCAATTTAACTTCCCAAAACAAACCAGCTTTTATAAGGGTAAGGTTAGGGATGTATATACTATAGATAACAAATATCTGGTAATGGTGGTTAGCGACCGGATCTCTGCATTTGATGTGGTTCTGCCGGAGCCTATTCCTTACAAAGGACAGGTTTTGAACCAGATTGCCGCTAAGTTTTTAGCTGCTACCGCCGATATTGTGCCTAACTGGGTTGTTAATGTACCCGATCCCAGCGTGACCATAGGCCGCATTTGCGAGCCGTTTAAAGTAGAGATGGTTATTCGCGGCTATTTGGCGGGCCATGCCGCACGAGAATATGCTGCCGGCAAACGCACGGTTTGTGGTGTTAGCCTGCCCGAAGGTTTAAAAGAGAACGATAAACTGCCCGAGCCTATCATTACCCCAACTACTAAAGCTGCGGTAGGGCATGACGAGGATATCTCCAGAGAAGATATTTTGGCTAAAGGCATTGTATCACCAGAGGACTACGAACAATTAGAAAAATATACCCGCGCGCTGTTTGCACGCGGTACCGAAATAGCAGCCACACAGGGACTGATTTTGGTAGACACAAAGTACGAGTTTGGTAAAGTGGGCGAAGAGATTTTCCTGATAGACGAGATCCATACACCAGATTCTTCGCGCTATTTTTATACTGAGGGTTACGCAGAAAGGCAAGCCAGCGGCGAGCCGCAAAAACAACTGTCAAAGGAGTTTGTGCGTCGGTGGTTAATAGAGAATGGTTTTCAGGGTAAAGACGGCCAGTTAGTGCCCGAGATGACGCCGGATAAGGTTGAATCAATATCAGAACGCTATATTGAGCTATACGAACAGATAACCGGCGAAGCTTTTGTAAAGCCTGAAGGCACTGATGTTTTGCGTAGGGTAGAGGATGCTATTAATAAAGCGCTTGTCGCTTTATAATTTTAATTTGTAAATAATATTTATATTAGCACTTAAATTATTTAAAAAGACAAGATGAAGTTTACTGTTGATAAACACGAGAAATATATTTTGCTGAAGCTCAATGAATCAAAACTGAACTCGTTGATCACTCCGCAATTAAAATCTGAGTTGATATTAATCAACACAGAAGGCCAGAGAAATATCATCCTTGATCTGTCTCAGGTAAAATTTGCAGATTCGTCTGGCTTGAGCAGCCTGTTGGTTGGCCATCGTTTATGCAAAAGTGCTGAAGGTTCTTTTATCCTTACGGGATTGAATGACGCGGTATCCCGTTTAATTACTATCTCACAGCTAGAAACTGTTCTAACTATCGTCCCTACAGCAGAAGAAGGTATCGACGTTATTTTTATGGAAGAGATAGAAAAAGAATTAAAAAAAGAAGCAAGATAGCACTTACATTGTTTACCTGATATGAGATTTGAGGTAACGATACTTGGAAGTAGTTCTGCAACACCCATTTACAATAGAAACCCTACATCGCAGGTGCTCAACATCAATGAGCGCCTGTATTTGGTTGACTGCGGCGAAGGCACGCAGCAACAAATGCTCCGCTTTGATGTAAGGGCCAGCCGCATAGATCATATTTTTATCAGTCATCTGCATGGCGACCATTACCTGGGGCTGGTAGGGCTGCTATCGTCTTTGCACTTAAACGGCCGTAAAAAAACGCTCAAGCTTTTTGGGCCGCCGCAATTGCTTGAGATCATTGATCTGCAGTTTAAATACTCGGAAACCGTTTTACAATACCAGATAGACTTTATACCGACTAACCCTTTAGCCGCCGAAACCATTTTGGTTAACGAGGATGTAAGTGTAGAGACTATTCCGCTTAATCATCGCATATCATGTACGGGCTTTTTGTTCAGAGAAAAGAAACGATTGCGCAAACTTTATAAAGAAAAACTGGAACGCCTGGCGGTACCGGTTGAACACTTTACCGCCCTAAAAAAAGGTGCCGATTACGTTGACCTGAAAGGCAGGGTTTATAAGAACGACGAGTTAACTTCCGACTCAGACAATCCGCGCAGCTTTGCTTATTGCTCAGACACCATGTTTGATGAAAGGTATTTTGAACAAATAAAAGGCGCTGATATGCTTTACCACGAAGCTACCTTTTTACACGCCATGCTTGATCGCGCTAACGACACGCATCACACCACCGCTTTGCAGGCAGCACAAATTGCCAATATTACCGGCGCAAAAAAACTACTGATAGGCCATTTCTCGGCCCGTTATAAAACCCTTGACGAGTTGCTGGAGGAAGCACAAAGCGAGTTTCCTAATACTGCTTTGGCTATTGAGGGAAAGACGTTTTTTATATAGCCCCTTGGATGTATTCAACATAATGTTATTGCGAGCGATAGCGTGTCAAACGCACGGAGAACAGGCCCAAACTTTGAATACGTGCGATTGCTCGTCCTCGCAACAACAAAAATGCCTACTTCCCTATTTCTGTATCAATTAACGCATACAGTTCATTACCCGCAGATGGGCGTTTAAAGTTATTGGTGATCTTTCCGGCTTTAGTAATAAACAAGTAGTGGGGGATTCCCGTTATGCCAAATGCATTTTTGTAGTTGCCGTATTGTTCTTTACTTAAAAAGAAATGGTTAGCCTTAAAATTTAGATTGTTTAATACAGCTTTATAAGCGTTTTCTTCAGACGCACCACATAAAAACACAAAGGTTACTTTGTCTTTATATTTTTCCATTACCTGTGGGTAATACGGAAATTCGGCCCGGCAGGGCCCACACCAGGTAGCCCACAGATCAACATACAGGTTTTGCCCCGGGAATTTTTTGGTCAGCATTTTTACGACATCAGCTTCTGTTGATTTAGTATAGGTAATGTTTTTATTCAATTTATTCTCAGTCAACACTTCGGCTATGATGTAATCCTGCATTTGCGGACTGATGCCTTCAAAGATCTTCGGCTTAACCTGGTTAAAAAAGCTAGTCAAATGATATTCGGTAATTAAATTACCGTTCTTAATATCTGCTATTACCGGTGGTAAGTTTTTAGTGTAGTAATTGTTGGCCAAAACGCAGTAAATAGAATCAGACGATGCTATAGCTTTTGGGTTAACTTTAAATTGTTCCTGAATGCCATGAGCTTTCACGCTATCGGCCCCCAGGGCTGCCCCGGAAAATATTTTGTCAAGCAGGGCTATATCATCCGTTGTTAAAACCATGTTAGGGTTGCCGATAACAGCAGTACGCCTAAACTGGTTTTCTACGCTTAGCGGTATATCAACATAACTAACCATACTAAAAAAGCGGCTGTTTTGTGCAGTGCTTTTAGGGTAATTTATTTTTGAATAATCTATTTCAACGCGTTTTTCCTGGCTAAGCGCCAGAAGGTTTAGAATATGTTCGCTGGCTATTAAATTGGTAAGCCATTCTGTAGTGATCGAATCGGCCGCGCCAAGTTGCGTTTTTACAATGCCCGGTATTTGCGCTAATTTGATATTCAATAAACCAACGTCTCCGGCAACGATAGTCGGGTCGGGCTTAAGTAGGCCAAGGCCGCTGGCTTTCATGTAAGTACCGAAAAAACTGCTGTATCGGTTAGCATTAGGTCCCGAAAACGCGTCCTTAAAATCTGTACGATAATGTATGTTGGGGTAATGCTGCGAGGCTTGGTCTATCTTATAGTACCGTACAACCATGTGTAGTGTTTCGTTAGGCGCAACAAGCGTCAAAACATAATCGCCCACGCCCGATTGTATGATCACATCCTGTGGGTTTAGCAAGTGTAAAGATAGTTTAAACTTGCCCTGTTTGTCGTACTTGCAGGTTACCCGTTTGGTTTCACCAAACGGATCAACATACTCAACCGAGATGCTGTTGTCTAAATAAACAGTTTTATCAAGGGTGGCGAAGTTTTCTACATAGCCGTCAATAATGATGTTGTCTTTAATTTTGGCAAACGTATTGCTGCCCACCAGGAGCAATAGTAATATCACCTTGTAAACGTTAGAGATAGCTATAGATGTTCGCTTGGTTTGCATAATAAGTTGTAATAAGTGTAGATTGTCTTAGCATCTAAGATATAGAAATATTAATGATTGCTACAACTGAATTGGTAAAGCGGCGTAATAACTCGGTAATCGCAGTAAAATCATCGGTAAACAAAAAAGGCTTCCAACCGGAAGCCTTTAAATATCCTAATGATAAACTTACTTTTAATCATCTTTTTTACCCCCGCCAAATACAGAGAAGTGGACATAACGTTTTGGGTTTTCTTTCAAATCTAAAAACAATAAATTTAGGTTTGCAGACGATGCTTCAAGGTTTTTGTACAATTTATCATCGTTCATTAATAAACCTAAAGACCCTTTATTGTTATTAAGGTTGTTCATTACAGCTTGTAAATCGGCCACTGCTTTATTAGCGTTATCTAAAGTTTGTTTGATATTACCATTAGCTAAATCGCCGCTAAACCGCTGGAAATTTGCAGTAACGTTATTTAAACCGGCTGTAGTAGTTCTTAAATTGGCCGATACGGCTTCTGAATTGCTTAAAATGCCATTGATGTGGCCGCTCTGTGCAGCAACTAAATTATCTACTTTTTTGGTTGTGCCCTCTAAGGTTTGTAAAGAATTAGCTATGCTGTTAAAGCTACGGTCTACATTGCGCTGAAAACCCGGGTTTAATATCCTATTGACAGCCGCTAACGACGAATCTAACCTGTTCATTAAATTTTCGGCTTTAGTTTGTATGGGCTGTAAGCTTTCAGCCAGGCTGCCTTGTACGTCGGCACGCAGGGTGTCTTTATTCTCGGCCAATTGTTTGCTGTCGCCCAATAAAAACACGATAGCCTTGCTGCCCAAAAGGTCAGTACTAACCAATTTGGCTAAGGTGTTTGTGGGTACCTCATATTCGTTTTTAATTTTTAACTCAACGGTAGTGCGTCCATCGGCGCCAAGCTCCATTTTAGAGATATGGCCAATTTGGAAACCGTTAACCAAAACCGGTTTTGATACGGTCAGTCCGTCAACACTGCCGTAAATTGCGTAAAATTTGTTTGATCCGGAGAATACGTCATTGCCGCGCAAAAAACTATAACCTAATATAAGTACAGTAATAGCTAAGGTAGTTAATGCGCCTATTTTAGTTTCGTTAGAAATTTTCATATTATAATATAGATGTTGTGATATTAGGTATTTTGCAGATTAAGCCTGACGTTTAATTATTTTAATAGATGCATGCAGTTTAAATCTGCAAAAGCACGTCCATATAACCAATTATCGGGCCACTTGTTCTACTTTGTCTTTATAGGATTGTATGGAGCGTACAATAGAATTTACAATTTGCTCCTGTCCTTCTTCAGAGTTTAAATATTCTTCTTCTTCGGGGTTGTTAATGTACCCTATTTCAATTAATACCGACGGCATAGCGGCGTGGCATAGCACATAAAGGCTTTGTTCGCGTATACCTTCCAATCTACGGGCATCAACATCAACAAACTCGGTGGCTAAAATATTAGCCATGCTTATACTACGTACCCTAAATTTACGAATATACTCATTGGTTAATATAATCGTCAGCGGGTCATTCGGATCAAGCGCCCCGCCGTCCATATCCTCTTCAATAGTATTACTTTTAATTTCGTTTTGCTGCTCGCGGGTACGTTTTAAACCGTATACCAGCATTAACACCCCCTTGCCAGATCTGTTAGGCACGCGTATAGTACTATAAACCGCCTTGCCTCTTTTTGTACCCACTCTCTCTCTTACCGTTCTATCGGCCAGGGCATTACAGTGGATAGATATAAACAGGTCTCCCTTGTTCTCGTTGGCAATTTCGGCCCTTCTTTCAAACGACACATCCTCCGGAGTTTTGCGGGTAAGCACAGCGTTTACGCCGTTGATATTTTTTTCTATCGCTTTTTGCAATTTAGTTGCTACAGATAGCGTTACTTGTCTTTCGGTAGATATGGAGCCGGATGCTCCAAAAGAAAAGTGCCCCGGGCCGGTGGTTTTATCGCCATGCCCGGCATCAACAATCACGGTTTTTAGTTTAAAACCGCTGTTGGTAATGGTATCTGTTTTTACCGGAGAAATTGTTGTGAAAGAAAATAAAGAAAAGCACAGGGCTATTGCCAGTATTCCAAAAATCAATCGTTTCAATGCTATATTTTTCATTATTTTTGAACGCTGTTAATTATATCTGCAAAAATACTATTCATACTCAATTTTGAAATTCGTTAGCCTATTATTTCTATTTGCACTTATTTTAATGGTAAATATAAAGGCTACTGCCTATAAACGTATATTTTCTGTTAATCGACATATCGCGGACACAATAATTCAGCTCGACTCGAATAGAAAACTGCCTAAATCCCCTAAAGATAAAAAATCTGCTGTAAATACCAGCAAAGATGCGCCCCGGATTAACAACCTTGACCTTCGCCGCAGCACCGTACTCAAAGATACCATCCGCGATACCACCAAAAGGCCGATCAAGATTCTAAACGATACCAACCGGGTTAGATCGACAGTAATTGACACCACGAAAAGCGGGTCAGACCTTGATACGGAAATAAAGGACATTGCCGACTCTGTTTTTAATGATCTGAAAACGGGCATGAGCTACCGCATAGGCAATGCCAGGGTAAGTTACGGCGATTTTGAATTGGATGCCGAATACATCCGCATAGATCGAAAAAAGAAGCTGATATATGCCAGCGGCCGGCGCGACCCGCGTACGGGGCGTTACATAGGCAGGCCAATATCAAAACAGGGTAAAGACGAGCCAATAGTATCCGACTCGTTATTATTTAACTACGAAACTAAAAGAGGTCATATCTGGAATATATCTACCCAGCAAGATGGTAACTTTATATCAAAAGGGCAGGCTAAAAAACTTAATGAAGACGAGGTAGCGCTTGCTAACGTTATTTTTAGCGCCTGCGACAAGCCCACAAGGGGAGAAGACCCTGATTATGGTATTGTGATTACCAGGGGTATTGCAGAACCAAAGCGTATCATATCGGGCCCGGCTTATTTAATGATAGAGGGGATACCTTTGCCAATTGGCGTCCCTTTTGGCTTTTTCCCTAAAACAAACAGCCGTACGTCGGGTGTGTTATTGCCAACGTTTGGCGAGGACGCCACCTTAGGTTTCTTTTTGCGCGATTTTGGTTATTATATTGGTTTAAGCGATTATGCTGATTTAACCAACATGGGTACTTATTACTCAAACGGATCATACGAAGTAAGCAGCGCGCTTGATTACATGAAACGGTATAAATATAGCGGCGGTTTAAAACTAAGTTACGGCTCTCATAACTACGCTTTACCGGGCGACCCGCCATCCCGTGACTTCCACATTGATTGGCGTCATCAGCAAAATCCGTCTGCCAGCCCGGGTAGTACGTTTAGCGCGTCAGTAAACGCCGGTACATCAAGCTATTATCAAAACAACCCCGCGTCAAATAATTATAATTTACAGACGCTTACGCAAAATTCGCTTGCTTCAAGTATCGCCTATTCCAGGACCTGGGCAGGTACACCGTTTAACTTAACAACTAGTCTTTCGCACAGCCAGGATCTGGTGCGTAAAACCGTTTCGTTAACGTTGCCTGACATTAACTTCAGCATGACCAGTATAAACCCGTTTGATAAAAAAGACAGGGTTGATGAGCAAAAATGGTATCAAAAAATAACCATGGCTTATACTATGCAGGCCTCAAATAGTATACGCAGTGTACCGGAGTCGCAATTGTTTAAGAGTGAGACATTCACCAAGAGATTACAGAATGGTATACAGCATAACGTCCCTATCGGCGTAAACTTTAACTTGTTTGATTATTTTCAGTTCAGCGGTAGCATGAATTATACTGACCGCTGGTATTTTCAGTCGGTAAGACAACGCTTTGCCCGCGCCGACTCATTAGTAACGGATACCGTGCCTGGCTTTACCCGTGTAGGTAACTATAGCTTAAACGCAAGCTTATCTACCCGCTTATATGGCTTGTTAAACTTTAAAAACAGCAAGTTAATGGCCATACGGCACGTTATTACACCCAATATCGGCTTTAGCTATACACCGGATTACTCTGGCCTTAATCGTCCCTACAACCGTTTAATTGTAAGTAACGCTACTGTGCCATACCCTGTTATATATCAACGTTACTCTATTTATCAATCGTCGTTATATGGAGGCCCTTCAGGGGGTAAGCAGGCGGGTATCAGTTTTAGTGTTGATAATAATCTGGAAGCTAAATTAAGACCTAAAAGTACAGATACTGTACAGCAGAATCGTAAAATCAACTTGATTCAAAGTTTGTCATTCTCTACTTTTTATAATTTTGCGGCCGACTCATTTAATCTATCGCCAATTTCGGCATCGGGCCACTTAGGTTTATTTAAGGATAAGATAAATGTTTCTTTTTCGGGTATTTTTGATCCATATGTTAATAGGGTATATGATTCAATCACCAACGGGCAGGTTATTCCGTATAGACGTACTATTAATCGTTATACTTGGCAGGAAGGCAAGCTGCCTAAGCTGGTATCATTTAGCTTCGCGGTTAGTGGTAGCTTAAACCCGGCGGTTTTTCACCCGTCGCCAAATGCCAATGCGGCTGCTAATGGCCTTACCCTGGCCACAGCTAACCCACAGCAACGACAAAATTTAGCTATGTTAAACAGTGACCCGGCTGCTTACATGGATTTTAATATCCCGTGGAACTTAGTGCTAAATTACAATTTCAGCTACTCCAATCAGTACATAAGCAGCCAGCGCGCCAATACCATTATGTTGAGCGGAGATTTAAGTTTGACCAAGGCCTGGAAAATACAATTTAATACAAACTATGATTTTGCGGTCGGTCAGCTAAGCAGCGCGACATCATTTGCCATATACAGAGACCTGCATTGTTGGGATCTGTCAATACAATGGTTGCCTTTTGGTTATTACAAATCCTACAATGTTACGCTAAGGGTTAAATCGCAAATTTTGCAGGCACTAAAATTGAGTAAACGTAGCGATTACACCAATAACGTAAACTTTAATCAGTAGCCGTATGCTCGCAGAAATTATCACCATTGGCGACGAAATATTAATAGGGCAGATTATAGACAGTAACTCCGCCTGGATGGGGCAGCAACTTAATAAAGCGGGCATCAGGGTTAAGCAAATCACCTCTGTGTCCGACGATAAACAACATATCCTTTCGGCATTGGCAGATGCCGCCATCCGTGCTGATATTATATTAATAACCGGCGGTTTAGGCCCCACTAAAGACGATATCACTAAAAGCACCCTTGCCGAATATTTTGGCGTAGGAATGATAGAGAGCCAACCGGCATTAGAAAACGTTGAACGCATTTTTGCCAAGTATAACCGCCCGCTTTTAAATATTAACCGCTTACAGGCCCAGGTACCGTCAAATTGCGAGGTTGTAGAAAATAAAAATGGCACTGCCCCCGGTATGTGGTTCAATGCCGGTGGCAAGATCTATGTCTCGATGCCCGGCGTGCCGTTCGAGATGATGTATATGATGGAGGAGCAGGTCATCCCAAAACTTAAAGCTTCGTTTAAACTGCCCTATATTATTCATAAAACTACACTTACAGTAGGCGAGGGTGAATCTTTTTTAGCCGAGCGTATTGCCGATATTGAAGATGCTTTGCCTGCACACATAAAACTGGCTTATTTACCCAAGCTGGGCCAGGTGCGTTTGCGCTTAAGCGGATCTGGTGATGACGAAAATATTTTGGCCGCTGAGATTGCGGAGTACGCTGCTAAGATAGTTGAGCGCGTAGGTGCTTTTGTGGTAGCTACAGATGATGTGCCGCTTGAAAAAGCTATAATGGATTACATGGCCGCGCGTGGGCTAACCTTATCCGTAGCTGAAAGCTGCACCGGTGGTTATATCTCGCACCTGTTTACACAGCATGCCGGCTCATCTAAAGTCTTTTTGGGTGGGGCTGTAAGTTATTCAAACCAAATAAAAGAAGATGCGTTAGGGGTACAGCACGCAACGCTGGAGCAATATGGTGCGGTTAGCGAAGAAACCGTGACGGAAATGGTGGAAGGGGCACTGCGTAATTTCAAATCAGATTTCGCAATAGCTGTCACCGGCATTGCGGGGCCCGACGGCGGTACGCCCGATAAACCGGTGGGTACAGTTTGGATAGCCGCCGCCTGTGGTACAAAAACTGTGAAAAAGAAATTCACATTTGGTAACAAAAGGCAGCAAAACATTGAAAGGAGCGCTACAAGCGCATTATTTATGTTGAATACTTTACTCAAAGATGTTGAGAAGTAAGCGACAGATTTTCTAATTTTGACCAAAGAACTATACATATCTTATGGCTAAGTATCAGCTATTATTGCCAAAAATGGGGGAAAGCGTTGCTGAGGCAACTATAATCAAGTGGTTAAAAAAACCAGGCGATTATATAGACGCGGACGATGCAGTAATGGAAATTGCTACAGATAAGGTAGATTCTGAAGTGCCATCGCCCGTTTCCGGACGATTGGTTGAACAAAAATGTAAAGAAGAAGAGGTAGTTCAGGTAGGTGCCGTAATCGCTATTATAGAAACCGACGAACCGGCCCAGGCCGAGTCTGAACCGCAAGCAGCGGCTGCGCCTGCTCCTGTTGCGGCGCCACCCGTGCCTGTAGCTGCTGCAGCGCCAAAACCGGTGGTATTTACACCGCCTACGGTACCTACGCCTGTACCAACTCAAGCCCAAAACATACCCGGAACACAACAACTTGAGCAAAGAACTGCAGCGCCACAGCCGCAAGCAGTTTCCGAGGGAAGATTTTACTCGCCCCTGGTTAAACACATTGCGCAACAAGAAAATATAAGTAGCGCCGAACTGGACAGCATACCCGGCACCGGCGCCGAAGGCCGCCTAACAAAAGATGACCTGTTAGCCTACGTGCGTAACAGAAGCAAAGCGCCGGCACCTGCCGTTCAAAATACCGTACCTGCACCGCAAGCAGAGCAGGCAAAACCGGAAGTTAAAACTGCTAACGTTACGCTGACTCCGCCACCTGCCAGGACAGAAGCGCCAACACAACAGCAAGCGCCAAAAACAGCAGAAGCTTCAAAAGCTGAATCGACTAAGCCCGGCATAACCGCCAGCGGTGCAGACGAGATCATAGAGATGGACCGTATGCGCCGCCTGATTGCCGACCATATGGTGATGAGCAAGCACACGTCGCCTCACGTAACTTCATTTGTTGAGGCCGACGTGACCGGCTTGGTATTATGGCGCGAAAAAATAAAGAACAGCTTTGAAAAACGCGAGGGTGAAAAGATAACCTTTACGCCGATATTTATGGAAGCTGTGGTGAAGGCTATTAAAGACTTTCCACTAGTGAACGTGAGCGTTAATGGTACACAGATCATAAAAAAAGCAGCTATCAACTTAAGTATGGCTACAGCCTTACCAAACGGTAACCTGATAGTACCTGTAATAAAAAATGCTGACGAACTTAACCTCCTTGGTTTAACCAAAGCGGTAAACGGCCTGGCCAAAAAGGCCCGCACCGGCAAACTGCTGCCTGATGATGTTAAGGAGGGTACATTTACCATCACAAACGTGGGCACCTTTGGTAATATAATGGGTACACCTATCATCAACCAACCGCAGGTAGCTATACTGGCTATAGGCGCCATTAAAAAGAAACCTGCTGTAATAGAGACTAAAGAGGGTGACGTAATTGCCATAAGGCATATGATGTTCCTGTCCTTGTCTTATGACCACAGGGTGGTTGATGGCTCACTGGGCGGCACGTTTCTAAGCCGTATAGCGCATTATCTTGAAAACTGGGATGCCAATAAAGAGGTGTAATCAGTCCGAAAAATCTTTCCTAACATCCAAAACAACCTTGCAGGTTTATTGGTTTAAATAAACAAAGGGCCCTTTTTAAGGGCCCTGTTACTTAAACGAAAAAGCCATGGAAAATTATGAAACTTTAGTGGATGCCACTAATGATTTGATGAAAAGAGGATATACTGCCAACCTAAGCATGGAAGGCGACACGATAGACGATAAATCCCAGGATATACACATGACGGCTGACGAGTTTTCTATAGACGAGTTTTACCGTTTTGAGGGTCAGAGCAACCCGTCGGATATGTCAATTGTTTATGCCATCAGCGCACCCAAATACAATTTGAAAGGTATTATAGTAAATGCGTACGGTACTTATGCAGACGACAGCTCATCTGCCATACAAGCTAAGCTGCACCATTTTATGATAAGCCATAACCTGCACAGCAGCGACAGGCCGACCGCATAAGCCGCACCCAACCCTCCCCGGTGGGGAGGGCTTTAAATAAAATTAAAAATCTCCCCCGGAAGGGGGAGATTTAGAGGGGCCCAAGATCTTTCAATAGCTTCTTCCCTTTGCTCTGTATAGCAGCGCTACCATTGCGCATTAAAAACTGTAGCTGGTTGGCCAGTTCTTCAGTAATCCAATCATAGCGGTGGCGAAGGTTGAATAGTGCTTCGGCAGCAAAGGCTTTTACAGCAATTTTATTTTTGGGGTCAATCAGCCAATCAAACAGCTGCTCAATCACCGGTTCAAAATCAATGTCTTGTATTCCATTCTTTATAAGCTGTGGAGCATTGCGCTCTGTTAAATGCATTACAATTTTGGCGTAATGCCTTTTGCTACCCGGTGCGATTACCAACAGCATTTGCGATAACAGGTATCCTAGTTCAGGCAAATAAGTTTCAGGGTGTTGCAAAAATATATTCTCCAGCAACCAGGTAGCTCTAAAAGCAACCTCCGGCTCGGGATGTAGCGTAATGGTAATCAGGTCTCGTAAATTAAAACCTTGCTCGTGAAGTTTATTACCAAGCGCTACTATCTTTATTTTGCCAATATTGGTGTCAATTTCCTTAATAAGTTGAGCTTGGTCCATTAACGAAAATAAAAATAAACTTTAAGCTGCCTTATACAATATGTCTAAAATCATACATTTGCTCACTACTATTATAACGAATAACTTAATACATGGTTAAATTCAACCGTTTTACACTGAGCAATGGCCTGCGGGTAATTGTTCACGAAGATAATACCACCCCAATGGCTGTAGTCAACATTTTGTATGATGTTGGCAGCCGAGATGAAAGCCCTGAACAAACGGGTTTTGCACATTTATTTGAGCACCTGATGTTTGGCGGATCTGTTAATGTACCCGTATATGACGCCCCCCTGCAAAAGGTGGGCGGCGAGAATAATGCCTTTACCAGCAATGATATAACCAACTATTACATCACCCTGCCATCTGCCAACTTAGAGACAGCTTTTTGGTTAGAGAGCGACCGCATGCTAAGCCTTGCTTTTAGCGAAAAGAGCCTTGAGGTGCAGCGCGCCGTGGTAATAGAGGAGTTTAAGCAACGCTATTTAAACCAACCCTACGGCGATGTTTGGTTGCGTTTGCGCCCTATGGTTTATAAACATCACCCTTACCGTTGGGATACCATTGGTAAAACCATTGAGCATATTGCCGATGCTAAAATTGAGGACGTTAAGGCATTTTTTAAAAAGCATTATAACCCGCAAAATGCCATTATGGTAGTTGGTGGAGATGTGAAATTGGAGCAGGTAAAAGAGCTGGCCGAAAAGTGGTTTGCACCTATCCCGCCAGGCGAAAAATATAACCGCGACCTGCCGCAAGAGCCATCGCAGCAAGACGAACGCCGTGATACAGTTACCGCTAAAGTGCCGGTTAACGATATCTATATAGCCATGCAAATGCCGGGGAGGAGGGAGCCGCAATTTTATGCGGTCGAGCTGATGGCTGATATTTTGTCGCGCGGTCATTCATCGCGTTTGTACCGTACACTGGTAAAAGACAAACAGTTGTTTAGCGAGGTACATGCCTTTGCTTTTGGCAGCCTGGATAAAGGCATGTTTGTGCTGGAGGGTAAACCAACAGCAGGCGTAAGTATCGAAGAAGCGGAAGCTGCACTATGGGCTGAAGTTGAAAAGCTGAAAGTAGAAGAAGTGCCCGCGGACGAACTGACCAAGGTGCAAAACAAAACGGAGTCTACCATGATTTTCTCGGAGATGTCATTGCTTGACAAGGCCATGAACCTGGCTTATTATGAATTGTTAGGTGGGGCCGAATTGCTGAACACAGAAACTGAAAAGTTTTTAGCAGTAACCGCAGCAGAGATAAAGGCAGAAGCTAATAAGCTTTTCAGAAAAAACAATTCATCCACCCTTATATACTTGGCTGAACAATGATTTTAGATAGAGAATTGGCCCCCGAATTTAAGGGCATAGACAATATTAATTTTTTAAGGCCCGAAGAGCTAAAACTCGCCAACGGCGCTAAATTGTTCAGCTTCAATTCGGGCGACCAGGAGTTGGTGCGGATTGAGTGGGTTTTTAACAACCTGCGTTTTGATCCCGCTAAGCCGCTGTCAAACATGGCAACTAATGCTATGCTTACAGATGGTACCACCACCTTATCAGCTGCTGAGATTGCCGACAAGATTGATTTTTACGGTGCGTTTTTATCTGTTGATTATGGCTATGAGCAATCGCTGGTTACCCTGTACTCCTTAACCAAACACCTGGATAAAACTTTGCCCGTGGTAAAGGATGTTTTGACCAATTCGGTTTTCCCGCAAAAGGAATTGGAAACGTTTATTCGTAACCATCAGCAAAAACTACAAGTAGGCCTTAAAAAGAATGACGTGGTTGCACGCCGCACTTTTAATAAAGCTTTATATGGCGATACTATTTACGGCGTAACTGCCGAGTTAGAGACCTATGATACAGTTAAGCGCGATGACTTGCTGGCGCATTTTAAAGAAATGTATCAGCCCGTAAATTGTACCATTATTATTGCGGGCAAGGTTACCGGCAAATCGCTTGATCTATTATCAGGTATATTTGGTGCCGACTGGACAACGCTGTTAGCAGCACCCGATACCAGCCAGCCTGAGGTTGTTTACGGTACCGAGCAATTTCATTTTATTGAACGTCCGGACGCGCTCCAGTCAGCCATACGAATGGGGTTACCGTTTATAAACCGCAAACATGCAGATTTCCCTGCCGTGCAAGTGTTAAATACGCTGCTTGGTGGATACTTTGGCTCAAGGTTGATGAATAACATTCGCGAGGATAAAGGCTACACCTATGGCATTGGCTCCGGCCTTACCTCATTCCAACATAACGGCACGCTGTTTATAGCTACCGAAGTAGGGACGGACGTGTGCAAAGCGGCTATTACCGAGATAGAAAAAGAAATAGGCCTGTTAAAAACTCAATTAGTGCCTGACGATGAATTGGAATTGGTGCGCAATTACATGATGGGTTCATTGCTAGGCAGTTTAGAGAATGTATTCTCGCATGCCGATAAGTTTAAAAACCTGCATTTCTCCGGCATGGGTTATGATTATTATGACCGGTACATCAACATCGTAAAAAATATTAAAGCTCATGAAATATTGCGTTTAGCCAATCAGTATTTGGATTTGGACAAATTTTATAGGGTGGTTGTAGGCAAATATTAAAATTACTAATCTAGCGATGGGTTTCAAACCCATCGCTAGATGGTATAGGCTAGGGTCTGCTCAATTCAAATCATTTTAGAATTGAATTGTAATCCCTAAATCAATTAATTTAAAAAATCATGGGTCAGATAACTATTTCTAAGCCCGGCGTTCTAAATCCGAAATATTTTTATAGCTTTGCCCGGCAAATAATACCTCCAAATAATTATTTGCTATGCAGTCAGACCCATCAAAATTTGTTGCCGAAGGTTTAACCTACGATGACGTATTACTACTCCCGGCTTATTCAGAAATTTTACCGCGCGACGTTAATACCAGCTCATTTTTAACCCGTAATATCCGCTTAAACGTGCCATTGGTATCAGCTGCTATGGATACGGTTACAGAGGCGCAATTAGCTATTGCCATGGCGCAGGCCGGTGGTTTGGGTATGCTGCACAAAAACATGAGCATTGAAAAGCAAGCTGCCGAAGTACGTAAAGTAAAACGGTCCGAAAGCGGTATGATCCAGGAGCCTGTTACCCTGCACGAAGCATCAACCGTTGGCGACGCGGTTAAAATGATGCGCGAATTTAAAATTGGTGGTATCCCGGTGGTTGACGAGAACAACAAGCTGAAAGGCATCATTACCAACCGCGATCTGCGTTTCCAAAAAGATCTTACCAAACCTGTAGAGGGCGTAATGACCAAAACAGGTTTGATTACCGCTGCGGCAGGTACAACCTTACAGCAAGCCGAAGAAATACTGCAACAACATAAAATTGAAAAACTACCGGTAGTTGATGCCGGTGGCATCCTGATCGGTCTGATCACTTTTAAGGATATCCAAAAATTTAAAAACAACCCTAACGCTTGTAAAGACGAGCATGGCCGCTTACGTGTTGGTGCTGCCGTTGGCGTTACTGCCGATACTATGGAGCGTGTTGATGCACTTGTTAAAGCCGGTGTAGACGTTATTGCTATTGATACCGCGCACGGCCACTCAAAAGGTGTTATTGATAAACTGAAAGAAGTTAAAGCCAAATATCCTGAATTACAAGTTATAGCCGGTAACGTTGCCACAGGCGATGGAGCACGTGCCCTGGCTGATGCCGGTGCTGATGCTGTTAAAGTTGGTATAGGCCCAGGTTCTATCTGTACTACCCGTATTATAGCAGGTGTGGGCGTCCCACAACTTTATGCAGTATATGAGTGCGCTCAGGCCCTTAAAGGTACGGGCGTACCCGTTATAGCCGATGGAGGTATTAAACACACTGGTGACATTGCTAAGGCTATAGCAGCAGGTGCAGGTACTATCATGGCAGGCTCACTGTTTGCAGGTGTTGAAGAATCACCGGGCGAGAGTATTATTTACGAAGGTCGTCGCTTTAAATCATACCGCGGTATGGGGTCTATAGAGGCTATGGAACAAGGATCAAAAGATCGTTATTTCCAGGATGTTGAAGACGATATCAAGAAATTGGTTCCCGAAGGTATTGTTGGCCGTGTACCTTATAAAGGTACGTTGTCAGAGGTGATATACCAGTTTGTTGGTGGTTTACGTGCCAGCATGGGTTACTGTGGCGCTAAGGACATTGACGCCTTACAGCAAGCAAAATTTGTACGTATCACCGCTTCAGGTATCCGCGAGTCTCACCCGCATGATATTACTATTACTAAAGAAGCGCCGAATTATACCCGCTAATAATGTATGGTAACGAAAACAGAAAGGCTAAGCAATTCATTTGCTTAGCCCTTTCTGTTTTCGTTACTTTATAAGCGTTGCCCTTACTTTCCGGTCGACCCGGCTTTTGGCAACAAGCTCTCTGCTGTAATGATCTTTAAGGCTTGATCCTCCGTAAAACCTTCTTCAACCAGGGCTTCAAAATACGCCCTGTTTAGTTTTGCAATTTCCTGTACTTTACCCGGTTGCTTAAAATACTTCAGCTGGGCATCCATCATTGATTTTGTCATGTTGCCTACCATAGGTGCTAAGGCGTCAAACGCGGTGGCGAAATCTTTACCTCCCAGGCTCTCCGGTGTTGTTGCAGTGTAAGTTACATTAGTATTATTAGATGTTATTTGAGTAACATAATCACCCTGTGGTTGTGTAAGGCTTACATTATAATAGTTAAAGTAATTAGAAGTGCCATTATTTCCCTCCGCGTTTTCAATAACATCAATGCTTTTTGTGCCTTTCGGTATTCTCTTAAAATATGCTTTAAAGATAAAGCTCTCGCCCGCGTTTTCACTTACATGTTTTTCGGGTGCTATAGTAATATTTTCAGCTTTAATAAAACCATACCTCTTTCCGTCTTTCGTCTTAATAAAAATATCATCATTTAGCTGCACCCATGAGTTATCACTTGGGGCAGTGTAGTCAAAACTTACAATGGTGTACTTATCTGTAGTTTCAATTTTACTGATAACGCAATTGGCGTCGTCAGCACGTTCAACGCGCGGTTTAGTGATGTTTTGGGCAAAAGCCGATACGCCGGCAATAAAGCATAAGCAAGCAAGGAATAAGGTTTTTTTCATGATATGGTTGTTTTGTTATGCTCAAATATATAATTGAATCACCTGATATTGGCATTCCTTAACAAAAATTAACAAAAATTATATCTTTGTAACATGAAGTCTATCTGCGTATTCTGTGGTGCTAATTACAATGGCGATCCGGTCCTGAAAACCGCTGTCGACCTACTTGCCGAGGTTATGGTAAGCAAAGATATTACCCTGGTTTTTGGTGGCGGCAAAGTAGGCGTAATGGGTATGATAGCCGACGCTATACTGGCACGTGGCGGCAAAGCTGTTGGCGTTATCCCCCGTTTTTTGATGGATAAAGAGGTTGGCCACACGGGCCTGACTGAGCTGCACATAGTTGAAAACATGCATCAGCGTAAGAAAATGATGAATGATTTGTGCGATGGTATTATTATGCTGCCCGGCGGCTTTGGTACACTTGAGGAATTTTTTGAGGTACTAACCTGGCTGCAATTGGGTTTGCACCGCCACCCGGTGGGCGTGCTAAACGCTAACGGTTTTTACGATAATTTGCTGTTACAAATGGATGTAATGGTTGAGCAGCGCTATTTAAAACCGGCAAACCGCCAGTTGGTTATTACTTCGGCAGATGCCATTGAACTGGTAAACTTAATGGAGAATATAAAAATTGAACCTGACGAAGTTTGGTTCAAGGATAGAAACCTTACTTAGCACATCCTAATTTCTGGCCAGGGCGAAGCAAGTGTTCAAAGTAACCGCCGGCACTTGGGTAACTAATACCAGGCCGTAAACACGTGGTAATACGTTAAACCGTCTGCATAAATACGCTATAGTCAAAATGATCATAATCAGGGGCGTTTAATTATTAGTTATACGACTTAACGCTGCGAAGGTTGCGCTTGTTGCCTGTCTGGTTATATAAATTTCTCCATCGCTTTAAACTTACTTAAATCTTCACGGTAACACCTTTTTATTACTAAATTGTAGTGATTAGTATAAACCCGCCTATGGACCTGGATTTTAATAAAAACGAAGACATTAACAAGCAGTTGATGTACGACGTTAATACCCGCCTTAAAAAGATACACCAGGGCGGCGGCGAAAAAGCTGCTGCCAAACAAAAAGAAAAAGGAAAAATGCTGGCACGCGAGCGCGTAAAGTATTTGATTGATCCTGATTCGCGATGGCTGGAGATAGGAGCTTTTGCAGGCGATGGAATGTACGCCGAGCATGGGGGCTGCCCATCCGGCGGGGTTATTACGGGGATAGGTTACGTGTCGGGCAGGCAATGCGTTATCGTAGCTAACGATGCCACAGTTAAAGCCGGCGCATGGTTCCCGATAACGGCCAAGAAAAACCTGCGTGCGCAAGAGATTTCAATGGAGAACCGCTTACCTATTATCTATTTGGTTGATTCGGCTGGGGTTTATTTACCCTTGCAGGATGAAATCTTCCCGGATAAAGAGCACTTTGGCCGCATTTTTAGGAACAACGCTCAAATGAGCAGCATGGGGATCATCCAGATCTCAGCGATCATGGGTTCTTGCGTGGCAGGCGGGGCTTACCTGCCTATTATGAGCGATGAGGCAATGATTGTTGAGGGTACGGGCTCTGTTTTCCTGGCGGGATCATTCCTGGTTAAGTCAGCCATAGGCGAGGATATCGACAATGAAACTTTAGGCGGCGCGACGACGCATTGCGAGATCTCTGGAGTGACAGATTATAAGCACCCGGATGATAAGACCTGTTTGGATTCAATCCGCAAGATTATGAGTATGACGGGCGATTACGTCAAAGCCGGATTTGATCGCATAAAACCGGCAGAACCGAGCAAAAATACCGCAGATATCTATGGGATTTTGCCCGATAACCGCGAAAAAGCGTATGACATGCGCGAAATTATACTACGATTGCTTGACGGGTCAGAATTTGAAGAATATAAAGAAGGTTACGGCCAAACCATCATTTGCGGATTAGGCAGGGTTGACGGCTGGGCTGTCGGCATAGTCGCTAACCAGCGCAAAGTCATCAAATCAAAAAAAGGCGAGATGCAGTTTGGAGGGGTGATCTATTCAGATTCGGCGGATAAGGCTACCCGTTTTATTATGAATTGCAACCAAAAAAAGATTCCCCTAGTGTTTTTGCAAGACGTTACCGGCTTTATGGTTGGCAGCCGGTCAGAGCAGGGGGGGATTATTAAAGACGGCGCCAAAATGGTAAATGCGGTAGCTAATTCGGTTGTTCCCAAGTTTACCTTTGTTATTGGCAACTCTTACGGTGCGGGCAACTACGCCATGTGCGGCAAGGCTTATGATCCGCGACTGATATACGCCTGGCCCAGCGCTAAAATTGCCGTGATGGGGGGTGTGCAGGCCGCCAAAACCCTTATACAAATGCAGGCAGCAAGTGCAAAGGCAAGGGGAGAAGATCTGACCGAAGCCCAGGAAGCCGATCTGCTTAAACAAACCACTGATAGGTATAACGCTCAAACCACGCCATACTATGCCGCCGCAAGGCTTTGGGTTGATGGGATCATTGATCCTTTAGATACCCGCAAGGTTATATCCGTGGGCATCGAGGCTGCCAACCATGCGCCTGTCGAAAAGCAGTTTAATGTAGGTATTATACAAACATAAGCTGTTAATAATTGTCGTTTGAGATAGACTGCTTTTAGTTAGCTTTGAAACTCATTTAAATCACAACCTTTTATGAAAAAAATTATCCTTACTATCGCAATTTGCTTTGCTACTATTTATGCGTCGGACGCGCAGATTATTCCGAGCTTTCAGTTTGGTGTAAAGGGCGGCATGAATTTAACCAGCGTTTCAAAATCAGGCACGTTTGCTACAAATAACAACGCCGGCTACTTAGGTGGTGTTTGGGCACGCTTCGGCGCTTTAGGCTTAAACTTTCAGCCGGAGCTTTATATGACCGGCAAAAATGTGGAGATAGACGGTATCAAACGTAAATTTACCAGCCTTGATGTGCCTTTATTAGTTGGTGCCAAAGTTGGCGCCTTTGGTTTTGGTGCAAGGTTTTACACCGGTCCGGTAGTTTCATTTGCTATCAATAAAGATCAAAGCTTTAGCAGCGCTGCAGGTAGCGCCACCAACCTTGAATATAAAAATCAAAACTTTGCGTGGCAGGTGGGTACCGGCGTTGATATCCGCAGCCTGTCTGTTGATTTACGTTACGAGGCTGGTTTGAGCAAACAAAATTACGGCACGGGTTCAACCAAAATCAATTTGTTTAACCTGTCGTTAGGCTACAAACTGTTTTAAACCAGTGCAGTAATAGCCAGTAAAACAACTATACAAAAGCTAAACGTTAAAAAATACATGGTGCCTGCGCCGAATATTTTTGAGATAGTGCGCCAACGGCTGCGTTGGTAAAACACTCTTAAAGCCCGGTACAGGTACCATATTATACCGATAAAGCCAATAAAATCCAGCCAGTCATCTAAACCCCACCCATTTGGCGTGATCATTTGCAGCAGCATGATAATGGCCAGAAACAAAAATATAAAGCAGTGCAGGTGAAAAGTAAATATCAAATGCTCTACATAGTATTTCTTATTGCGCCAAAAAGCTATTTTGAATATCAGGGCGCATAAGGGCAACAATAAAAACATCATTTTTGGGATACCGTGTTTTACATCCTCAAAAAACATTTCCCTGGCTTTTTCACCGTATTTGTTCTGGTATATATACGATTTTTCGTTATAATTTCTCATTAGCCAACCATCCTTTTTGTCGGCAGGCAACTTAGCCTGATTACTCAGGTAACCCTCATAAGTACTATCGCGGGACGTTCCGGGCAGTTTCTTTGCTCTTTTTGTATCTTTCTCCTCACCAAAGTCAAATACATCTTCCCGACTGGCTTTGCTGCCGTTTTTTAACCGCTCATCATTCTTTTTCTTTTCGCGTTCTATTATTGGTTTAACAATAGCGGGTACGTCATTGCTTTTTAAGGCGCTGTCTAGGTTTTTATTGGCGGCAACCAAATCCTTCTTAGTCTGCTGTTTGTTGTTATTATGATTAGCTTTTTGCTCATTATGGCCGGATTTAAACAGGAGCAGAAAATACACTAAACTTATAAAAATGTACATTTTAACCGGGTGCAAATATTGCACGCGCCTGCCGGCCATATATTCTATAGTGAGTTTACCCGGTTGCGAAACTAAAGGACGGATAGTATGAAAAAACTGATGATCGAAGTGAAAGTAGTCGCTAATGGCGTGGGTCATCATGTGGCCAAAGTTTTCCTTTAGCTCCAGGTTTTCCTGTCCGCAGGTATGGCAAAATTTCCCCTTTAATTCAGCACCACAATTTGCGCAATCGTCTTCTTTACGGTAATGTTTTTTCATCAGTTAATAAGGGTGGCAGATAGATGTATATCGTATATTAATACAATATTAATGTTGTACGTTTTGGATGGCACGCTCTAAAGCGGCGTTATGTTTGTACCTAAACACAAACGGAAATACCACGGCAATTGCTAAGGCATAAAGGGCGAAGCAAAGCCAGATGCCCTGCCAGTCTTTACTGCCATTGGCCATGGTGTAAAATTTGTCTATGATAACACCACTGGCAAAGCTGCCAAATAGCGCGCCAAAGCCGTTTACCATCATCATAAATAAACCCTGCGCGCTGCCGCGAATCTCGGGTGTGGTTTGCGTTTCTACAAATAACGAGCCTGATATGTTAAAGAAATCAAAGGCCATACCGTAAACAATGCATGATAGTACAATCATCCAAAGGCCATCTGCAGGGTTGCCGAAAGCAAATAAACCAAAGCGCAATACCCAAGCCAGCATGCTAAACAGCATAACGTACTTGATACCGAACTTACGCAGAAAGAAAGGTATAGCCAGAATAAACAGTGTCTCAGAGATCTGCGATATAGACATTATGATAGCCGGATACCTTACCGCGATAGTGTCTGAGTAGGCCGCTATATTTCTAAAATCATGGATGTAAGTATCGCCATAGGCATTGGTTAACTGTAATGCTGCACCCAACAAAAGCGAGAAGGCAAAAAATATGGCAAACTTAGGTGTTTTAAATAAAGCGAATGCGTTTAAGCCTAAAGAGCTTGCAAATGTTTTGGTAGTAGTATTATTTAAAAGAGGCGGGCATTTAGGTAATGAAAACGAGTAAACACCTAACACTAGCGACACCGCCGAAGCAATGTAAAATTGATTAGCCGATGTTTCGTTATGGGTTAGGCTTACCGCCCATAAAGCTACGATGAAGCCAATAGTGCCCCAAATGCGGATAGGGGGATACTCTTTTACAATATCGATGTTGTTTTTCTTCAAAGCCGAATACGCAACGGTGATGGACAACGACAGGGTTGGCATGTAAAACGCCATGTTGAGAAGCATCACCCAAAAAAATGTAGTTGGGTTTGTCACCAACGGCAGGCAAAACAGTACTGCCGATGCCAGGATATGCATAATGCCGTAAAGCTTCTCGGCATTGATGAATTTGTCTGATATGATGCCGGTGATGGCGGGCATAAATATGGCCGATATACCCATGGTTGAAAAGATAACGCCAAACTGCGCACCCGACCATTGCTTGTTCTGAAACCAATATGCACCAATAGTAAGCAGCCACGCTCCCCATATAAAAAACTGCATAAAATTCATCAGTATTAAGCGAAACTTAATATTCATATACCGTTGGGTTTTGAGCGTATGTAACCAGTTAATTTAAAAACGGGAAAGTAGTGATTTTATAGGAGAGTTTAAAGGGGGATTTAAGATTAAATGATCCTCTGCCATACATCGCCAACAGATATTCAGCCCTCGTCACAGTCGAACGCCAACAAGTTGAAGATTGCTGATTTGTAGCAAAAGAAAAGTAAATAACTATCTCCAACCACCAATCCTTAGCTACGACGCCTTCCGTTTATTCAACTCATCCCTGATCTTAGCCGCTTTTTCGTAAGATTCTTCAGCGAGCGCTTCCTGTAATTTAGCTTTAAGCTCGTCCTCACTTAATGCAGTAAACCCAGTGGCCGATGATGGGGTGGGCGTAATCTCCTCGGGTGTTTCGCCGATGTTTTCAAGGTAAACAAAGTCGTTACCTTCAATTACAATGCCTGCGCTTGACAGGATAAACTCGTAAGTATATATCGGGCACGCAAACCTCACGGCAATAGCGATAGCGTCTGATGTACGGGCGTCTATCTCCATCACTTTTTTACCATCGGTACAGATCAGTTTAGAGAAAAATATACCATCTACCAGGTTATAAACAATCACTTCTTGTATCATGATATGATACGCATCGGCGAAGGTTTTAAACAAGTCATGCGTTAATGGCCTGCTTGGGGTCATTTTTTCTATTTCTATAGCAATAGCTTGTGCCTCAAAACTGCCTATAATGATAGGTAGTCTGCGCCTGCCGCCCACTTCGCCCAATACCAAAGCGTATGCACCCGATTGTGTCTGACTGTAAGACAAGCCGACAATATCAAGCTTAATTTTTTTCATATTATTACCCATCACTTATCCTTAAACCAAGGCTTTATGTTCTTTAATAGCTGCTATCAATTTTGGTACCACTTCAAAGGCATCGCCAACTATCCCATAGTCGGCAACCTTAAAAATTGGTGCTTCGGGATCTTTGTTTATGGCTACAATAACCTTTGACGAACTGATGCCTGCCAGGTGCTGTATAGCCCCCGAAATTCCCACCGCAATATACAAATTTGGACTGACAGCAATACCTGTTTGTCCAACGTGTTCGCTATGCGGCCGCCATCCCGCGTCTGACACCGGTTTTGAGCAAGCCGTAGCAGCGCCAAGCAATGTTGCCAGCTCTTCTATCATCCCCCAATTTTCGGGTCCTTTTAATCCTCGACCGGCCGATACAACGATCTCGGCGTCAGGTAGTGATACTTTATCGGCAGATCGTACAATCTCTTTCAATATCGTTTTAAGATCAGACGCTTTAACTTCAGCATCAAAAACTTCAATTTGCGCAGCTCTGGCTGCCTCAACTACTTTATAAGCGTTTGGCGTAAGCGATATTACTTTATTGGTGGATGTTAACTCAACAATGGCGAAGGCCTTGCCAGAAAATGCTGTTTTTTTAACGGTGAATTTGCCGTCGTTTTGCTCGGGTAGGGCAGTAGCGCCATCAACAACCCCGGCATCAAGTTTAACACCCAAACGTGGTGCTAATCCGCTGCCCGAAAACGAGTTGGATAGCACCACAATATCAGCGCCCTCCTTTTTAGCAGCTTCTGCAATAACGGAAGCATAGGCTTGGTTGACAAAGTTTTTTAGCTGAGCGTTAGCTATGTTCAAAATTTTATCTGCGCCATATTTAGCCAGGTTATTCAACTCGTCATTACTTACATCGCCAATTGATACTGCTGTAAGTTGGGCGCCATTTTGGTCGGCAATGGCTCGCGCATAGCTAACAGCCTCAAAAGTTGATTTTTTGAATCTGCCTTCGGCATTTTCTGCATATATTAAAACTGACATAGTAGGTAGTGTTAAATTATATAACCCTGGCTTCGGTGTGTAGCAGGTCAATTAGCTTCGCGGCCTCATCGGCAGCCACCAGGGTAACTTGTCCACGTGGCGCTGGTGTCTCAAAGCTGATGATCTCTGAATTTGTTTTCACCCCGACAGCTTCAATAATGGCTAATGGCTTAGTACGTGCCGACATGATACCACGCATGTTCGGTATTTTAGGTTCGGCAACGCCCTCGGCTGTGCCAATTACTACAGGCAGGGCGACAGTCAGTACTTCTTTACCGCCTTCAATTTCGCGCTCAACCACAGCCTTATCGCCATCTATTTCTATTTTTTTTGCAATGGATACGGATGGCAGGTCGAGCAATTCGCCCAACATGGCAGCTACTTTTGATCCGTTATAGTCGATAGACTCACGACCGGTGAGTATCAGATCAAATGAGTTTTGCTTGCAGTATTGCGCTATCTGATATGCTACAAACCATGCATCGTGTGGCGTTGCGTTAATACGCACTGCATCGGCAGCCCCAATAGCTAAAGCTTTGCGTATAGTTGGTTCGGTTGTGGCATCGCCCACATTTATTACGGTTACCCCGCTTTCGCCGGCCAGTTCAATGGCGCGGGCAAGGGCAATCTCATCGTACGGATTTAAGATGAACTGTACGCCGTTTGTATTAAATTGCGTGTTGTTATCGGTAAAAGTTATTTTTGTAGTGGTATCGGGCACATTACTTATACACACAAGTATCTTCATGGTAGTATCGGTTTATTGTAATGAAGCCATCAGGAGCCAAAATTGTTTTATTTCCTGATGATATCATCGAAATAGGTTAGACAAATTTAGATAAAAATACACGCTTTAAAAATGGAGACGAGCAGATTAGACAAACTACTGGAGTTTATAAAAGATGAGCCAAACGACGAGTTTTTAAAGTATGCGTTAGCAACAGAATATTTGCGTTTAAACCAAGCCGGCAAGGCGCTCGAGTATTATGAAGACCTTACCGCCAACCATCCCAATTACGTTGGTACTTATTACCATTTAGGCAAATTGTATGAAGCCCTTAACCGCAAAGACGACGCAGTAAAAACTTACGAGAAAGGTATGGAAATAGCGAAAGCCAAACGCGACAACCACGCTTTTTCGGAGTTGAATGGTGTATATAGGGAGTTGGTTGGGGATGATGATGACGATGATTATTGAACCCCACCCAACCCTCCCCGGTAGGGAGGGCTATGAAATCGTGAAACACTTAAAAAGTCTGCCCTCCCGGGGGAGGTTTATAGAGGGCGTATGAAAAACCGCAAACTCCTTTTTTTAAGCGATGCATTGCTATATACGCTAACCGCGTTTGGCGGTCCGCAGGGGCATGTGGCGGTAATGCTGCGCGAGTTTGTTCAGAAACGCGGTTATATTACCGAGGAAGAGTTGATGGAACTAAACGCGCTAGCGCAAGTATTGCCCGGTCCGTCATCAACGCAAACCCTGGTAGGTATTGCCTGGAAAGTCGGCGGCACCTGGTTAGCTATTTTAACATTTTTTATCTGGATACTGCCATCGGCGACTGTAATGTGCCTGGCGGCTGTGAGCTACAAAATGTTAGCAGATCATGGTTGGGTTGCCGATATTCTGCAATTTATACACCCTATGGCGGTGGGTATTGTAGCGTATGCTACGTACACTTTTGCCAACAGGTTTTTGCATACGCGGGTGAGCACCATGTTAGCGACAGGATCATTAATAGCGACATTGATATTGCAAAATGCTTATGCTTTCCCTTTGTTAATTTTGATAGGCGGTATTGTATCATCGGCACTTGAAAGTTCGCCGAACGAGAGCGAATTGCGCGTACGATTATTTGCTAAAGTAAACCCTAACAAAGCAGCCTATTTTATAGGCGTTTTACTGGCGTTTGCGGCTTTGGGCGCCCTGGTAAACAAAACATCGCCGTTTAGTTTACCTATCCGTTTGTTCGAGAATTTTTACCGTAACGGCATATTGATACACGGTGGCGGGCAGGTGCTGGTGCCTTTGATGTATACCGAGTTTGTAGAAGTAAAGCGTTATTTGAGCAGTTCAGAGTTTCTGTCGGGATATGCTTTGCAGCAGGCATTGCCGGGGCCAACTTTTTCCTTTACATCTTTCTTAGGTGGTATTACATTGGGCAACAAGGGTTATGGACTGGGCGGCCAAATACTTGGCAGTGTAATAGCGGTTATCGGCGTCAACTCGCCGGGTATTATATTGATCCTTTTTATTGTTCCATTTTGGGATGATTTGAAGAAAATTACCCGCATAAAAAACTCCTTGAGCGGTATCAACGCTGTCTCCGTAGGGTTTATGGCGACGGCATTTATATTGCTTGTGCAACCCTTTGGCGGCAACTGGATGGCTTACGGGGTAATGATAGCTACGTTTTTGCTACTGCAGTTTACTAAGGTAAAAACGCCGGTGGTAATATTGATAGGGGTAGTGTTGGGCCTGGCGTTTTAAACCCGGATGATGGGTACCCATGTTAGTTGTTAAATTAATACAATGGCTTCGTGTAGATACTTATCGTTTCAACCGTTTTTTACTAGCTATTTACTGCCTATTTGCTGTTGATTTGCTGCGGGATTGCTGCTCAAATGCATAGTCTTCACCCTGAAAACGGCCTTAGAACAATGAGTTTAACCCCGATATTTATTGAAGAGTGAACGCGTAGCGCGAGGTGATCCAAATGACCGATTGCAACATCTTGGTTTTAAGGTATTTACGATTATTTTACCTATAAATTCCTTAACGTATAAGTTGATTCAAGATGATCCAACTTAAACCATTGAATTTTATTAAATTCATGATAATTAGTTAGTTGCAGCATACTAGTGATTCAAATGATCCAACTGATACATGCGCGCCAGTTGGATCACTTTCTTTAAAACGGTGGCTCGTCTTCCATATCATCCATCCTTGATGGGCGGATGATAAAGTTGCTTGGTTTATCAAAATCCTGCGATGGATTTAGGGCCGCGAACGGTGCTCCCGGCGCCGGGAAATTGTTGCCGCCATCAAGGTCAGTAAACTTAACAAACTTACCAACAAATTTAAGGCGGACGATACCCGTCTCTCCGTTACGGTGTTTGGCTATAATAATCTCGCCGACGCCCTTGGTAGGGTTGTTGTCTTCGTCTACCTCCATGCCGTAATACTCAGGGCGGTAAAGGAATAACACCATATCCGCGTCCTGCTCAATAGAGCCGGATTCACGTAAATCTGAAAGCATTGGTCTTTTTGAAGCACCCGGTCGGCTCTCCACCGCACGGCTTAACTGCGATAGCGCAATAACCGGCACATTTAGTTCTTTAGCTACCGATTTTAATGCGCGAGAGATACTACCGATCTCCTGTTCACGGTTACCACCACCCTTACCATCCGCCGACTTACCATGCATTAGCTGCAAGTAGTCAATAATGATCAGCTGTATATCGTACTGCGATTTTAAACGGCGGCATTTGGCTCTGAACTCAAATATATTAAGGGCCGGGGTATCGTCAATAATCAGCGGGGCTTGCTCAAGCCTGCCTATCTTCGAGTGAATCTGCTGCCATTCCCATTCCTCTAGTGTACCCTTACGGATCTTCTCTTGCTCTATCTCTGTCTCGCCCGATATCAAACGATTAACTAACTGAACCGACGACATCTCTAACGAGAACACAACAACCGGCTTGTCAAAGTCAACAGCCGCGTTACGTGCGCAAGTCAATACAAAAGCGGTTTTACCCATCGCCGGGCGGGCCGCAATGATCACAAGATCAGACTTTTGCCAGCCCGATGTCATACGGTCGAGATCCGTAAAGCCTGACGGTACGCCGGTAAGGCCATCCTTTTTGTCTTTAAGCTTCTCAATCTCATTCAGCGTCTCGCGAAGGATGTCGTCCATCTTACGCGAGTCGCGGCGAAGGTTATTTTGAGCAATATCAAACAGGTTTTTTTCTGCTTTGTCCAGCAAATCCAATACATCGGTAGTATCCTCATAAGCACTGGTGATGATCTCCGTAGATATACGGATCAGTTCGCGCTGGATGAATTTTTGAATAATGATACGGGCGTGGTACTCAATGTTGGCTGCTGATGCCACACGATTGGTCAGATCGGTGATGTAATATGCACCGCCTACCATTTCCAGCTCGCCCTGGCTCCGTAATTGAGCCGTAACGGTTAGGATATCAACCGGTGATGTTTTCTCGAATAAAATGTAGATAGCTTTAAAAATTCGTTGGTGGCTATCCAGGTAAAAAACCTCGGGTTTTAATATGTCTATAACGGACGATAGCGCATCTTTCTCAAGCATTAACGCGCCCAAAACAGCCTGTTCAAGGTCAGTAGCCTGTGGGGGCAATTTTCCTAAACCGGTGTAGGGTGATGGGTTGATAATCCGGCTACGTTTATCATTGGTATTCGGCTTAAAGTTGGGGGCGTCGTTCTCAAAAATCATTGCTCAAAATTATGTAAAAACGCGTCTTGTTGATGCGTGAATACTTAACATTCTGAATTGGGATGATAACCCAAAGATTTACAATCAGATAATTTTTAACATTTATAACGAAGAATTGATGTTAACAATTTAAAGTAATCAACAGCCAATTGTGAATAACGTGTTAATATCGAAAAATAGATTCTGATACAGAGTGTTTTAATACTATGTTAATAAAGATTTCAAATGTTAGTTATATCAAGCCCAGTCCAAATGGCACAGGAGTTCAATAAGTGCCAAATCAATTAAATATAGCTATTTTTGTTGCTTCAAATTTTAAATGCAGTATGTATAATAATAACAGGGAGCCCCGCGAAAGTAACCAGGTAGTTTTTGGTATCCGCGCGGTTATAGAGGCCATAAAGGCAGGGAAAGAGATTGAATCGTTATACATACAACGGGGCATAGGCGGCGAGCTGCTTAACGAGCTTAGAGCCTTGCTTAACGAGTATCAAATTATTGCCCAACAGGTACCGGTTGAAAAACTGAACCGCATCACCATGAAGAACCATCAGGGTGTGATCGCTTTTATATCACCTATTGTTTATCAAAAAATAGAAGATATTATCCCGCAGATATTTGAAAAGGGGGAGGTGCCGCTAATCCTGGTACTCGATTCGATTACCGACGTGCGCAATATGGGCGCCATAGCCCGTACAGCAGAGTGTAGCGGGGTGCATGCTATTGTAGTGCCTGCAAAAGGTTCCGCGCAGATCAACCCCGATGCTATTAAAACTTCGGCAGGTGCATTATACAAGATCCCGGTTTGCCGTCATGATAATTTTATGCAAACCGTTAGATTTTTGCAGGAGTCGGGCTTACAACTGGTGTGTTGCACCGAAAAAACGCAGGAGTTTATCTATAAACCTGACTACACGGCACCAACAGCCATCATCATGGGATCAGAAGAAGACGGCGTACGCAGCGATATCATTCGTATCGCCGATCATCTGGCTAAAATACCTATGTATGGTGAGATTGAATCTTTAAACGTATCGGTAGCTACAGGGGTAATCTTATATGAGGCAATTAGGCAGCGTTTAAGTTAATAAGCCAGAACTGCAACTATTCAGATGCATCCTATCAAAGAACTCGATCACTTCTATCTCCAACAACCTGAACCTGTACAGGGCTGTTATTTAGCGTTGCGAGACATTATTTTAGCTCAGGATACTTTGATAACTGCAGAGTGGAAATACAAGTTGCCTTTCTTTTATTACAAAGGTAAACCGCTTTGCTACCTATGGACGGATAAGAAAACCAATCATCCCTATTTGGCCATGATGGAAGGCAAGCACATCTATCACCGTGACCTGCATTGTGGAGACAGGGTGAGGATAAAATCTATATCCTTTAATCCAGATCAGAATTTACCTTTAGAAATCATTGTAGGGATACTTCAGCAAGGTTTAGAAGTTTTCAGAACCGGGGTAGTCAAAATTAAGTAACTCGTTATCAGAAATTACAGAATGCCAATGAAGGTTTTCCTATTATCTCCAGCGAACCCGCCAATAAAAAAGCGCCTTGAAACTCAAGGCGCTTTCTAACTTTAAATACCCCTTTAGGGCTTATATGTATTTAGTGCCGAATCGCGCTTTCACATCGCCAACAACTTTTTTGACGTTTTGCTCCTGATCGCGCGGGCAGATCAAAAGGGTATTGTTTGATTCAACTACAATGAAATCATGCAGCCCTTGCAAAATTACCAGCTTATCTTCGGGCACATTAACCATACAGTTCGAGGAATCGTACATGATCACTTTCTCTGATGGGATAACAGCATTACCAACATAATCTTTATCAGCCAACTCATAGATAGATGCCCAGGTACCCAGGTCAGACCATCCAAATTCTGACGGGAGTACGTACACATTGTCGGCCTTCTCCATAATACCGTAGTCGATAGAGATATTGGTGCATTGTAAAAACGCCTGGTTAACATGCGCCTTTTCGTTCTCGGTATTATAATGCGGGCGTGCGTCGGCAAATATCTCGTTCATGTCAGGCAAGTGCTGCTCAAATGCTTTAACAATTGCAGCTGCCGACCATACAAAGATACCCGCGTTCCAAAGGAAATCGCCGCTTTGTATAAAGGTCTTAGCTATCTCGAGCGTAGGTTTTTCTGTAAAGGTTTTTACTTTATGAAAATCACCATCAATGATGTTATCTGTATACTGTATGTAGCCGTAGCCTGTATCAGGGCGAGACGGTTTAATACCCAGGGTTACCAGGCACTGGTGTTGAGTTGCTGTAGCTAACGATTTTTCGATGGTGGCAACAAAGCCCGGCTCATCTAATATCAAGTGATCAGAAGGCGCTACAACAATTGCAGCGTCCGGGTTAATGCTTTGTATCTTGAAACAGCCGTAAGCCACGCAGGGTGCCGTATTGCGCATTACAGGCTCGGTAAGTATTTGGTTAGCGGCCATATCCGGCAGTTGCTCATTAACCAAGCCGGTATATATTTCGTTAGTGACTACAAAAATATTCTCTTTAGGGCATACCTTTAAAAAGCGATCATAGGTTTGCTGAATAAGCGTTTTACCAGTGCCTAATATGTCAATAAACTGTTTCGGGTGCGATGTTCTGCTTATTGGCCAAAAACGGCTTCCGATACCGCCTGCCATTATTATGGCATAATAGTTTTTATTCATGATTAAATAAAGAATTAAGTTGGATATTATCCTTAACAAATGTGGACATAAACCATCAAATATTTGCTATATCAAGCTAATTTTAAAATGTTAAATAACCGCTGCTTATAAAAGAATAATTAAACAAATTGTTTTAACTCCCTCAAATTGTTTTTTGGGCCAAAAAGTTTTTTTAGAATAATCATTTGAGTATAAAATTTTTAAGAAAATCTGTCGTTTATTCATTAATTTTTGTTACTTTAAACTTTTAAACAATTACCACTACCCATAATGATAGAGACTAAAAAGTCGCTTTTTGATAACCTTCAAAATTTTTTCGGATTCGATAATTTCAAGGGAGAGCAAGAAGCGATCATCACCAACATACTGGCAGGTAATGATACTTTTGTTATTATGCCTACAGGTGGTGGTAAATCAATGTGTTACCAATTGCCGGCCTTAATGAGTGAGGGTACTGCCATAGTGATCTCCCCGCTTATTGCTTTAATGAAAAATCAGGTAGACCAATTGCGTGCATTTGGTGGATCTGATAGTATAGCCCATTTTTTGAATTCATCGTTAACAAAAGCCGATACGGTGAGGGTTAAGGATGACGTGTTGAGCGGAAAAACGAAATTGCTTTATGTGGCGCCAGAATCGCTTACCAAACAAGAGAATGTTGATTTTTTACGCTTAAATAATGTTTCGTTTGTTGCGGTTGATGAAGCGCACTGTATATCAGAGTGGGGACACGATTTCAGGCCCGAGTATCGTAAGATCCGCCAGGTGATCAGCAATATTGGAGACAACATTCCTATCATAGCGCTAACAGCTACAGCTACTCCAAAAGTACAGCAAGACATACAGAAAAACCTGCAGATGAATAATGCCATTGTGTATAAATCATCATTTAACAGGGGGAATTTGTTTTATGAGGTGCGTGCCAAGCGCAACGTAATTAAAGAAATCGTAAAATACGTCAAACAAAATCAGGGTAAATCCGGCATTATATATTGCCTTAGCCGTAAAAAGGTTGAAGAAGTTGCCGGAGCACTGGCGCTAAATGGGGTTAAAGCATTGCCATATCATGCGGGGCTTGATCCAAAGGTAAGGGCTGATACGCAGGATAAGTTCCTGATGGAAGATGTTGATGTAATTGTTGCTACCATAGCCTTCGGTATGGGGATTGACAAGCCCGATGTGCGTTACGTGATACACCATGATGTGCCTAAAAGCATGGAAGGCTACTATCAGGAAACCGGCCGTGCCGGTAGGGACGGCGGCGAGGGTGTTTGTGTGGCTTTTTACTCGCAAAAGGATGTAGATAAACTGCAGAAGTTTATGAAAGATAAGCCTGTTGCCGAGCGCGAAATTGGTACCCAGATATTAAAAGAAGTTATTGATTATGCCGAGTCGTCTGTTTGTCGCCGTAAACAATTGCTGCATTATTTTGGCGAGAACTTTAACGAGGCAGGTTGTAATAACATGTGCGATAACTGTTGCGGCTCTAAAACGCATTTCGATGCCGAGGAGCAACTGCATAAAGCGCTTAATTTGATTAAACAAATTGGCGAAAAGTTTGACGATCATTATATCATCAACATATTGATGGGTGTTGAGACACAACAGATCCATAATTACGAGCATCACTTACTGCCGCTTTATGGCACCGGTAAAGACGATGGCGAAATTTTGTGGAACTCGTTACTACGCCAGGCTTTATTAAACAATTATCTATCAAAGGATATAGATCAATATGGCTTATTAAGGCTTACCAAGCTGGGTCACTCTTTCCTTGATAATCCGCATAGCATTCGCTTCATTTTAAATAAAATTATAGAGGTTGCTGATGATGATGACGACACCGACGGCCCTAAACAATCCGGAGGGGCTTTAGACACGCAGCTATTGCAGATGCTTAAAGATCTGCGCAAAAAAATAGCCAAGCAAAAAGGCTTACCGCCATTTGTGTTGTTTCAAGATCCGTCGTTAGAGGAAATGTGTACGCATTACCCTATAACGCAGGAAGAACTGAGACAGATATCGGGTGTAGGTGCGGGTAAGGCTATGAAATTTGGCGCGCCGTTTCTCGATTTGATTACTAAATATGTTGAGGATAATGATATTGACCGCCCGATTGATATGGTGATAAAAAGTGCTGCTAATAAATCGGCTCTTAAAGTTTTCATTATTCAAAATATAGACAGGCACCTTAACCTGGATGATATTGCAGCCTCTAAGGGTTTAAGCTATGAGGAAATATTAAAAGAGGTTGAAACGATAGTAAACTCGGGCACCAAGCTTAACCTTAATTATTACATTGATGAGGTTATTGATGAGGACAAGCAGGAAGAAGTGTTTGACTATTTCCGCACGGCCGAGATAGACTCGATAGATGACGCGCTGGTCGAATTAGGCGCTGATGATTATACCCGCGAGGAAGTGCAACTGATGCGGATAAAATTTATGTCTGAAGTAGGAAACTGACGAATAAGGGAGGATTTAAAATTCTCCCTTTTTTATTGATACTGTTGCCTGTATCTTTATTCATAAACCTTTTCGTTAACCTTCATGAAAACACAAGTCTCGGCCTATAATCTAAAACTGCTTGTTGCTTTTCTATTCTTGCTCTTTTTTTCTGCCGAGGTTATCGCGCAGCAAACAAATACCGAAAAAGATATAATCAGTACTCTTCAACTCAATCGCCTACGAAACGAATCTCCGATACTCTTTATTCATTTCGACAAAAACATATACATACATAACGATCAGGTTTGGTTTACAGGTTATCTCTTTAAATCTGTAGATCTGGAGGTTTATAAAACCCTGTCAATCGCATTAGTAAAAAATGATAGCCGACAGGTAGTTTTAGACAATAAGTACGTAATGAGCAATGGCATAGTACTGGGTAGCACCACCATACCAGACACGCTTACGGCAGGCGAGTACAGCTTCATTGCCTATACTAACAGGCTGTTAAACGGGTTACCTAATGTCCTTTTTACACAAAGGGTGACTATAAAATCTACCACTACAGGCACCTACACTGCTTCCTTAAATCCGTTAGATACATCTGCCACCGCAAGCAAACAAAAGGTGATGTTACTGGTCAATTTTTTGGAGGCTGATAAGCAACCTAACACCATACAGGTAAGCTACTATGTAGGCGATACCAAAAAACCACTGCTTAAAGGCGATTTGAAAACCGAGTTTGGTAAACACATTTTTGAAATACCATCAAGCATATTAACAGCAGGCAATAACAAACTGCATGTTACGGTTAAGCATGAGAAAGAGTTTAAAGAGCTTATTATGGAATTGCCGATAGTGCGCAAGCCAGCCATAGTAAAGTTTTACCCCGAAGGCGGCACGCTGGTGAACAACCTGGAGAGCAATATCGGTTGGGAGGTAACCGATTATAAAGGAAACCCTTTAAAAGCCAGCGCAGTGCTTTTTCAGGATAAAAAGGCCATAGCCAATATAGCTACCAATAGTTATGGTATCAGCAGGTTTTTGTTAAAACCTACGGCTAGCCACAAATATTCGATAAAATTGGTAGGCATTAATAGGAAGGACACAGCTTATGTATTACCTGAAGCAATAAACGAGGGGCCGGTAATTACAATAGCCAATGCCATTGTTAATGATACTTTGATTGCCGTTGTCAAAAGCAACAAGCCTGAACAGCTATATGTTATTGGGCACGACTACAAAGAGATTTATTTTGCCAGCCCGGTAAAGTTAGATACGCTACAAAAACGTATTAAGATCATCTTAAATGATTTGCCAAAGGGCCTTACTCAAATAACTGTTATTGACAGCTTGGGCCGCCCATTTGCTGAGCGACTGATTTTTGCGCATTATAACAGGAGGAGCAAACTTGAGATAAAAACTGATTCGACCAGCTATGGGCAGCGTCAAAAAGTTAGTTTAAAGATAAAGCTAAGTGATATAGGTAAAATGGACAGCGGCCTGGTATCTATCGCTGTGGTAGAACAAAAAAGGCTTGATATTAAAAATCAAAAGGACATTGAAAGCTATTTTTACCTGCATGCCAACCTGGATAATTTGCCGCTTAAAGAAAACTACCTGGGCGAACAGAAATTTGACAAGCAATTTTTAGAGGATATACTATTAGTTAAAGGCTGGAGCAAATATAAATGGCTGGATATGCTAAACCCGTCGCAGGCCGATACGGCGAAATTTGATGATGTGTTTTTTAGGGGAAACGTTACACGTAAGAAAAAGCCCGTGTCAAAATCCCTTCCGTTGATGAGCTTTGGCAATACAAAACGGCCACTTAGTACCGATGATCACGGAGCGTTTGACTTAACATACGCAGACTTGTTAACCCCACCCGATATGATGGTTAGCTACGTTGTTAAAGGCGCGCTGGAGTATGAGTACGAAGTTAATTTAGCCGACCCTTACAAACTACTCAATCAAAAAATTGCCGATAGTATAGAAATAAACAAGCTCAATATAGTAGAGCAGCCAAGTACCCGCGAGACACAGCTGAAGGGTTTAGAACATAGCATCAAGATCAAAGAAGTTCAGATAAAAGCATCTGCTATCAGGAAAGTGCAAGCCAACGCCTGCGGCGATTACATTTGCAGGTTTAATATTTTTAATTGCCCTAACCATCGTTACGAGTCGGATAATAAGTTGCCCGTGGTAGGGCGGAGCTACATGCGGTCGGGCATGAGCACAGTTTACTTAGGGTGCGGCGCTACTGATAACAAATTAGCGCTTAAAGGGATATACCTGCCTAAAAGGTTTTATGTAGAGGATGTTTCTAAGTGGTCGGCTGCCGAACCGCTTTACCTGTCAACTTTATTTTGGAAACATTTGGCCAGGGTACGGTCAGACGAGTATGCAGAGGTGTCATTTTATACCACAGACATTTCTGGCGATTTTAAGATCATTGTGCAGGGCGTAGCAGGTAATGATGTTACCTATGGCGAAAAGACCTTTAAAGTCAGACCGGGTAAATACAAAGCGATACAGTAATCTGTAAAGCCTATTTAGCCATGATCTTGAATTCGGTGCGGCGGTTGCGGGCGCGGTCTTCATCGCTTGTATTTGGCGCAATGGGCTGAGTTTTCCCATAGCCTGCAAAAACCATACGGGCGGGTGGTATTTTACCGGCCAGCAGAAAGTCGTAGACAGACTTTGCCCTGTTTTCTGATAGTTTTTGGTTAAGCTCATCATTACCCACATCATCAGTATGGCCTGATATTTCAATAAACACTGTTGGGTTCTGTCCCAAAAATTCCAGTAGTTTTTGCAGCTCGGCTCGCGACTCAGGCTGCAGATTATATTTGTTGGTATCAAAAAATACGTTCTTCAATATTACCTTATTACCCACCTCAATAGGTTGTAGTAATACGTTTATGTTAAACGGCTTTTTAGAGGTATAATTAATGAGCGAAAAATTCTCAGAGTAAAACAAATATCCTGATCGGGATATGTTTAGACCATAGTTTTTACCGGCGGCCAGTGTCGCCAAAAAGTCCCCTTTATCCGGCGAACTGTAATTCTGGTAAACTGTGCGGTTGCGTTCAAGCGCGATGATTTCTACAGCCGATTCTAACGGTAGTTTTGTTTTTGCGTCGCTTACAAAACCTTTAACATAAGTAACCAGGCGTGGTCTTAGCTCGGCCGGCATTTCAAAGGTGTAAATATCAAAGCCGCCGTAGCCGTCTAATTTATTTGACGAGAAGAAAGCAAAATCACCATTGGCGGTCAGGCTTAGTCCGCTTTCATCGCCATTGGTATTAATAGGCGCCCCCAGGTTTTTAGGCGCTTGCCATTTATTATCGTCAGCTAAGCGGCTAACAAAAAGGTCCTGTCCGCCCATGCCAGGCCACCCATTCGAACAAAAATATAGTGTCCCATCGTCTGGATGTATAAAAGGAGATTGTTCGTTATACGCTGTATTCACGTTAGGTCCAAGGTTTTCTGGCGCGCCCCAGCCTTTTGAACTCAGGGCTGATTTCCATATATCATAACCACCATAACCACCCGCCCGGTTACTAACAAAGTACAGCGTTCGCCCATCAGCACTGATAGAGGGTTGCGACTCCCAGCCACTGGTATTAACCGGCGGACTTAAACTGAAAGGCTTGCCCCAGTCGTCCCCTTTTTTCTGCGTTACGTATATATCGCAGCGCCCGCGACCATCAGGGCGGTTGCAGCCGGTGAAAAACAAAAACTTACCGTCTTGAGATACCGACTCAGAGCCTTCGTTAAAATTAGGTGTGTTGATCTTCTCGCTTAAATAAACAGACTTTTGCCAACCCGCATCGGTCTTGCCGGCTTGATAAAAGTCCTCGTTCTGTTCAATCTGACGGGTGTAAATAATGGTCGTGTTATCAGCTGTTGAAACCGGCGAATATTCGTCAGCCGCGGTGTTAATATTTGGCCCCATGTTAATTGGCTTAAAAGGTACCGGGTGTTGCAAAGCATCAATGGCAAACATGCAATCCTTAATCAATTTTTGGGCGTGTGCCTTGTTAGCTTCAGTAATACCGGTTGTGCTAACGTATTTCTGCAAATGGCCAAGCGCATCGCTGTACATAGCTTCAGCTATCTCCATGCCAGCCACCTTTAGATATATGGCATGGCTGTAACCAGGGTTTATGGCAATTACTTTATGATATTCGTCTACGGCAGCTTTGATGTTTTTTCGCTGCTGAAAAATGTCACCCAACATGGCATGTGCTTCCAGGAATTTAGCATCGGCATCTATCGCTTTTTTAAGGTATGTTATCGCTTCGTCAGGCAAACGGTCATCAAATTTTTGGTTAGCTAGCGCGAAGTTTTTGATAGCGTCTTTGTTATTGGTGCTATAAGGGCTTTGTTGCGCAAATAATTGGCAAACACTAATAATAAATAAAAATAGTAAGACAGCACGCTTCATCCGCATAGGTATAATTGTAGTTCTAATTTACAACTATTACGGGATATTCAGGTATTTGTGTGTCTGCAGCGAAATTTCCCATTTAGGGTTATTCATTACATATTCCACAATAAGCGGTATCATTTCTTTTGATTTCGACCACTCAGGTTGTAAGTACAGTTTGCAGCCTTCGGGCACCAGCGTAGCGTGATGCTCGGCAAATTCAAAGTCTGATTTGTTAAAGATGATGACTTTTAATTCGTGCGCTTTTTGAGCTACCTGCTGCGTAGGGCTCTTAAATTTTTTGGGCGACAGGCATATCCAGTCCCAATGACCAGACAGGGGATAGGCGCCTGATGTTTCTATAAAAGTTTTAATGCCTTTTGCTTGTAGTTGCGCAGTAAGGTAATCAAGATTGTATATCAATGGCTCTCCACCGGTAACAACAACTGCCTTGCCGGGGTATTTTAAAGCATTTTCAGCAATTATATCAGCAGGGGTAAGTGGGTGCAACTCGGCGTCCCAACTTTCTTTAACATCGCACCAATGGCAGCCAACATCGCAGCCGCCAAGGCGAATGAAGTACGCGGCTTTACCGGTATTATATCCTTCTCCCTGTATCGTATAAAACTCTTCCATTAAAGGAAGCAATGTGCCGTCTTCCGGAACCTGGTGTGCCATAATAGGGCGCAAAGGTACGTTTTTGAACGGAAAGGTTAAAGCTGAAAGGGAAACATGAGATTTAAGTGATTTAAACACACTGAATGCGAACGAATAAAAAGCTTTCTCTTTTAGCTTTCGCCTTTAACCTTAATCAACTACATTTGATATACATGAAGAAACTTTACCCATTTGTAATATTCGTTCTACTTACTTGCCTCACCTCCTGTGTTGACATCGTGGAGCAGTATGATTTTAAAGCAGATGGGTCATGCACGGTGGTTTACGATTTTAACATGGGAAGGGCGGTATCGGTTTTTAAAAACCTGGTGTCTGATTCGCTGAAGCAAACGCAGCAGTTTAACATGGTAATGGACACTAGCCTGAGCTTTTTAGCGGTGATGCCGGATAGCGTGAAAAATAAATTGACTGCAGCTGATTTGGCTATGGCCAGCGGAACAGACCTTTCCGTTAAAATGGATCTGAACAAAAGCCTGATGAAAATGAGCGTAACGCACACGGCTCCTACGGCAGAAAAGTTGCAGAGCTATCTTGAAAACCTTTCAAAAATATCGTTAGACCGCGAGTTTGACGCTGTGGTTAAGAATAGTAGGCCTGCCGGCAGTTTCGATGCGCAGCAGCTGGTTGCCGGCCAGGATTATTATGATTTTGAGATCACTCCTAACAAATTTTATCGCGTAGTTAATAAAAGCAAGTTCAACACCTTTTTAAAAAAGACCCAAAGCACGCTTGCAATGGCTAAGGCCATGCTGATAGATATGCCTTACAAGGTTGTACTCAATTTTGCAAAGCCGGTTAAAAAAGTAAACAATGCCAAAGCCGTCGTGTCTGCCGACAGGCGCAGGGTTACGCTCATTACGACGATGGATGAAGCCATCAAAGATCCATCCATCATGAACCTCAAAATAGACTTCTGATGACCTGGTATAAAGTGCCTGACCTGGAATACACCGCCGAGCCGTTTATCAAAAAAGTAAAAGTTAACGGCAAAGACATTGTACTCGTGGGTGCCGATGGCAAGATCAACGCGTTATCATCCACCTGCCCGCATGCCGGTGGCGAATTAAGCGGCGGTTGGTGCAAAGACGGCAAACTTATATGTCCTATTCATCGTTATGCTTACGACATCAACACAGGAAGAGGCAATCCCGGTCAGAACGATTATGTAGATGTTTACCCTGTAGAGATACGGGATGGCGAGATTAACGTTTGGATGATCTCATTTCTTGAAAAACTTAAGCAAGCATTTAAATGAGCATTATAGCAATAGATATTTTAACCAAAGAGTTTTACGACACCATAAGCTTCCGCGACGGCGTTTCGCCAGATTCGACTACTTTATATGACATCTTTCATGGCGATGGTTTACTGATTAATAACAGCAGTGAAACTGCCCTGTTATACACTGCCTTATCGTACGTGCAGAACCTCGAATCGCTGGTAGCAGTAGGAGAAACCAAACAATATATTAGCCTGGAAATAGCTTCAAAAACTGAAATATTTGGAAAGGCCGCCCAGCGAGCAAGTATTTATGAATATACTTTTGCTGACTACGAACCCGAGGTTATGTCACGTGGCATCAACTTTATTCAGTACGTGCAAATTGGCGAAAATTGGTATATCACTTCTATGGTTTGGCATGACGAGAACGAAGATCATCAGATACCCGCAGCGTATTTAAGAAGTAGGGTTTAGCGCCAAGAGACAAGAATTAAAAGAGCCTGGATTAAATATCTCGGCTCTTGTTGCTATAATCTATTGATATACTTCTTTTTTGGCAGAAGCTAAAGTATTCTTTAATAACCCAATGATGGTCATTAATCCGACACCACCCGGTACCGGAGTAATGTATGATGATTTAGGAGCGACACCTTCAAAATCAACATCACCATATAATTTAAAGCCTGACTTGGTAGTGGTTGATGTTTCGCGGTTCATGCCGACATCAATTACAACTACGCCGTCTTTAACCATATCAGCAGTAATGAAGTTCTTTTTACCGATGGCTACAATAAGGATGTCAGCATCAAGCGTGAACTTTTTGATGTCTGGTGTGCGGCTATGGCAAATGGTTACAGTACAGTTACCCGGAGTAGTGTTACGCGCCATTAAAATGCTCATTGGCGAGCCAACAATATTACTGCGACCAACCACCACGCAATGTTTACCCGTGGTGTCTACGCCATACTCCTTCAACATCAAAGTAATACCATAAGGCGTAGCCGGTATAAACGATGGTAAATTCCGCTGCATACGGCCCAGATTGATAGGGTGGAAGCCGTCTACATCTTTACGATGATCAATACGCTCGGTTACCTTTTCCGGGTCGATATGTTTTGGTAAGGGTAACTGAACGATAATGCCATCTATGTCTGCATCAGCATTAAGTTCTTCTACTTTTTTAAGTAATTCTTCCTCGCTAACCGTAGCATCGTAACGCACTAGTGTCGATTTAAAGCCAACGGTCTCGCAGTTTTTAATTTTGCTGGCAACATAGGTTTCGCTGCCCCCATCATTGCCAACTAATACCGCAACCAAATGTGGTTTACGGCCGGTGTCGGCTAGTATCTTGGCGGCTTCGCCAGTTATTTCAACCTTAAGTTTTTCTGATACGTATTTTCCGTCTAAAAGCTGCATTATAGTATGTTTTTTACCCATTGCTCAGGTAAGGGTGGCAATTCAATATCTATGGTTTCTATTTTGTTGATTAATAATGAGTAAATGGAAAACTCTAAGTTTATTGTTTTAATAGATAAGTTTATCTGTTCGTTGCTATTGATCTTTGATATTATGCTTTCGATAGTTTCGTTTCTTTGATTTATCAATCTATTGATCAATATAGCGGACCTCAAACTAGTATTTAAATTAATATGATAAGTCGGCTTTAAATTATCATACACGATCCACTCTCCTCCCGAATACTCCCCTAAATCAATTACTTTCTTAATACCTCTTAAGGTGTAGTAGCTAACTTGGTCGTATTTCATAACTGTTGTTAGTCTAATTTCAGCACCGCCATAAACGCGCTTTGCGGAATCTCCACATTGCCTACCTGGCGCATCCGTTTTTTACCGGCTTTTTGTTTCTCTAATAGCTTACGTTTACGCGATATATCGCCACCGTAACATTTGGCGGTAACATCTTTACGCATAGCTTTTACTGTTTCGCGGGCAATGATCTTGGCACCGATAGATGCCTGTATAATGATCTCAAATTGCTGGCGCGGCAAAAGTTCTTTCAGCTTCTCGCAGATCTTTTTACCAAAGTCATAAGAGTTGCCACGGAAGATCAAAGATGACAGTGCATCTACAGGCTCGGCGTTCAGCTTAATATCTAAACGCACCAGGTCACTTGTGCGGTAGCCTATCTGGTGATAGTCAAACGACGCGTAACCTTTTGATATGGTTTTTAGCTTATCGTAAAAATCAAATACAATCTCGCCCATTGGCATCTCGAAAACCAACTCTACCCGGTCAGACGTCAAGTAAGATTGGTTTTTTATAAAACCACGTTTCTGGATACAAAGCGACATTACCGGCCCAACAAATTCAGACTTGGTAATAATGGTTGCTTTAATGTATGGTTCTTCCACACGGTCAATTTTGCTTGGATCAGGCAAATCAGACGGGTTGTTTACAACAATCTCGTCGCCTTTGGTCGAGTAAGCCAGGTACGATACGTTGGGTACGGTGGTAATCACCGTCATGTTAAACTCGCGCTCTAAGCGCTCCTGGATAATCTCCATGTGCAGCATCCCCAGGAAACCGCAACGGAAACCAAAGCCTAAAGCCGCTGATGACTCCGGTTCAAAAACTAGCGAAGCATCGTTCAACTGTAACTTAGCCATCGACTCGCGCAGCTCTTCGTAATCCTCGGTTTCAACAGGGTAGATGCCCGCAAAAACCATGGGCTTAACCTCTTCAAAACCTTGTATACCCGTGGCGCAAGGGCGGTTAATGGTGGTAATAGTATCACCCACTTTAACCTCGCGGGATTCTTTAATGCCTGATATGATATAACCTACGTCGCCGGTTTTAATGACGTCTTTAGGTAACTGTTTTAATTTAAGCGTACCCACTTCCTCTGCAATGTACTGCTTTTCGGTAGCGAAGAATTTTACTTTGTCGCCTTTGCGGATCTCGCCGTTGGTAACCTTAAAATAAGCTACAATACCACGGAAAGAGTTGTAAACCGAGTCAAATATTAATGCCTGTAAAGGCGCGTCCGGGTCGCCAACAGGGGCTGGTACACGAGCAACAATGGCACGTAAAATATCATGCACGCCCATACCCGTTTTGCCCGATGCGGCTAAAATATCTTCGCGTTTGCAGCCTATCAGTTCTACAATCTGGTCCTTAACCTCTTCTGGCATTGCGCCGGGTAAGTCCATTTTATTCAACACCGGGATGATCTCCAGGTCATTCTCTAAAGCCAGGTAAAGGTTTGATATGGTTTGCGCTTGTATACCTTGTGCAGCATCAACAATAAGCAACGCCCCCTCGCAGGCCGCAATAGAGCGCGACACTTCGTACGAGAAATCCACGTGTCCGGGCGTGTCTATCAGGTTCAGCGTATATTTCTGACCGTCAAGCTCGTAATCCATTTGTATGGCGTGGCTTTTAATGGTGATACCACGTTCGCGCTCAAGGTCCATATCGTCAAGCAATTGGGCCTGGCTTTCGCGCTGGGTAATGGTGTTGGTATATTCTAACAATCGGTCGGCAAGGGTACTCTTACCGTGGTCGATATGCGCTATAATACAAAAGTTACGTATGTGCTTCATTCAGCCGCAAAAATAGGTTTTTTGGGCGATAAATTAGTAAGGTTTAATGGATTTAGCTAACTTGGGTGATAATTCTAAACCTTAGGTTTACCAGCCATGAAAATATTGTTTACCATAGCCATTTTATTGAGCGCTGTTAAAGCTATGGCTTGTATGTGTTCTCCGTTACCCGAATTTAAAACCACGGAAGATCTTAAAATATATGACTTTATTGCTTTAGTTGATATTAAGGAATTAGCACCAATGGCTAATTTTGGTTTGCGTGCTGATGGTGATATCAAGATCAATGTTATTGAATTAGTGAAAGGAAAAGCAACTAATCTGGCGGTAGACCCATCATTTAACTCAAGCTGTGCTTTGTCTTTTAAAGAGGCAGAGCAATGGTTATTTTTTGGCGTGTTGCGTAACAACCGGATTGAAGTTAGTATGTGTACTTATACCATGCGATACAGGCAAGTAAGCGGATTAAGAGAATGGTGGCATTTTAATGGTTTAAAAGAGCTTGACGTGCTAAGGTCAATTTTTAATACGAAGGTCTTGACAGGCAATCGCGCTAAGGTGCTATACCCTAACGGGAAAGTAGAGATCGAACAATCTTTTAAAAACGGCAAACTGAACGGGCTTCGTAAAATATATATGCCCGATGGTAATTTATATATAACTGAGCAATTTAAGAACGGTAAGCGTGTAGGCGAACGTAAAAGCTTTTTTGCGTCGGGCCAATTAAGTCAAGAGACGGTTTATAAAGATGATTGGATATTTAAAAACATCCGCTACCAGTTTGTAAACGATGGTAAGCCAAAAGAATCGGGTATGCACGATATTGAATTGATCGTAAATCCTGAAAAATATCCGGACGAAATAAGAAGATGGACCGATTCGTTGCGCAGTGTAGCCACAAGTATCGCCTTTGAGCAGGTGTTTGCTAACGATGGGAGAAGCTATTCAATAAACCAATACTTTCCTAACAAAAAGATTGCCGGGCAAATCAGCCTTGACTGGAACAAACAAATTTATGAAAGCACAGGTTTTAACGAGGAGGGGAAGGTCGTAATCCACACGATAAGAGATAAAAATGCTGATCAGGAAAAAGAGCAAGAGACCAGACCCGATGGCACGCTTCGAGAATTGAATAATAAATGCCACTTGTGCAGAATTTATTTTGATGCCAGCCGTTTACCAGAAGCAACTCCAGAAAAGATCATAATCCAATAATTTACCAATCATGAAAAAAATATTATTAATAATCGTCCTGCTTACCCCGCTGTTAACCAAAGCACAAGGCTTCTTCGGTACAGCAGTTACAGAATACAAGGCATCAAACGGCGTAACCTATAAATTAGGTGATACAGTGAAGTTAGGCCGTGGAACTAAACCTGACGGTACCTTTTTGTATGTAGAAGACCGGGGTATCATCCCTAATCCGCGGAGTGTGCGTAACCTGCCTAAGGAGTTTGCCAACGTTGGGGCTACGTTAAAAGGCATCCGTAAAATAAAGGTGAATGGCGTTGAAAAATACGTCTTCAGCATAAACCCTGGTGGGCCAATGCGTTACAGTGTTTTTATAGATGACGCTATTGAAGCCTGCGAGGTGAAGCCATGCAAAGCTGCCGATGCTGTACAAACCGTGCCAAGTGCGGCGGGCTCTGTTGCCGACGAGATAAAGAAATTAAAGGCCCTGCTAGATTCGGGCGCGATAACGCAAGCTGAATACGATGCGCAGAAGAAGAAATTGTTAGGTAATTAATAGGATCAGCGCGCGTATTTCTTGCGGTCTGCTTCTGTGAATTTCAGCGGAATCGTCCAAGATGTGGGCAAGAATTCGCCATGTATATAAATACCAGGAAACGGCATTAAACTAAGCACATGCCTAATTTCCTCTTTTGATTGATCATCCAGTATATTGCCGTAAAACCTTATTTCTACAGGTTTGCCAGACAAGCTGGTTGTAAGTCCTACCACGGCTTCCATTTCTGAATTAGGCATTACTTGGATCTTATTCCAGTTAATACTTGAAAAGAGATAGGAAGGTATAGAATCACGCCGCTTGCGGTTTGCAGCCTTTTTGTTGTTAGGATAGTCAAATCGTTTAGTGGTAATAAGCCTGCCATTAACAAAGGTTAGAAGTTTTTCGCCCTCATAAAGTACATTCATAATATCCAGATAGCCAACTCCTCGGCCTATCGGCAACCAAAGCTTTTGCGTTACCCAGTTTGCTTTAACCATTCCATTGGTAACATTAAACAGCTTATTGATATCTGCCGTCGGTTTTCCCTTGGCGCCGTACTCGCTGTAAATGTTAGTGAGGTATAAATTGTTATCAATTATTTTCCATTCAGCATCAAACCCTTGTATATGACAATCAAAACAATTGCCTTCAGCCGCAAATCCAACCAGTTTTGTTAACAAATTAGAAAAGTTTGAGTAAGATTTCAACGGGCTATTATCCCAAATTCTAACCGTATCACCATCAATTACAAATCGATCAGCCCTGACATCAAGCACCGAAAGTAGCATTACAATAAGTGACAAGGTTAACAGCTTCTTCATCGTACCATAAAGTTAGCATAAAACCAAAAGACTTCCAAAGTATAACCCTGAAAGTCTTTTTAGTTTTATGATTACCGGTAGAAGCTATTCGCCTCGTTTCAAGCCGTATTTCTCAATCTTGCTGTAAAGGTGACTACGTTGTATGTCAATGTCGTCGGCAGTTTTTGATACGTTCCAGTTGTTCTTTTCGAGCTTGAATTTAATGTACTCGCGCTCTGCCCAGTCTTTATAATCCTGGAAGTTTTTGAACTGGTTAAAGTCGGTTTGCTGAACGACCGGTGCCGCTGCAGCTCCGGCAGCGCCGCTTGCCGTTGCTGTCGGGTTGGCAAATGACCGCACATCATCCTCGGTAATAGTTTTGTCGCTTAATATGATTAAACGCTCCACCATGTTACGCAGCTCGCGGATGTTACCCGTCCACGGCTGGGCTTTAAGGGCTTCTAAAGCACCGTCTGATATCCTTTTAGCCGGCATGCCGTAGTCGCTGCATATCTCGTCTAAAAAGCTTTGGGTAAGCAGGGCAATATCGTCTTTACGCTCGCTAAGCGATGGTACATGTATCAGTATTACGCTTAAGCGGTGGTAAAGGTCCATACGGAAGTTACCGGCCTCAATCTCTTTAAGCAGGTCTTTGTTGGTTGCCGCTACTACGCGTACATCAACATCAATCTCCTTCTCGCCGCCTACGCGGGTTATCTTGCTCTCCTGTAGTGCGCGCAGCACTTTGGCTTGTGCCGACAGGCTCATGTCGCCTATCTCATCCATAAACAGGGTGCCGCCATTGGCCGACTCAAACTTGCCGATACGCTGCTTTATAGCCGACGTAAATGACCCTTTCTCGTGTCCAAATAGTTCACTTTCAATTAACTCTGACGGGATAGCCGCGCAGTTAACCTCTATAATAGGGCCGTTAGCGCGGTTAGATTTTTCGTGCAGCCAGCGTGCTACCAGCTCTTTACCTGCACCATTGGCACCGGTAACCAGTACCCGCGCGTCGGTTGGAGCAACGCGGTCGATCGTCTCTTTGATCTTTAGGATGCTTTGCGACTCGCCCAGTATCGGCCTGACTTTGGATACTTTGCGTTTAAGTACTTTGGTTTCAACAACCAGGCTACCACGGTCTAACGCGTTACGTACGGTTATCAGCAGGCGGTTAAGATCGGGTGGTTTTGATATAAAGTCGAACGCGCCTTTCTTGCTGGCTTCAACAGCGGTTTCTACCGTGCCGTGGCCCGATATCATGATGAAAGGCAGGTCGGGCTTAATGATAAGGCCCTCTGTAAGCACTTCCATACCATCCATGCGGCTCATTTTAATGTCGCACAGTACCAGGTCGTAGTCGTTTTTACGTATCAGTTCAAGGCCGTCAATGCCGTTGTCAACGTCGTCAACCTCGTAGTCCTCGTATTCCAATATCTCTCGTAGCGTACTGCGGATTGCCCGCTCGTCGTCAATTATCAGGATTTTAGCCATCAGTTAGTTCTATGCTGTATTGTAAGTGTACTAATATAGGATTTGTATAGGAAACTAAACACTTTTTTAAGGTAGATGTTTTGAGTTGGCGTGATTTTTATTTAAAAGATTAGAGAATGAAGTTTAAGCATGCAAGTAATAAAGATCTAAGCAACTGGCGCTGGCGCATACACCAAAGCGTAACCCTGCCAAACCCGTTACCCGTAACAACTTGCAGGATAGCAAAGTGCTCATCAAATTGCGATGGCGCCTTTGCCATTGGCGAAAGCCATACCGACCCGGGCCTGCGTTATTTTAAACAGATCATGCAACGCAGCGGACAGCAAGTACAGGGTGCCAACAATGTTGCCCAGGGCCGTACAATAAAGCCCTACGACTTTTTACTTTGATGCTGAAGGGCGCGGCCTGGAAGCCGACCACTTGCTCCATGATAATAAACAGCAACGCAAACTCACCAGGGAGCGCGTAGCCCGCCTGTACAAAAACAGCTAAAGACTGCGCGGCATCGTTGTCGAACTCGAGATGACTTTCGGTACGTGCAAAGGGTGGTGATCAATTTGGAGTTTGTTGTAAAGTAAAAGTTATCAAATTTACTTGAACCTGATACTTGCGTAGCATAACGCTGTACTCAATGTAACAAGCACCTGCTTGCTTTTAATAAGTAATTAAGCTGAAAGCTAACACAATTTAGGTCGATTTACGCCATGCTTCGACCAGTTTTAATGCTATAGCGGAAAGAGTTAATGTAATACTCAAAATGGAGTTATTAAAGGATAAATACGACAACATTATTGTCGCACCTCAAAGCGTTAAACAAGCATAAATACCTACAACAACTTAAGGCCACACAGTAGAGTTAAAGTGTAAAGAAATCCCAGTATTAACGGCCAATAGTGTAAACTTCTTCAGGACGGGTCACGGATCAAATAAAGCGCCTTTCTAAATACTACTGATTCACTTTGAGTGATTCACTTTATGATTTTCGAACTGTCTATAAAGTTGTAAAGTGCTAAAATGCAACAGGTTTAACTGCTAATGACTTGTCCTGAAATAGGTTTACACATTAAAGTGTAAACGATGAACAAAATTAAAGAAGAAAAGATCATTGAGGATCATTTAAGCGAAGGCATAAG
>NZ_JBHUON010000027.1:0-55759 GCF_042686155.1 Mucilaginibacter antarcticus | reverse complement strand
CCTGGTCGTTACAGACAAATTTGTTATTAGCGCCTCGGGAATGAAGCCTAAGAGCTGTTTTACATTGATGGTATGATCTTTAAATATGGCCATATCTGATATTCAGATATCTATATCAAATAAAACCAAATCCTTCAAAACAAAAAAGTCGGAAGATTAATCTTCCGACCATGACTGGCCTTTCAGGTGGCTTTTTAGTTTACAAGCTATTGTACTTGTATTAATTTTTACTTACTTAATAATATCAATGATAACCGTACGGTTATAAAAGCGCTCTTCAGGTAAGCTGTTATCAAACGGCGAATGACCGGTATCTGCACCGAAACCAGATGTGTCAAACTTAACATTACTTATACCCTTTGCAGCTAACGCAGCTTCAATAACCTTTTGGGTTTCTTGCGCACGGCTTTCAGATAGTTTTTGGTTGTAAACCGGTTCGCCAATAACATCGGTATGGCCGTGTATTAACACATTTGCGCCATCAGTAATCAATGGTGCTACCTTGTCTGTTAAAAACTTTTTGTATGACGCTATGGTTGTTGCTTTATCAAAGCTAAACATAATGCTGTACTTAAGTCCCTTTAAAACAGTTTCATCCTGGCGTGTTAAATGCACAGTATTTTCCTTTTTAACAGCAAGGCCGTTAGTGGTTTCGCCCGTCATGGTTACTGTATAATCGCCGGTCGGGCTATTGCCTAATATGGTATTACCCGGTATACTTACCATGTCCGCATAATAAGGGCCATAGTGTTGTGTAGTACCACTGGTTGATGTCACGTCAACAGACCATGATTTAAGTAACTGCTTAGCAGAATCAACCGTTAAAACAACGTGGCTGTCAAGCGGATCGGCCTGTGAATTGGTGTATTGTACAGGTTTCATCATGCCACCGCCAACTTCAGCCAGTAATGCTGTTGATTTGCTTTCAATATCAACTCTGCGATTTTCTGCACTTAACAGGTCAAGATCTTTTGTACCACCTATTTTTTCTGACGGTGGGTGCGGTTTAAAGCTGCCTTGTACAGCAATGCGCGAGCCATCAATACCAAATACGTTAACCAGGTAATCTTTTACAGACGATGCCATTGCTTTACCATCTGCAGGGCCGGCGGCCGATGCTCCGTTTAAAACAATAACTGCGCCTGGATTTAAACGCATTCTGTCGCCAACAACATTTAAAATGTTATGGTAAACATTTAGCTGGCCGGCAGAACGGCCCGGCGTATTTGTAGATTTTGGCTGTTGTAATTGCATTTCATTAAACGCCGTAGCTTCACTATTAGTGAGCAATATATACCTGCTCGGTATAGACGTTGATGCCGCATCAAAAAATACTGCATTAAGTAATGGCAGTGTTTCGCTTACCTCGCGTGCAGCAGCAGTTTTAGGTGCGCGCACAGCTAAATTAAACTCATGCGCCCGCGGTGTTACCACCATTGGCAATGGCGCAGCCTCTCTTACAACTGCCTGATGTGCCTTACCAAATTTTAATGCCATGCCTATCCGAACAGTTTGAATGGTCATACTTTCAATACTGCGGGGTTGTTGGCCAAAATATGGTTGGTATGAAATAAAGGGCGACAAGCTAACCTGGTGTAGGTTTGATGGTTTTGACATCATGATATCATAACCCATACCCACCTGGCCAGAAAACTGGTATTGTTTGGTGTCGCTAAAATCAGCAACAGTATTTGGTTGTTTTAACTGCGTATATTTAAAATCTTTATTGATGTTGTATGCCACGCGCGGACCAGCAAAAAAGTACAGGTTGTTTGATTTAAAACCTAAACGCAAGCTGGGTTCGATAGAGATATAGTTTAAATCTGAATGTAAGGTAACCGGGCAGTTGCAGGGTGCAACAACATCGTCAAATTTTGCCCCGCGGCCATCATAAGCCAGGTTTAACATCAGGCCCCAAATTGGCGTAGGGCGATATTCTATTAAAAATGATGCGTATGGACGCACGCCAAATGCTTTATGCAAAGCAGTAGGTGCAATTAAAGTGTTGTTTAATGTTTGGGTTGTACCGTCATAAAAATTAACATTGGCCGCACCGGATACGCCTACCCACCATGTAGGCGGGGTGTTTTGTCCCTGTACATTGCTACAGGCAAAAATTAAAACCATAAAAGCTATGGTTAATTTTTGTAATGATATATAAGTTTTTAACATAATATTTTGATTTGAAATTAATGTGGAGTTATGTAGATCAATGACCACCCTCATCTCAAAAAACTTTTCGAAATGAGGGGGTATTGATTAAGCAATAGCGATATCTTATGGATTATTAATGGTAGTGTTTACCATGGTAACCGAAGCTACCAATGATATTGCCCTGCCATTAAGCACGGTTTGTACCGTGTTGCCCGCTGTAGAGAAAGTAACACCAGCTGATGATATAATAGTACCTACCATAACACCGCCACCGGCGCCATTAATTGTAGCGGCAGTACCTACATACCAATACACATTTTCTGGTTTAGCACCACCTGTTAATATAATACTGCGTGCGCCCAAAGGACCTGCAATACCTACTGTTAACGATGTGGGTGCCTGGAATACCCATACGGCATTTGGATTGCCTTGCGCGTCAAGCGTAAGGTTGCCGTTAGTGATTTTGAACGTACCGCTTGCAGATTTGTAGGTGCCTGGTGTTAATGTCAAGCCTCCTAATTCGCCTGCACCCGGATCAGTACCACCTGGCCTGTTAGCCGGCGATATACTGATATAGAATGCATTGGCCGCAGCCAGCGCAAGTGTTGCAATGTTGAATTTTGGTGCCGTACCCGGGAATGGAGGGGCAGAATAAAGGCCGCCTGTTACTAAACCCACGTTTAACGGTGTTTCTGTATAAACATCACCGGTTAGGCCGTCATGGAAACCTGTAATTGCAGTAGAAACCGCTGTGGTACCTAATGAACCGTTATTGATTACTGTATTTATGCCCTGATTTGTTACACCTGCCGTGCCGCCAAAGGCGCCAAAGATAGATGAGAACAACGGTGCCACGGCCGGGGTGGCTATAAAGTTTGCCGTAATGTTTTTATTGCCATTCATGTTAACAGTCAATGGGTTTACACTACCACCGGCGTCTCCGCTCCATGATGAGAATACAAAACCGGTATTAGGCTTTGCTGTAAGCGTAACCAAGCTACCCGAAAGATAGGTAGCCGTGTTAGGGTTTTTATCAACAAGGCCATTTACTGCGGTAACATTTAGCGTGTATGCGTTTTGAGTAAAGTTGGCTACCAACGTACGGTTATTAGTTAACGGGAAGGTGTAAGCCGCACTTGTTGATACAATTACGTTATTATCTGTCCAGTTTGTAAAGGTATAGCCGGTATTGGTAATAGCGGTTGCTGTTACTGACGTGCCCGACGGGTAAGAGTTTGAGCCCGTTGTTGAACCGCCTGCAGGTGGCGCCGACGATAATACTAATACAAATTGAGAAGCCGGAACTAAGGTAAAGTTAGCTACCAATGTTTTGTCTGCAACCAATAAAAACGTATAAGTAGGGCTGGTAGAAACTACGGTTCCGCCAACTGTCCAGTTAACAAAGCTATAGCCGGCTGTAGGGGTAGCCACTACAGTAACATTAGTACCCGCGTTATATGAGCCACCGCCCGTTGTTGTGCCGCCTGGTCCAGGATTTGAAGAAAGTACTACCGCGAATTGACCTACCGGAACGACTGCGAAGTTCGCAATCAAAGCCCTGTTGCCCGCCATTTTAAACGTGTAACTTGAACTTGTTGATACCACGTTACCGCCTTCTGTCCAATTGGTAAAGATGTAACCTGCATTAGGTGTGGCCGTAACCGTAACACTAGCACCTTGTGCAAATGTTCCTGCACCACCTGTAACACCACCAATAACCGGGTTGGCTGATAATGTAACCTGTGGTATTGTAGTAAAAGACCAAACGTTATCATTTGTTAATGCTGTACGGAACCTATCAGCGGCGCCTGTGGTTATCGTTGCTGTGTATACGCTAAACGGCGCTAATGCAACCGTTGGAGTAAAAGTAAATACCGCCGGGTTTGATGTAGTTTTAATTTGACCGGCTACCACTGTTGCGCCTTGCTTAACTATGAATGTTTTGCTATTAATAGTGGTGCTATCCATAGCGGTATTAAAAGTTGCTGTAATTACTTTGTTAAGCACTACATCCACTGCTTTATCCATAGGGTCAGTTACCACAGTTGGGCAAACGCCCTGTACAGCTGCAAACTTGTCTTTTTTACAGCCTGCTGTAAAAAGTAACGCAAGCAGGGCCAGGTACCACGTAGCGTTGAGTAATTTTGAATAGCCATTACCTTTACGTAGTGGCGATTCAGTTAGGGGTGGGGTAAAATTTTTTTTCATGTTATCTTATTTAAAAAACATAGCTGTATGAAGCCCTTTATTGGGCAAAATTTAGCACGATACAAACATAGCCCCGTAATAAGGGCCAGCTGTTACATAATTTTTCTAATAAGTTTTATAATTCACACATTGGCGAAGGTAACAGGCCGTTGCATTCCAGATGTTTGAAGCGTGAGGGGGTGATGCCGGTTACTTTTTTAAACTGCGTTGATAGATGCGCAACACTGCTGTAGTGCAGTTTCCAGGAAATTTCAGTAAGGTTAAGTTCTTTATTGCAAATCAGTTCCTTTACTTTTTTTATCCGGTTAGTTATTACGAAATTTTCTATAGTTGATCCCTGTGTTTCAGAGAATACGTTAGCAAGGTAAGTATAATCGAGATTAAGCTTTTGACTTAGGTAGTACGAGAAATTAGTTTTTAAAATAGTGTCAGGCTTGCTAAATATTTCTAAAACAGCGTGCTTGATCTTTTCTATCAGGATAGTCTTTTTATCATCAATTAGTTCTAACCCCGCCTTTTGTAAAGCAATTTTTATTTTTTCCATTTGCACAGCAGATACGGGTTCGCAGGTCTCAAGCCAACCCGGTCCAATAGTCGTACAATGGATATCAATATTTTCAAGTTCAAATTTCACTACCAGTTGGCAGCTAATACAAACCATTTTTTTTATAAACAGTTTCATCTGTATTGGGTGTGCAAAGCAAGTGCCCCCATTTGAAATTATGTTTTTTGAGTAGGATTAGCTTAATTTGGTAATACATAACTCACTGGTAATCAATTATATATTGCCTTTTTAGTTGATGTTTTTCGACTCTAGCAATTGCTAAATAAATGCCTTGCAATACAATTTATAAACCTCTTAATTATTAAATAATGTATGGCGAAAGTATTAATCGTTTAAAGAATAATTCGGTAGATATTCTTGTTTTCGTTATAGTTTTTGAACTTAAAATAAATAAATACAACCAAGGGCTATAATTGCCTGCCGACATAAGGTGTGCTTTTGCTTACTATAACAGATTAATGTATCTTTTTAACTAATAATACGACCCAGGCTTGCAGGTGCCAGGAAACTGGAACAGCGCTTTAACTCGTTAAAATTACCGGATAACAAAATCTAGCTCGAAAGAATAGAAGTTGTCAAATGATATGTAAAGTAGACCATAAGCGCTGGCTTTAAATTAACTTAATAAAAAAGGGAGCTAAACTAGCTCCCTTTATCTGTTTGAATATAATGGGGGTATTATTATTGTGAAATGCTGATAGTGCCCATGTCATTTATGGCGCCTTTGCTTACGGTAACACCATTTACAATTTTAGCAGCATATGGGCTAACCGGTAAAAAATGAACGCTGTAAGTGCCTGTAGGAAGACCCGGGAAATAAAAGCGGCCGTTTACATCTGTCAGTGTACCTACAGTATCTGTACCCATAATAGCCAGCACTTTAGGAAATGATAAAGCCGGGTTTACACTGCCTGAGATTACACCCGACACTGCAGTAGCTATGCCACGTATAACCGGTTTAAGTATATATTTACCATTACCGGTAGTTACTATAGACTGAGCTGCATCAAAGTCGAGCAATAGGGTGTAGCCAACGCCTGCAGTCAGGTTATCGTTAAATTTCAATTTAACACCTGATGTTTGGCCACTTGGGGTAGTAAGATCATATGCAACACCGTTAATTACCACTTTATTGCCGGTTGGGTTCAATACCAAACGTACTTGTTGAATAGTGCCGGCAGGGATGTCTTGTTCAGCCAATACAGTATCCTTGCCTAAACGGAACCGCAAAATGTCAATGGGCCCGCCACCCACATTTAGGGTATGCTCGCCGTTGCCTGTAACTACAACAACACTTTTTATACTAAGTATTACAGCATCGTACGCGCCGGGCGCGTCGGTCATCTTAACCGTAACACGGGATGAAGTTGTTGAAGCGTTATCGTTCTTTTTGCAAGAAGCTAATCCCAGACCTGCAAGAGCTAGTGTCAGGAACATTAATTTTTTCATAATCGTTGTGTTTAAATATTGTGAATGTTAATGTAGCGGGTAGTCCATTAACCTTGCCAACCAGGGTGATGTACCGATGAAGGTATCCTATGTATCGACAAACGATGCTGTAAAGGAGGAACTACGTAGATAAAGGGAGCAGGTTACTAATAAGTGGGCCGAAGTGTATAGAATAGAAAACTGCCGGTATTTAGCCGAAGTTATAGACGCCTGTTGTTTCTCTGCGTTATAAAGAGCCGACTATCGCTATCAACAAACAAACCAGAAAAAAGATAAAGTATAAAATTATAGCCTTCATGGTTTAGTATTGCCGATGTTTAACTTTATCATACCGTCGCCCACATTTCCATTGCCATCCATTCCCGCAATTTTAATGGTGTACTTGTCTACACTGTCTGATGTGTAGAAGGATACGGTGGCTTTACCTTCATTATCGGTTATGATGTTAGGTTCCCAAAAAATGGTTGGACGATCATCTACTTCGGTCACCGGTAGTTTTATGTGGTATTTCGGGCTGTAAAATTGCTGAGGATACAACAGAGGCAGCGGCCGGTAAGTAACAGTACCGGTTTTGGGTAATAAATACCAACCGCGGCCGTTTTTGGTGGTAAGGTGTACACCCACAGAAGGCGGGATGTCGGCGGTACCCGGAAATGCCGAAAATTCAAGGCCCGTTAGGGTAACTATCTTTATATCACTCAATTCGGCAATCAATTCTTCCACCGAATAGCGGTCATCAATATGTAAGGGTAAAGGCCAGCCATCTATCATAACGGATACAGGCTCTTTATTCCTCATCATCATAGCCCTGCCCGCATAGTGTCTCGACCAATTATTGGCTACCCTAAGTCCCGGAATTTTTTGTTTTAGTAACTCGTAAATGTTTGATGTGGCCGATTCCTTAATGTCTTGTTCGTCATATACAAAATCTGCTTCACCGTCTGAAAAAGAATTTTTAATGATTTTGGTTTGCTTTATTTTAACCTCTTTTAGCACATTGCCGGTTATAGGCCGGTTCGCGTCTTCTTCCTTTTCAATTTTACGTTTTATGGCGCCTATAATACTACTGTCGCTGTTAACATACCAGGGCACCACCGGCATTTTATAAGGGGCTACGGCCGGCGGCACAAAGTTTTGTACGTTGATGTTGCCAAAGCTTATCTTCTTCCCATTTTTATTGTTGGCCTGTATAAAAAACGATCCGCTGTCTATTACAGGCAGGTTTTTAAAAATGTAGATACCGGCCGAGTCGGTACGCGTAGATGCCAGGAAAAATGGTTTTTGCGACGAGATAATAACCTCATTGTTGATAAGTGGTTTCTTACTGACGTTTGACACCAGCCCGGTTATTTTGAGGCTTTTCTCCACCTCGAAAGCTGGCTTTTGTGGTGATGCCAGCACGGCGGACCAGCTATAGCCCGTCCACCCCTGGGTAAGCATGAGGTTGTCTAACGCCTGCCACGCTTTTTTATCTTTACGGTTGATGTAATAGCCCGGATCTTCTATGTAGCCGTTTAATTCGGCGTTAAGCAGTAAGCTGGTCGCGATATCGTTATTGCCCAGGGTATCTGGCCTAACCTGGTCGTTATCCGTAACGGCTAACGAGAAATTACCCTTTACCGGGAAACCCTGCTTATCCTTAATCTCAATATTCAGATTTACACTATCACGCTTGGTATAAGTGGTTTTATTAGGAACAATTTTAATGTTTAACCGATCATGATGGTCAATAAATATCGCTCGTTCGTTAAGCGGCTGCGCGCCTTTAAACAGGGTAAAACGCGCCATGCCTGTTGGTAAAAGGTTTTTTGCCACAGATATATCAGTTTGGCTAGCCTTAATCGCCTGCGAATAATAAATGGTACCGCTTGATGTAACCACCAAATAGCACGAATCGTTAAAGGCAAAATTGGCCGTATGGCTCAGGTTTACGCTGATCTCGTCGGCTTGCTCGGAGTTAGTGATGTGTATTACAGTACCGTTTGGTTTTATCAGCGGCAGCTCGAAAGCTTGGTTATTTGGTTGTGTTAAGCGGGCGGTGTATGTATGCCCGGTCTGCGGCGTAAATTCAAACGAACCCATACCATTATGCAGGGTAGCGAAGTTGGCTATCTGATTAGCTGCCTCGTCAAATATAGCGCCGGTTACCGCTGTACCCCTGCCATTATCGGCCAGCGCCTTGAAGCCGACGGTGGATTTTAAACCGGCTACAAGGTTACCCCCCTCCGGTAAAAATTGCAGGTCTATTTTTTTTATGATGGTTAACGGCACTTGCATTATTTTGCCTTCGTCGGCTTTTTCAAGGCTGGCAATTTGAACATGCATGCTACCCACGTCGGTTTTTTCTTTTAACAGTTGGCTAAATTTAATACTGCCGTCAATACCGGTCTGATGGTTCTCTTTGTAAATGTAATGCCAGTCGTCAAAGAGTTTTACCTGCATTTTTTTAAGCGCCACCGGCGAGAAAAACTTATCCGTATGGTTAAGTTTGATATCTACCAGCACCTGGTCCTGAAGGCCTAGCTTATTGATTGATGCACCCGAAGTAACCAGCCATTTGGTGTTTGATAATGTGCCCAGGTAAATGCGCTGTTTAAAAAGATAATCGTCCCCAAAATTTTGCATCCAGTTGGTGTAGGCGCGCAGGGTTAAAGCCCCCACTCTGAATATTTTTTTTGAAAGCGGTATTTGCCCCCAGGCCATGCCATCTTTAATAGGTAAGCTTACCCGCCGTACGTTTGAAAGGGTATCATCGTTGAATTCGACATACAGTAACCCGCTCATACGCGATGGCCGGTTTTGGCCGTCAACCACGTAGGCTTTAAACCACAAAGTGTCGCCTATATTGTAATATGGCTTATCGGTTTGCAGGTACACTTTTTCTACCGGCAGGCGTTTATTATAATCATTAAATGGCGTACTGATGTAGCCCATTTTGTTACTAGCTGGGCGAAGGGCAGGGGCCACCACTTCGGCAGGGCTGCTATCAACGGTATAGCGATAAACCTGGCGGCCCAGTTCGCCGTCGGCATTTATACCTTCTACGATGATCTTATAACTGGCCGGACCATCGGCATTAAAGAAGTTAAACGCGGTTTTGCCGTTGGCGTCGGTTTTTAAATACGGGTTCCAATAAACGGTTGTACGCAGGTCAGGTAACTTGATTGAGCCCAGTTTATCATACCGGGGCGAATAAAACTCGCGCACCTTATTGAACCCTTTAGGGCTAATGTTAGCAACGCTTGGATTGTAGTTTTTGCGGACATAGTCACGTTTAGTATATATCAGTATAGCAGGACCTCTTAATATATGTTGTAGGGCTGTGTTGGTTGTTACCAACTCAAACTTGTAAATTGACTCTGGCTGAACCTGAAAGCCAGTAAGGATCTCTACCACCTCATCCGGGTCTATAATTTCTCTGCCATCAAGATATAACTTCATTGGTACCAATACTCCTCCTTTAGTCAGATCCCTTGCCCATGGATAAGTAGGTATATTAAGATGCGGCATAATTCTTACGCCTTTTAGTCTATGCACTAACCAATCGCTTATGGCTGTTTTTACAGTGTCCTCGGGCCGCATCATTATGGTTTGATCGGATAAGCCCTCAGGAATCTTCACCATTTGGTTAGCGTAGGGCGGCGGGGTAGGTTTGCGCGCTTTAATCCGTACCTCGCGCAGTCGGTGCACTTTGTCCAACTGACCGGTCCGCATGTAGATATCATCCAGCTTTTTGCCATTATCAATGTATTCTTTTAAGGTGCCGGTAACATCGGTGCTTACATCGCCACGGTTAGGATTCGGTGTTATTGCCTGTTTACGCACACTATCAACTAATACTTTAACTCTATCACTGCCTTTTGCTCCGCGAGCTTGCACCGCAAATTTCAGGCTGTCGGTCAAAAATATACCATCAAAAACAAATCTGCCATCAGCCCCGGTTTTGGTAAACTTAGTTACACCAGCTACAACCGAATTTAAAATTACATCAGCATTTGGCAATAATTGGTTGGTTAAGGTTGCTACCCTACCGGTTATTTTAGCACCGAGTCCCTCTACCTCAAATTTAGGCTTAGCCCGGGTAAGGCTATCTAACGTATTCCAAACAAAACGGCGGTAGCCCTGGGTAAGCATCAGGTTGTCTAAGGCTTTGTTTACCTCCTCTGTTTCTTTAGTGAAATAATAGTTAGGGCGTTCTATATACCCTTTCAGATCAGACGAAAGCAAGATACTAGAAAAAATAGTACTCTCCTTACTCTCCTCAACAGGCATTTTTCCTTCGTCTATCACCGTCACAGAAAAATTGCCTGTTGTAGGTTTGCCTTTACTGTCCTTTGCTGCAAGCTCTATTTTAACATGCTCTTTGCCTTTATAATTGTCTTTTGCCGTCTTCATATCCAGCTCCATCAAATCTTTACTGCGGATGAAAGCTATCCGCTCATTGATGGGCTGCCCGGTATTATCAAACAAGGTAAATTGAGCAATCCCGCTGGGGAAGTCTTTTTTAGTAAGCCAAACAGATGTAATTGGCTTGGTTATGTTTAAAGTAGATGAGAATATATTCTCGCCGCCGGTATGTGCTAACAGGCTAACACTTTGAGGTTGTTTTATCAGATTTGCCGATGCGTTGATTCTAATAAGTACGCTATCCTTACCCGGTTGATATACGCTTAATGTATAACCTTCATCAGCAGCTTTAGGTAAGGCCATGGTTTTAATGCCACCATCGGGCATAGTGACTTTTGCCAGGTACCTTTTGCCAGCCTGTGGTTTTAACATAAAGCTACCCATACCTGCATGCAGGGTACTTATTTGGGCCACTACTATATCGGTATCATCAACCACAACGCCTTTTATGCTGATGCCAAGCCCGTCAACGCCGATAGCTTTAAAGCCTATTTTTGATGCTATACCGTTAACAATGCTGCCACTTTCGGGGAAGAACTGGACATCGCTTTGCGCCTTCTCTGCTTTTATCGCGAAGTCTCTGGTGATTGGATAGTTATTAGCGCTTTCAATAGTAGCACGTATGTATGCCCCTGTTAGGTTTGTTTTGCCTGCATTATCAATTTTTATGCTTGCACTTCCTAAGGCATCGGTTTTAATATTCTGGGTCCAAATGGTTTTGTTGCCGATTACGATCTGGTAACGCAGGTTGCGTTCGCCTAAAGCCTTCCCCTGGTCGTCGGTGAAGTGTAGTAGGGCGGTAAGTTGTTGCTTACCCTCATTATCCCGATATTGATAATCGGCTTTAGCTATTAAGTTGTTGCTTAGTAAGTCACCCACGGTAAAAGTGCGGTCAAAAAAGTATTCTGGCCCGGCATTGCGCATCCATTGGGTATAAGCGCGTATGCGGTAACTACCTTGCTTGTAATCGTCAACCAACACAAAGTCGCCCATTACCATGCCAGCGGTTACCGGCAACTTGAGAGATTTTACCAGCGAGTCGCGCTCATTTATCAAATCAACATAAACTGCACCGCTCAATTTAGAAAGCTGATGACGGCTGCCAATAGTTACATACCCCTTAAACCAAATTGTATCGCCCAAGGCGTAATAAGGCTTGTCCATGTGCACATAGACTTTTTCCTGCGGGATAGTGTCCCTCCAATGTTGGAGTGCTGTAATAAGCTTATCAAAGGGCGCATCGTCATGCCCGGGAATGAAAGAAAGGAGTAATATGGTAGAACACATTAAACTAAGCCTGAAGATCATTTTTTTATTGATCTTCAGGCAAATAGATCGTATCCGTAGCGCACGACTATGAATCATGATAAGGTTTAGGTATCGGTTGCACTAATGTAAATAGATTAATACATAGGCTGCAACAGCGAAACCCGTAAACCCGGTTAAAACTGACTTATAACGTCAGTTTTAACCCAATTATGTCTTATTCGTCGGTGTTTTTTTTACCGCCTTTGCGGCTCTCGCCAATTTTATGCTGGGGTGGAATTTTTTTTACATCCCTTTCAACTTCCGTTTGCTCAATGTGTACCGCAAATTCTGCAGGCTCAATTTGCACACCATTAAAATCGGCGTAGGCCCTCGTAAACTCGGCGCCAAAGTATAAAATTGCTGCAGTATAATAAACCCACAATAATATTACTATTAACGATCCGGCGGCGCCGTAGGTAGAACTGGTGCCCGAGCCGGATATGTAAAGGCCGATAAGTAAACGACCTATCATAAACAGTATTGCGGTAAAAATAGCACCCGAGCGCACATCGCGCCAGCGGAGCTTAGCATCAGGCAATACTTTAAATATAACGCCAAATAAAACCGCAATAACACCAAAGCTGATGACAAGATTTATTGCTTCAAACAACACGACCGTGATATCTGGTAAAAACGTTTTCAGTCTTTCTGATAGCACTAACAACACGCCGTTTACTACAAATGATACTAACAATAAAAAGCCAAGGGTAATTATCATAGAGCCCGATAGCAGCCTATCTTTCAAAAGTTTTATCCAGCCTTTTTTTGGTTTAGGCTTTACTTTCCATATCAGGTTGATAGATTCCTGTATCTCGCCAAAAACTGAAGTGGCACCAATAACCAGCGTTATCGCCCCAATAATAATAGAAATGGTTGATTTGCCAGACAGCTCAAGGTTTTTAATCATGTCCTGTATCTGTTTAGCAGCTTCATTGCCCACCAGTCCGTTTATCTCCTCAAAAACACGGCCTTGTATGGCGTCTTTGCCTAAAATGGCGCCTGCCAGCGATATAAGTAAAAGAAGGAGCGGGGCCAGGGAAAATATGGTGTAATACGCTAGCGATGCACTATATTTAAGGGCAAGGTCGTCGCCGAAGCCTTTAAAGGCCGCTTTGATTATTGTAAACCAATCTTTCAGGGTTTGTATGCTAAAAAACTTTTTCATCAGGGTTTTAACAAGCTATAGCAGATATGGTTCGTTACAATCGTACTTTTTAGTAAGTGGTTATCCATAGCATTTGTGGAATTAAACCTCAATTACCCGGGATACTGTAACCTAAGAGGCGACATTTTTTATATTGACTTATAGGAGATTTTATCCGTCACGTCGTTAGTGAACGACGTAGCATTGGTCATGGATCGGGACCGTCATTAACTTTAACCGGTAGGAAAGAATAGCCATAGTCGTGATGAGACTTCTTTTATATCTTATCTTTTTGTAAGTTACGATCAGATAAAGAATTATCAAAGGCGAGTTAATAAGTATACGACATTGGTTCAAAAAAGGCTAACACATACTTACCATAGCAACTTCACAAATGGACGAGATTAAAGATTCTGCCAATCTATATTCAACGCAATCATTTGATATGGATCTTTTTGCGAATGTGTCACCAGATATGATCTGTATTGCTGGGTATGACGGCTTTTTCAAGAAGGTTAACCCGGCAGTTTTAAGGACGCTGGGCTATACACAAGAAGAGTTGTTCTCGAAACCAATAAATGACTTTGTTTATATGGCCGATAAAGTAGCCACTATAGAAAGCCGAGAGAGCGTTAAAAGAGCTATTCCTTTAATAAATTTTGAAAATCGATACGTAACCAAGTCAGGCGAGATAATATGGCTGTCGTGGACATCAATAGGAATAGAAGAACAGCAATTGGTATTTGCAATAGCAAAAAACATTACGCACAATAAGCTGCTTGAACAGGATAGGCACGCTCTACTTACTACCCTAACAACCACAAATAACGAGCTTAAGCAATTAGCATATACAACCGCGCACGATCTTAGGTCCCCTGTAAGTAATCTATTATCGATATTCGGCATGCTCGAAGCTGAAAAGGTAGACAACCCTGACGTAGTTGAGTTAATAAATATATTAAAACAATCAACAGAGAATCTTCGAGATACCTTAAACAATTACATAGACATTTTAATACAGAAAAAAAGTTTAAATATACAGGTAAGCCCCGTAAGTTTTTCGGAGTCTTTGAGGACAATCCAAACATCATTAAATTCATTGCTATTAGATACCAAGACAAATATTTTCGCAGATTTTGCAGATGAAGATGTGATAGTTTTTAATAAAGCTCACCTTGAAAGTATATTCCTCAACCTAATATCGAACTCGATTAAGTACGCAAAGCCTAATACCTACCCTCAAATTAATATACGCAGCCGCAAAGTAAATGGAATCGTTACCTTGATATTCAAAGACGATGGAATTGGGTTAGATATGGAAAAAGTAAGAGGACGGATTTTTGGCTTTAATCAAACGTTTCATGATAACAAAGACAGCAAGGGGATTGGCTTGTATTTGGTATACAACCACTTAATAAATTTGGGAGGGCATATTGACATTGACAGCCGTGTCAATGAAGGCACTACATTTACGATCACTTTTAAAAAAGCTATTTAAGACAAATTTGAATGCTATTTACAGTGGATTAGCGTCAGGGAATCAAGAGAGCTATCGCTCGACCTTGTCATTAAGCTTAGTAATCTCCTTATCTTATAGAGCGCTAGTGGAATATGAAACTGACAACCTCAAATATATATAACACGACATAGCGAATTGTTGAGTGTTTAACTTAACCTAAATGAAAGAAGTATTTTCCTTGTTGGTTTTGTAATACAGATATACCAAAATAGCTTATCTTTAGATTGACACTGTCATACTGTGGCTCTATAATCGGCATAATTGCGCAGGCTTAAAATCTATCATTGAGATTCACCTGGTATTCGTATCTAAAGAGTTGTTTTGTATTTTTATCTAACTTTTAAATATGGCCAAAAGTAAAAAAAGCAACCTTCCTACAAGTATCAACCTGGGATTTGATTTAAAAAAGACGGATAATAAACTTGAAGCGGATTGGTTGACTATAGACGAACAGCAAACCCAGGATCTCTTATATGCTAAAAAAGAGATTGCATATCAAAACCGTGAAAAAGAAGATCGGGCAGCCGAATTAGTAGTTGCCAATAAAGAGTTGGCTTTTCAAACACACGAAAAAGAGAATCGGGCGGCTGAATTGATTATTGCCGATAAGGAACTTGCATTTCAAAATAGAGAAAAAAGAAACCGGGCGGCCGAACTGCTCATAGCTAACAAGGAACTGGCTTTTCAAAACACTGAAAAAGAAAGAAAGGCAGCAGAGTTGGTCATAGCGAATGCAGAATTGGTTTTTCAAAATACAGAAAAAGAAAATCGTGCTGCCGAACTGCTCATAGCTAACAGAGAACTGGCTTTTCAAAACACTGAAAAAGAAAGAAAGGCAGCAGAGTTGATCATAGCTAATGCAGAATTGGTTTTTCAAAATACAGAAAAAGAAAATCGTGCTGCCGAACTGCTCATAGCTATCAAGGAACTAGCATTTCAAAACACCGAAAAAGAAAGTAGAGCAGCAGAGTTGATAGTTGCTAATAAAGAACTTGCCTACCAAAATGACGAAAAGGAAAAAAGAGCTGCCGAACTCATTATTGCAAACAGAGAGCTGGCTTTCCAAAATGACGAAAAGGAAAAGCGTGCCGTCGAACTGGCGACATCAAACGAAGAACTAATACGTGCAAAGTCGGAAATTGTCGAGCTTAATGTTGGCCTTGAGCAAAAAGTTGCCGAACGAACTTCGGATTTGGAGGTCGCCAATCAGGAGCTAGAATCTTTTTCGTACTCTGTATCACATGATCTGCGTGCGCCGCTTAGGGCAATAAATGGGTTTGGCCAGATATTACTTGAGGATTTTGCACACGCGCTAAACACGGAGGGACAATCTGTACTGGAGGAAATTATAACAAATTCAAAAAGAATGGGACTGTTAATCGATAACTTGCTGGAGTTTTCACATTTAGGAAAGCAAAGCGTATCTGTAGCGGACGTAGACATGAAAGACATGATCACTGCTGTCGTAGCGGAACAACAACTGCAGCAGATCGATCGAACCGTCACAGTACATATTAAGGATTTGTTGAATATCAAGGGCGACCGGAATATGCTTAAACAAGTGTTCATAAATCTGGTCTCCAATGCTTTTAAATACTCAAATAAAGTTGAAGCCCCGGTTATCGAGATCGGATCATTCCAGGAAAACATTCATGCTACCTATTACGTAAAAGATAACGGTGCGGGTTTTGACATGCGTTATTACGATAAACTGTTTGGCGTTTTCCAAAGATTGCATAGTAATACAGAATTTGAAGGCACGGGTGTTGGCTTGGCCATTATACACCGAATAATCTCCCGACACCACGGCAAGGTATGGGCAGAGGGAAAAGTTAACGGTGGAGCATGTTTTTATGTCTCGCTGCCAATTAATAATTAAGCTACGAAATGATGTATACCACAATAAATGACATCCTTTTGGTAGAGGACAACAAGTCGGACGCGATGCTAACTATGCGGGTGTTAAAGAAGCACAATCTGGCAAATAACCTCATTCACTTAGCTGACGGCGCGCAAGCATTAGATTATATCTTCGGCGAAGGAGAATTTGAGGGAAGAAATATTGAAGATAGGCCTCGTGTCATTTTTTTAGATTTAAAAATGCCCAAGGTTAGCGGACTTGAAGTGCTTAAGGTTTTAAAATCCGACGAGCGGACGAAACAGATACCCATCGTTATGATGACCTCATCCAAAGAGGAAAAAGATATCATTGAAAGCCATAAGCTTGGGGTAAACAGCTATGTGGTTAAGCCGGTTGGGTTTGAAAATTTTTCAAAAATCATCGCCGAACTTGGCTTTTACTGGCTTGTTGTCAATAATACTCCGCATTAGTCAAAAAATTGTATTGTTTGAGCACGGGCTTATAAGATGGAAAATAAATTAAAGATCCTTCACCTGGAAGATTCCTCAAGTGATGCGCAATTAGTCTACAGGATATTAAAAAAAGGCAATTTTGAGTTTGAACTATTATTGATTGAGACCGAAGAAGGATATATAGCTGCTTTAGATGAATTCGTTCCGGATCTGATCCTTTCCGACCACTCGCTGCCTTCCTTTAATTCTCATAGGGCCCTAACAATTTTTCGGGAACGGAAGCTAAAAATCCCGTTCATTCTAATAACATCTAATGTTTCGGAAGAATTTGCAGTAGACGTAATAAAAAAAGGGGCGGACGATTATATTCTAAAAGATCGCCTTGAACGCTTGCCGTCTGCCATCCAAAATGCTTTAGAAAAATACAGGCTTGAGATAGAAAAGCAAAGCCACTTATTTGAGCTCATCAAAAACGAAAGACATTACAGAGCGCTAATTGAAAATGGCGCTGATGTCCTGGTCGTGCTTACTGCAGAAGGTAAGCCTAAATATGTTTCACCCTCAATTCAACATGTATTAGGTTATACAGAGGATGAGGCTTTACAATTGAACTTGTTTGAGACCCTGCATCCCGATGATTTTGAACCAGCTACCTCAAAGCTGGCCGATTGCATTACAAAACCGGGTGTTCCAATACAGGGATATGAGGGCCGAATTAAAAACAAAAACGGCGAATGGGTGTGGCTTGAGGCCACGTTGACTAACATGCTTCACGATCCAACGATCAACGGCATCATCAGTAATTTTAGGAATATAACTGAGCGCAGGTTAGCGAGTGCAAGCCTTATAAAAAGCCAGTTATTTAATAAAACCCTCCTCAGTTCGTTAGATGCGCATATAGCGGTAATAAATAGCTATGGTACTATAATAGCGGTAAATAAAGCCTGGGAGGATTTTGCCATAGAAAACACGTCCGACACTATTTTGCTTGCTTCTGAAGGCAACAATTATTTCGAGGTTTGTGAAAAAGCTGCCGCTGATGGTGATAAAATTGCAGAGCAGACGTTAAAAGGGGTCCGAGCGGTTTTTCTAAAAGATGTAGAAAGTTTTAAAATAGAATATCCCTGCCACTCAGCAACCGAAAGGAGATGGTTTGTAATGAATGCAACCAGGTTTGAAGGTGATGATGCTAATATTGTAATATCTCATCAGAATATCACGGATCGAAAATTAGCAGAAGAAAAAGCTTTCCTTAGCGAATTAATGTTTCGTGGACTCATTGAAAATAGTTCAGATGGGATGGCGATCCTTACGGCTAATGGTAAACCGAAATATGTATCGCCTTCCATCAAGAATGTTCTAGGATATACTGAAAAGGAAGGCATGGGTCTTGATCTAGTGGGCTTGGCTCACCCAGATGACGTTCCACTGCTGCTAAGCCTTATGCAAGAGGTGATTGCGAATCCTGGCATGTCAATAAAAGGCGGGGCAACACGCGTTCGCCATAAAGATCAAAGCTGGCGCTGGGTGGAAGGAGTAATTACTAACATGTTGCATGATCCGGCTATCAATGGCATTGTTGGCAACTTCCGGGATGTAACGGAACGGATAATGGCAGAGCAGGCTATAAAAGACAGCGAATCGAAATATCGGTCGTTTTTCGAAAATAGCATGGACGGCATCCTCCTGACAGTGACTGATGGTGAAATTTTCGCTGCTAATCCTGCAGCCTGCGCTATTTTTCAAATGACAGAAGAGGAGATTTGCCAGAAAGGAAGATTTGGTCTTGTAGACAATGACGACCCGCGTTTAGCAATAGCTATAAAGAAAAGGCAGCAGACCGGAGCCGCGAAAACCGAAATTACCCTGGTGAGAAAAGATGGGAGTAAATTTCCCGGTGAAATCACCTCTGCTGTGTTTGCGGATAATTCAGGCCTCCAGCGTACCTCTATGATTGTTAGGGATATTTCTGAACAAAAACTCGCGGAAGCGAAAGTTTTACATGCCAACCGGCTATATGTGTTCATAAGCCAGATCAACCAAACAATTGTACATGTTAAAGATGGTCAAACGTTGTTTGACGAGGCGTGCCGGATAGCGGTCGAAATTGGTAAATTCAAGATGGCCTGGATCGGTGTTCCACAAACAGAAGGAAGGATTAGCTTAGTTGCCAGCCACGGTTCGACGCCTGCGCAGCTTGAATTTTTTAGTGAATACCCTTATGAGCCGGGAGGGCCGATAGATCGGGTTTTGAGAGGCCAGAATTATGTAGCCGTTGCAAATATAAGAGCGGAGGTTAAAACTATGTTGAGTGAGGTTGCTGGTAAGGCAGGATTCAATTCTGTGATCGTGCTCCCTATAAAGAATGGGGAAAGACTGGTGGCAACTTTTAATATTTACTCGACAGAACTCGACTTCTTTAACACGCAAGAGATAGCATTACTAACAGAAGCAGCAGCGGACATTTCATTCGCACTAGGGGTCCTTGAAAAAGAGAAATTGAGATTACTTGGGGAGCAGCAATTGTTGATAAGCGAAAAGAAGCTAATTAAGGCGCAAACTATTGCTAAACTGGGATATTGGGAGTTAAATTTAAGTAATAATACCCTATTTTGGAGTGATGAGACTTTCCGGATTTGGGGGCGTGACAAGGATGCGTTTGTTCCAACTTTAGAATCGCTGATCGACACCGTCCACGCAAATGACAGGCAACTTTTTATTTCACAACAGGCTGTATCGTCTGTTGGGACTACTAAACTTGATATCGAATACAGGATCGTCATGCCGGATAACTCGATCAAGTGGGTGAATGATAAGGGGAAGTTTGTAATAGAAGGCAATGGAGAGGTTAAGCGGTTCGAAGGTACCGTACAAGATATAACAGATCGTAAAGTTGCTGAGGAACAACTAAAAAAATCTGAGTTTCAATACAAACAGATAGTAGAAACGGCCCAGGAAGGAATTTGGTTGATTGATGACAACGATGAAACTACTTTTGTTAATGAAAAGTTAAGCCAGATCTTAGGATACACCAAAAGCGAGATGCTCGGCAAGAAAATATATGATTTTCAAGATCAGGAGGGGAAAGCAATTACGTCGAAGGCATTGTTAACTAGGCGAACCGGAGTATCTGAACAAAGGGAACTTAAACTTTTATCAAAAGCCGGAAAGGAAGTTTGGACCAGTATCTCTGCTAATCCTTTCTTTGATTTAGATGGAAATTATAATGGCTCGTTAGCAATGGTTTCTGACATTACAGAGGCGAAGTCCCTGCGACTGCTGTTAGATAAGGCAATTAAAATTTCCCGGATGGGCACTTACGAAATGGACCTTATGCAAAATAAGCTTTATTGGTCGGAGATGACTAAAGAGATCCACGAACTACCCATCAATTTTGTTCCCAACATAAAGACTGCCATTGATTTTTATAAGCTAGGGCCTAGCCGCGATGCGGTCAGCAATGCTGTGGCTAATGCAACAAAGAATGGAACATCCTTCGATCTAGAAGTGCAAATTGTCACTGCCAAAGGCAATTTGCGATGGGTGCGAACCATTGGGCAGGCGGATTGTGTAAACGGAAAGTGCCTACGACTCTATGGAAGCTTTCAGGACGTGGACAAGGTAAAAAGCAGTGAGCTGGAGGTACTGAAAGCATACGAAGAGAAAAATGGCATTCTGGAAAGCATTGGCGATGCCTTTTTTGCGGTAGACAAAGATTGGACAATTACCTATTGGAACAACAAAGCCGAAACTGTATTGCAAAAGGATAGGAAAGATTTGCTGCATAAAAATCTTTGGGAGATATTTCCGGATGTGGTTGGCACAACTATGTATTCAAACTATCATGCAGCTCTTGCGGAAAACAAAGCACGTCATTTCGAAGCATATTACGAAGCGATGGATATATGGTTCGAAGTCAGCGCTTATCCGTCTTTTAATGGGCTTTCAGTGTTTTTTAAAGATATTACAGAACGTAAGACTTCAGAAACGAAGCTTTACGAATTAAATGAAAACCTACGGAAATATGCCAATGAACTGCTGATGTCTAACAAGGGCTTAGAACAGTTCTCTTACATAATATCACATAACCTTCGTGCTCCGGTTGCCAATATATTGGGGTTAATGGAAATCTTACAGGACGATGACAATGATCCGGCAACAAACCAAACTGTTATGAGTGGTTTAGTTACAAACGTAGAAAGGCTTAACGAAGTTGTAATAGACTTGAATAATATCCTTAGTGTTAAAAGTCATATAAACGAGCTTAAGGAAGTCTTTCTCTTGACAGATATCTTAAAGAACATTCAATTGAGTATCCAGAGCCTTATCGAGACAGAGAATGTAATAATAGACTTGTCTGGGATTGTAATAGATGAACTTTATTCGCTAAAGTCTTATCTCCATAGTATTTTTTATAACCTTATTACCAATAGCATAAAGTACCGCCGTCCGACAAAAAGTCCTGTAATTAAAATAAAGAGCTGGAAGGAAGACAAAAAACTGTTAATTACTTATGTCGACAATGGACGCGGAATTGACGTTATAAAGAATAAAGATTATATTTTTGGCCTTTATAAGCGATTCCACACAGATACCGAAGGCAAGGGCGTTGGCCTATATATGATAAAAACCCAGGTGGAAGCTTTGGGAGGAACGGTGTCGTTGAAAAGTGATGTGGATAAAGGAGTGGAATTTACATTTGAATTTGTCTTATAGCTAATTATAAGGTTCTTTTAAAATTAGTGATGCATTAGATGTCATTTTTGAATTGCTTTGACAACCTCTTTTAATCCATATGTATTTATAGCTGGTACAAGTTCGCCTTCTTTAGTAATGGCATGCCCTGCCGCCGGTAGTGTAACATAAAAACTTGTGCCGCTAAGTGCATTGCGTCAATAGCTAATTTTACCATTTTACGTATCCTTACTAAGAGCGACGCCCAATCCAACTCCCTTCTACCTCGGCTACACCAGGACTTGTCGTACTGAGGTAGAAGATATCATACCGATTACTTAACTGGCATCCCCCTGCCGCTGTCTTGTACGGTTATAAAGCAATACTCCTGACCCGACTTCGCTGTTATAGTTATTTTACCGCCCGGAGCGGTGAACTTGATTGCATTAGTTACATTTCTGATTATAAGCTGTAACATATCCTCATTACCGAAGACCGCAATGGTAGGTCGATGGAGACATTTCTTTTCTTGCTAGCAGCAATATTGATGTTTTGCATATTATTTATTAGTAATGGATAGCATAGTTTATCCTTATGGACGACATTATCCTTATGCGGTAACAAATTCATATTAAATAAGTTATTAACTTTCATTACGTTTACCGATATCTGAAGGTAATGGTAAACTTTTCATCTCTAAAAATGTATAGGCTTTTCGCAGTTTTATTTTGCTTGATATTATCAACTAATGTGTTTAGCCAAAGTTCTATAAAAGATAGCTTGCTGAACTTAATTGCAAAAGCCAAAACAGATACCGCCAGGGTGAAAATATTGAATACTTTAAGTTCCGAAATGGTTGAAGCAGATACGGCACTCGCTCATCGCTTTGCAAATCAGGCATTGGCAAAAGCCGAAGCAATAAGCTATTATAAGGGCATGATCGAGGCTTATTATAACATTGCCTATATATATGAATTGCTTTACAAACAGCCGGTGGCCGAGCGTTTTTATTTGAAAGGGATTACATTGGCCAATGAAAGACAACTGATCAACCTGGCGGCAAACGGTTATCAAAATTATGCCGTCCTTTTAAAAAAACAACGAAAATTTAAACTGGCTTTGCAAACCAACGTAATGGGTATGCAACTTTACGAACGGCTAAAAGATACCGCACACCTGGCAATTATTTATACCAACGTCGGTAATTGCTACTCTAATTTAAATCTGCCGCAGCTGGCAGTAAGTTATCATATTAAGTCACTGCAAATTAGTCAGCAACGCGGCAATAATGTTGGCATTACAAAAGCTTATAATAACATTGCCATCGTTTATGAAAGGAACGGGAACTTTGAAAAAGCGCTGGAAAACTATCGGCGAATGCTTGGGCCGGCGGTAGCTACCGGCAAAAAAAACTTATTGGCGGTCGTCAATGGCAATATCGGCTCAGCCTACCAAAATTTAAAGCAGTCGGCAAAAGCTATACCCTACATTGCAAAGGCAATACAACAGCAGATCGCGCTTGGCGATAAAGCAAGAGTAGCACTTAATTTAAATAATATTGCAGCTGCTTATAACGACCTGCATCAATATAAAAAGGCTTATAAAGCAAGCTTGGAAGGCATAAAATATGCGCGCGAAGCAGATGATAAAGAAAGTCTGGGTTATGCTTATTTAACAGCCGGGACCGCTGCTGCCGGATTGCAAAACTACAAGCAGGCGCTGGTTTTTATGGATACGGTACAAAGATTTGCAATGGAAATGGACATGGTGCCGCTGAAACTAAGTTACTACCAGCAAGCCGGCAATGTTTATAAGGCTGTAGGTAACTACAAAAGATCGCTTGAGTTGTCGGAAATAATGGGTGCTTTGAAGGATAGTACATATAATGCGGAAAAGCATGAGCAGATAGCCGCCCTACAAGAACAATATGAATCGCAGAAAAAAGATAAACAGCTGGCCCAAAATGCTTTGGCCGATGCGAAAAATAAAGACCTATTAACCCGTAACCACAGGGTAGTTATAGGCCTCATAGTTTCGATTCTTATTTTGATTACTATAGCCACATTGGTAGTAAGAAATATGCGACTAAAGGGCGAAAAGCTAAAATCAGAAAAAGCCTTGGCTGCATTTGAGGCTGAACAGGACCTTTTAAACGAAAAGCTTCGGATATCCGGCGAATTGCATGATAATATTGGCTCACAACTCACCTTTATACATTCTTCCATCCAAAATATGCGTGGCATGCCGGATGGCGCTCAACAATCGGGGTTAAAAGAAACGGAGGAGATTGCCGTAAATACGATCCGGGATCTTCGGCAAACTGTTTGGTTTATTAATAACTCCAGCTTTACACCCGATGATTTTGCAATCCGCTTACGCGAATATATAAAGCCATACCAGTTATTGGGAAGCACGGAGATTATCATTAATAATCATATCCCTGAAACTGTATCCATAAGTTCGGCAAAGGCTACACATTTGTTTCGCATTGTACAGGAGGCGATTAATAATGCTTTGAAATACGCCAATGCCGGTACAATAGAAGTGAAACTGGAAGCACATCGTTCAGGGAATATAACGGTCACTATTCATGATGATGGACACGGTTTTGACACCCAATTGAGCTCTGCGGGATTTGGATTAAGAAACATGGAAGCCAGAGCACAAAAAGCAGGAGGAGTTGTTGAAATTACCTCAGCTGTAGGAAAAGGCACTACTGTGAAGGTGAACGTACCCGGATAATATGTATTTATGCGTATTGATGGAAGAATATGATCTGCTGATGTTTGGAGATCAATAAAATAAAAAATGCCGATAAAAATTGCCATTGCCGAGGATAATAGCTTTGCGCTACGCGCCTGTGTTAATAAAGTAAGTTGCCAGCCAGATTTGAAGCTGGTGGCTACAGCTTTTAATGGTAAAGAGCTACTTGAAGAACTTTCCAGGCATAGGGTTGATGTTATTTTAATGGATATTATGATGCCTGGCATGGATGGGATAGCCTGTACTCGTCAGGTAAAACAACTTCATCCGCAGATAAAGGTAATTATGCTCACAACTTTTGATGATGATCAGAACATATTGAACGCTATCATGGCTGGGGCATCAGGTTACCTGCTCAAAGACGAAAGCACCGAAGGGGTAGTAAATGCTATCCGGGATGCGCTTGGCGGTGGCGCGCCAATGTCGGCAGGCGTTGCATCCAAAGTGCTTAATCTGCTTCGTAATCCGGCACCCCAAAGCGCCGTGGACATACTAGAAAATTTTGGTCTGAGCAGCCGGGAGATAGAGTTGCTTGTACAATTAAAAAACGGCTTAAGTTATGAGCACATTGCCGAAAACCTTTGTATAAGCCATGGTACGGTACGTACGCATATCAATAATATTTACCGCAAGCTGCAGGTTAATAATAAAGTGAACGCGCTATCTAAAGCGACGGCTAACCGCTTGATCTAAGAGGTCAAAATACGTATTTCGTCGTATTTACCAGGTAGTACCTAAGTGGTTTATTTGTGTTATTAAATAACACAAATCATGACAAAGAAATTTTACCTCTTATTTATATGCTTACTCACAATAAGCATTTGCGCTAACGCGCAATTTGGCAAACTTAAAGGAATGCTGGGGGGAAAAAAAGACACCGCCCAAAAATCGCAAACAGATACCACTAACAAGGTAGAAAAAGAAAAACCGGGCGGTAGCTTCTTTAGTAAGGCCATTACCAAGTTAGCTAAGGCCAGCAGCGGCCTGGTCATGAGCGCTACAGGCGCTTTGATCACCACAGCGGACCTTAGCCAGGTTACGCCAATGGTTTACAGCAGTGTAAACATGTACCCGGCATCGGTAGGTACAGCCGAAATGGGTTTTTATAACGGGTGGAAATCGGGCGGCAACTTAACTACACTTTTCTTTACCCAAAAAGCAAAAATGGGTGTGGCTAAAATAGATGGTACCGTAACGATTAATGGCCAGCCGGCAGATTATGCGAGCACTGGAGTCTATACGACTTTCAGCAATAACGACGGTAAACCTGCCGTAATCTCCATTACCACTAAAAACGGTCAAAAAGCTAATTTTACTGTCCCAATGTCGCCGGCTACGGTTAAGATAAAGACGATCAATGGTCAAGCTGGTGATAATATATCTGCAGATTTGACTCAGGATATGGTTATAGAATTTGAAAAATTACCAGGTGCTGAAAATGTACCAATGAGGGCAAACATTGTAATTACCCAAATAGGCATCAGGGGCTTTTTTAATGTAGCCAATTTTAAAGGGACGGATAAACTCGTTATCCCGGCCGCAGCTTTTCGGAATATCAACATCACACCCGGTGGCAAGGCATTATTTAGTTTTAAAAACTGTTATATTTCAATAGACCGGGTACAGCCTGTTAAAACCACAAATGTATCCGGCGCGTTTGCGCCAATTGAATTTTCAGCGGTCGCTCAAGATGGTCGTTACATCACACTTACCAAAGAACCCGTGCTAAACACCGGCTTAACCGCCAAAGGGGAAGAGAAATTCAGTAACGGCGAGGTTGAATACAACTTTTTTAAACCTAACGCTTTTTTAAGTCGCCCGTTTGCACAGATAAAAAACGTTGGCGTAATGTCATTTGCTGTACGGGGGACCACTTATGTTAAAGGACCGTCTTCTTCAAGTTCGAGTTCATACTCTGTAGGATCTACTACCTATACCACAACAACAACAACTGAGACCTGGGCACAATTCCCTTCGGTATCACAATCGGTTTGGGACGGGCTGCTGGATAAGTTATACGCCGAATTTACTGCCACTGGCGCCCAGGAATTGGGCGCCAGTGTGGTGCCTGTAAACAACGTAACAAGTTCTGCCGCTTATCAGGACCTGCAACCTTTTACTAAAGATGACGAGACCACCAGTGTAAGCTTTTTCCACTCATACCAAGATACTAAAATGCTATCTGCATTTATTCCTATTGCCGAGGGTTTTAGTTCAAACTCGGCTAATGTGAGGTTGCTTAAACAATCAGGAACTGAAGCTTTAATGAAATTTACTTTTGATATGCAGATCGCAATTGAAAAAGGTAAACCTGTAATGATCCCCAAATTGGCTTTCGAGATGGTAGGCGGTAAAAATGGGGATACTTTCGACACCAAATTTTGCACCGCTAACATTGTAGGTAAGGGGGTACGCTATCCGGCCGGAACTATAACCGTTGCCGATATGCAAAATATAATTCGCGATGCAGATCTGCTCGCGGCATTCCGCAAAGGACTACAGGAAATAAAAAACAAAGAAAAGCAGAATGGCGATTACGAAATAGTTTGGGCCTTGCAATAAATATTAACTCACTAATAATATAAACAAACATGAAAAAGATAATTTATACGATTGCGCTATTGATGGTCATCATCACCGCTTGTAAAAAAAGTACGGATAACATAGAGCCGACCGTAGAAACCCCGGTTATTACTAGTATCCAGCCTAAAAATCCAAAACCAGGAGACTTGGTAACTATCACAGGTACCGCCTTTGGCACAGTATCAAACGATGTAAAAGTGAGCATTGGCAGTAAGGCCATTAACATCACGTCGGTTAGTAATACCGAAATTAAGTTCACCCTGCCCGATGGCGTTACCGAGGCAGATTTGAGTGTGTTGATCAAAAATGTGACCGCAAAAAACACCGATGTACAAGGAGCAAAGATAAGTCCCCAAGTGCCTTCGGCTGCGGTACCGACCTTTTCCAACATAGCGCCGGCCAGTGGAAAAGCAGGCGATGTTGTTACCCTGACCGGTACCAACTTTAGTACGGTGTTGAGTGAGAATGTAGTGAAATTTGCGGGAGTTCCGGCTACGGTAAAAACCGCTAGCGCTATAACTCTCACAGTAGAGGTGCCAGCCAGTGTAGCCACTGGGGCCGTTACCATACAGGTTAAAAATGTTACCACAGTAATGGCCAACGGCTTTGCAGGCATATTCACTGTAGCTACAACAGGTGGCAATGCGGGCACGCCCGGTCAAACCACAGTTTTGAGTAATATACTAACACTTACCACGCACGTTACCACGGATGCAGAAGGCAACCTATTCGTTTTGTCGCCGCCGTATAATTATGGCATACCGCGTCTGGCTCGCATCAGTAGTGACGGCAGCAGTACCAAATTATTTACCCCGGCAGAGTTCGGTTATACGGATGCCGATTACATGGGAGTGATTGGTGTAACAGCCGATAAAGCTGGAGCTATCTATGTGCTTACGTCCTCGTTGCTCAAGCGGGAAAACAAAATCTGGAAAATAGCGTCCTCAAGTGCTGCCCCGGTGCTATTCCGTACGCTTAGCAATGATTATAATTTTAGTAATAGTTTACCTGAGTTCAACCTCGCTGTTACCAGCACCGGCGAGTTCTTTTTCATCAGCCACGATAGCCCTCCAACTGTCTACAAAATTGATAACATTGGTAAAGTATTGTCGTATCTATTTGCCAGCAATCCAAATAACTTTGACGGAGTAAAATATGCCACACCAACTGATATAGCTGTTGATCAAAACGATAACTTATACGTTTCTGTCAGTGAGGTTGGTTTTAAAGGCATTTATAAATTTACTCCGACTAAAGTAAAAAGCGTAATCTATAGCAGCACAGTTAATATCAATGCCCCTGGTGCACTTGCCTCCGCTACCTTTAAGGCGATCAGCACCATATCCCTGAATGCGGACGCTACCGCAATTTATATTGGCGATATTGAAGATGCCTACATCAGTAAAATGGATCTTACGGCAGGACAAGTTACCCGTATTGCTGGGGTAGGGCCGGGTATGTATGCCTCTCCAACGATAGGTGCCAATTCTATAGTGAGGGTTTACCCTCTCCGTATTCATTACGACTCACGGAATCAAGTAATCTATTCGCTATTGCAAAAGATAAAATTATAATAGTTGAATTGAGAGCGTAGCCTTACGAGAGGGCTGCGCTTTTTATTTTAACTTGTATATAGCCTTTAATAGTTGACAAATTATAGCTCGTTTAAGCCGGAGGATTAAGTCCGGCAATAGGGCTTCAACGGTAGCATAGTTCGCTAAAGCCATTTTACATCTCAAAGCATCGTTAAATTCAGTTTCAGTTATTCTGGCAATATAGTTTATTCGCTAATCAGTGATAAGCAATGAATTTAGTTTGTTTTCTGATAGGACAAGCTCGTTGCAAATTGTTTGCATTAAATCAGTAGTCTGCCCGGGCAATTGTGAAAACAGCTCCTTATAATAATTTATCCCATCTTGTAACTGTATTTTAAACTTGCCTAGTTGCTTGCTCTTTTTATCATTCATGTTCTTGACATGCACCTGCAAATCGGTTTGCAAATAATCTATATACAGGTTTAGCTCTTTAATAAAAACATGGGGCCTTTTAATTTTACCCAGCAAATCCATTTTGCCGTAAATGTGTTTAACCATATCCTCTAAAGAATATACCTCATTAAAATAAGCCAAATTAGGGCCCGGGCATATAGCCACTGCAATATTTTCTTTTGGTTTATTTATACCATATTTAAGATAGGTAGATGAACACAAACCTTCACACAAACATAGTTTTTCTACCACCGCCTCGTACTGCTGTTGGTACTCGTCTTTTGCTAATGATAATGTTTGGATTTGTTGTATTTTTAAATTTTGATATTGTCTGGAGGCAGTGCAAATGGGTTTTTCAGTGAACTCGGTATTGGTACATAAATATTTTTTAGTGCACGGGCTACCGGGTTGGCCTTTCTCTAACCTTTTAATTCGTTGGGTATTTGCGCTACTCGGTTTAAAATTATTAAACAGTATGCCTAAGGGTGACGCGTCGCTTACATAATAATCGTCCTCGCCGGCGGTGCTTAATTGGGTCAAGGTTTCTTTGTCTACATTGGTTACTTCAGGCACTAGCAAAAACGGGCTACCCCAACCAGTACCATCGAGTTGATAATGTTTAATTAAAAATTTATTTTCTTCACTGGTACCTATGCCACCTTGCACGCTAAAACGCTGTGATGGAATAGCACTATATTCTATATTTTTAAGTTTTAAAGCGGTGCTATATAACTGGTACAGTTCATCTAGCATAAGACTTCTTTTTTCTCTAAACTCTTTCAATATTGGCCCCAATAAAAAACCTTCGGTAGCAAAAGCGTGGCCGCCACAATTCAAACCTGATTCAATCCTGAATTCTGATACCCATAGTCCCTTTTTAGCTAAAAATTTAGCCTGTATAAAAGCTGACCGAAAATCACTAACTTTTAATGTGATTTTTTTATTTAATGAACCGGTTTTATCCGGGAAAAAGCAATCAAATTTTTCCAGGTAGCTGTATAACCTGGGATTCATACCTGCTGACAAAACTACTGATGATTGCAGATTACTCTCTGCAAAACTTCTCAAGGAGGCCAGCGCGTCTGTGTTTTCATCGCCCATGTATTCCCCATCAGCTGTAAAATTCATTTTATCAACCTTGGCCATTATGTTTACGTCAATACTGCCTTTTACCATTTTACGGCGTAGTATATTCTGAAAAATAGTTTTCCTCTCACAATCAGGATATTCCATCATTAATTCATACCCTTGTTTGAGCTGCGAGTTCTCAGGCAGTAATTCGAAATAACGACATAAGTTACTCCCTGCATCGAAGGCTTCAGCTTTTAAATTTTCAAACTGTGTGTTAACGATGTCATTAACCAGGTTTAAATAGGCCGTAATACGCCTTGCCCGGCTATCAGGCGATGACTTTTTAATAGCGACATAAGGTTCATTATTCTTTTTTGTATGATAGTCACGCATGCGTTCAATCAAATCATCATCTACTATAGAGATTGCAGATGAGATGCCATATTGGGCAACTTTGAGAGGGGTATCAATAGAAAAACCTAATCCTAATACCGGGATATGAAATGTATGGCTCATAAGAGTATGTTATAATTCATTTTACATTACTGCATTAATGGCAAAACTAAGCACCACTTAAATTATAAAAATTGACGAGCATCACATTTTGGTAACTTTTTGGTCATTCTTTATTCTCTTATATCACTGCAGTTTTGGGCGAAACATAATTGGGTATGATCAGAGGGCTTACACTTGAAAAAACTATTTGTTACCATTGCGGCGATGATTGTGAGACAGTCGCTTATACTATAGATGATAAGCACTTCTGCTGCCACGGTTGTAAAAGTGTTTATAAGCTACTATCGGCGGGCAACCTCTGCAATTATTATAGCTATAATGAGCATCCCGGCGCAACAAGGTTATGCCCCGATAAACGTTTTGACTACCTGGGCGAGCCTGCCATAGTTGACGAATTAATAGACTATAAGGATAAATACGTTACCATAGTAACTTTTTACATTCCGCATATACATTGCAGTTCGTGCTTGTGGCTGTTGGAGAAGTTGAACAAAATTAATTCGGCCGTACATTATTGCCGGGTTGATTTTTTAAAGAAGCAATTGAACATACGTTTTGATCATGAGAAAATTAGCTTGCAGCAACTAGTTGAGCTTTTATTTGATATTGGGTACGAGCCATTAATAAACCTGCAAGACGTTGTTAAAAAGCAGAACGCCGTAGATAAAGATAACCTTGTATCTAAAATTGCAGTTGCCGGGTTTTGCTTTGGCAACGTAATGCTGCTTAGTTTCCCGGAGTATTTTGGCCTGACAGTTTTTGAAGGGTCATTTAAAAATTTCTTTGGTTGGGCCAACATATCGTTTGCTATCCCCATAGTACTTTATAGTGGCAGGGGATACTTTGTTTCGGCTTGGCAAAACCTTCGCAATGGAGTTTTAAATATCGATTTCCCGCTGGCTTTGGGCATAGCAGTATTATTTATACGTACCCTTGCCGAAATACTTACCCATACAGGTGCAGGTTTTGCTGATACCCTTTGTGGTTTAGTATTCTTTTTATTAATCGGTAAGTTTGTTCAGAAGAAAACCTATCACCATTTGTCATTTGAACGCGACTACCGATCTTTTTTTCCGGTAGCTGTACATATAATCCAAAATACGGTAGAAAAGCCAATTCCGCTCGCACAATTAAACATTGGTCATCGTATAGTGATACGTAATAATGAGATCATTCCTGCTGATGCTATTTTGTTAAAAGGACACGCCCTGGTTGACTTTAGTTTTGTAACGGGCGAAGCTGTGCCGGTAAATAAAACATTGGGTGAAATAATTTATGCAGGGGGACGACAAACCGGTGAGGCCATTGAATTGGAAGTCATTAAGCCTGTATCGCAAAGCTACCTTACTCAATTATGGAACAATGAGGTTTTCACCCGCAAAAATGATAAGCGTATGCAAACTTTTAATGAAAAGGTTAGCAGATACTTCACCATTATATTACTATCAATCGCTTTTGCATCATTGATTTTTTGGTTACCAACCGATATAAAACGAGGGTTAGCCGCATTTACCGCGGTATTGATTGTGGCCTGCCCATGCGCACTTGCACTAAGCACCCCCTTTACCATGGCCGCGGCATTAAGCATTTTTGACCGTAACCGTTTTTATTTAAAAAATGTAGCAGTTGTAGAGCAATTGGCAGATATAGATACCATAGTGATGGATAAAACAGGCACAATCACCACCGGCACTAGTCACAATATCAAGCTGGAAGCCAAACTATCTGATGAACAAAAGCAATTAGTTTATAGCGTTTGCACTAACTCTACACACCCCCTTAGCCGCATGATATGCCAATATCTGGGCAATATGGAGCCACTTGCCGTAAGTGGCTATAACGAAGTTGGGGGTAAAGGAATACATGCATTTATCAAGGAGTATTTAGTGCGTGTAGGCAGTTCAAAATTTGTTTTAGATTGTGTTGAACAGGCTCCGTCCAATACCAAGGTGCATATAGCCATAGATGATAAATACCTGGGCTTTTTTTCTTTTTCGCATCAATACCGTGAGGGATTAAAAAGTATATCAGCGTTAGCAAGCAACTATGATCAGTTTTTATTATCAGGCGATCAGGATTATGAGAAAGCTGATCTGAAACAATTCTTTTCAGAAAGAAATATGCGGTTTGATCAATCGCCACAAAGTAAGCTGGATTTTATACAATCACTACAACAACGTGGCGCTAAAGTAATGATGATAGGCGACGGATTAAATGATTCGGGTGCACTCAAACAAAGCGACCTGGGTATTGCCATAACCGACAACGTAAATAATTTTTCTCCCGGAAGCGACGCTATACTCGACGGACAGTCATTTGATAAGCTCCCATCTTTTTTAAAATTTTCAAAAGATACTGTGGTTATAATTCATCTGTCGTTTTTTATATCACTTACCTATAACCTGGTAGGTTTAAGCTATGCTATAACGGGTAATTTATCGCCGTTAACTGCGGCTATTTTGATGCCATTAAGTACGGCCACTATTGTTTCATTTACAAGCCTGGCTACACGCTTTGCAGCAAAAAAAAGGAAATTGATATGAGCATTATTTACTTCCTTTTTGGCTGTAGCGTTCTACTTGCTCTGGTTTTTTTGGGCGCATTTTTTTGGGCGCAGTCGGATGGTCAGAATGATGACTTATATACGCCTTCTATACGCATATTACTTGATGACGAGGAGGATAAAAGTCCTTCAAAAAGTGACCAATATCACATAATAGACTAATTGTCATCACCTTGTCACGCGTTCAATACCAATAGTTTTACAGCAATAAAATCATCATATGCAACCCGAAAAATTTTACTATGATAACAAGACCGTCCGAAACTTTGGTATAGCCACTGTGGTCTGGGGTATTATTGGAATGACTGTTGGCCTGATTGCGGCCATACAATTATTTAAGCCTGGTATGAACATGGGCAACCAATATACCACTTTTGGCAGAATACGCCCGCTACATACCAACGCGGTAATATTTGCCTTTGTTGGCAACGCAATATTTATGGGCGTATATTATTCGCTGCAGCGGTTGCTTAAAGCGCGGATGTTTAGTGATGCGTTAAGCAAGATCCATTTTTGGGGATGGCAGTTGATAATCGTCTCCGCAGTAATAACCCTTCCTTTAGGATTAACCACTTCCCATGAATATGCCGAACTTGAATGGCCTATTGATATTGCGATTACCATTATATGGGTAGTTTTTGGTATCAACATGTTTGGCACCATATTTAAACGCCGCGAAAGGCACTTATATGTAGCTATTTGGTTTTATATAGCCACGTTTGTTACAATAGCCGTGCTGCATATTGTTAACTCATTTGAGTTGCCAGTTTCTTTATTTAAAAGCTACATGGTTTATGCCGGTGTGCAGGATGCGTTGGTACAATGGTGGTACGGACACAATGCGGTAGCCTTTTTCCTGACTACCCCGTATTTGGGTATGATGTATTACTTTCTACCTAAAATGGCTAATCGCCCAATCTATTCTTACAAGCTAAGTATACTACACTTTTGGTCGCTCATATTTATTTATATATGGGCGGGGCCGCACCATTTGCTATATACACCTTTACCCGGTTGGGCACAATCATTAGGTGTTGCATTTTCTATAATGCTAATAGCACCAAGCTGGGGTGGTATGATCAACGGTTTATTAACCCTACGCGGTGCATGGGATAAGGTCCGTGAAGATGTTATCCTGAAATTTATGGTGGTGGGCTTAACGGCCTACGGCATGGCGACTTTTGAAGGTCCTCTTTTATCATTAAAACAAATAAACGGCATAGCCCATTTTAGTGACTGGATAGTAGCACACGTACACGTTGGCGCTTTAGGCTGGAATGGATTTTTAACATTTGCCATTTTATACTGGTTAATACCCCGCATTTATAAAACGGAGCTGTACTCTAAAAAAATGGCTTCATTCCATTTTTGGGTGGGTACACTAGGCATATTGTTTTATGCCGTACCTATGTATTGGGCGGGCTTTACTCAAGGCTTAATGTTAAAGGAGTTTACTGCCGAAGGGATGTTAAAATACCCCAACTTTTTAGAAACTACTTTGCGCATTATCCCGATGCACGTAATGCGCTCAATTGGCGGTGCATTATATCTATCAGGTGTTATTGTCATGGCCTATAACCTGCTGCGTACCGCAAAACAAGGCAGCCTGGTTGCTAATGAAGCAGCACAAGCAATGCCGCTTGAACCTGCACATACTATAGCAAAAGAGGGCGCATGGCACCGTAGGCTCGAGCGCAGACCCATACAGTTTATGGTATTGGCGTTAGTAGTAATATTAGTAGGTTCTGTAATTGAACTGATGCCTACCCTAACTATATCATCAAACATACCAACCATAGCAAGTGTAAAACCCTATTCGCCATTGGAGTTACAGGGCCGTGACCTTTATATACGCGAGGGTTGTGTTAATTGTCATTCGCAAACGGTAAGGCCGTTCCGTTCAGAAACGGAACGCTATGGCGAATACAGTAAAGCCGGAGAGTTTGTGTATGACCACCCTTTTCTTTGGGGATCAAAAAGAACCGGGCCTGATTTAGCACGCGAGGGTGGTAAATATGGTAATGCCTGGCATTATAACCACTTGATGGATCCCCGGTTGATGTCGCCCGGCAGTATTATGCCCGAGTATGGCTGGTTGCTTAACCAAACATTGGATACTACAACCACCATAGCTAAGATCAATGCCATGCGCACTTTAGGAGTTCCGTATGCTGCCGGCTATGAAAAAATTGCTAACAAGGAATTGAACAAACAAGCCCAGGGTATAGCAGATGATTTAGCAACCAACCATATTAAGGTAAAAAGCGATAAAGAAATCATAGCCATTATTGCCTACCTGCAACGTATGGGTATTGATATTAAAGCAAACAAAACCGCTAATTAATTAAATACTATCATGTTTAAACAATTTACAGAAGACATATCAGGAAACCAGGTTTACCTGATATCATCACTGGGCATATTTTTAATATTTTTTATTGTGGTTACCATTATGTTAATGCTGTTGCGTAAACAATATATTGACCACATGAGCGATTTGCCACTACATGACGGAGACCATGATGCAGCTAACAACTTACTACCATGAAGTATTTGATCAACCTAATTTCATTGGCGTTAATTTTTGTGCTAACACCCGCCTATGCTGCCGATGATAGCCTGACATCCGCTGATACAAAAAATTATATTGGTTTAGGAGTTATTGTATGGGCCTTATTACTGCTACTGGTTGTATTGTTGGTATTGCTGCGCACCTTTAAAATATTAACCAGGATCATATTAAAATCAGATGGCTATACTGATGCAGAGATAATAGCCGAGATGGCGCCAGTTAAAGCGGCAAAGAAACCCACACAGCCTAAAAAAGAGTTTTGGAACAAGGTGCTCTCCCTACGGCCGCTAGCTGAAGAAAAGGACATGCTAATAGAGCATGAGTATGATGGTATAAAAGAGCTGGATAACCCAACGCCGGCGTGGTTCATGGTATTGTTTTACAGTACTATAATTTTTGCAGTTGGTTATTTATTAATATACCACGTATTTGGCATTGGCCAACTACAGTATGATGAATATAAAACCGAAGTAGCCCAGGCAGAAGTTGTTAAAAAGCAATACTTAAGTAAAGCGGCTAACCTGATTGACGAGAATACAGTTAAGCTACTTACCGAACCAGGTACTATTAAAGCGGGCGAGGGGATATTTAAGCAAAATTGTGCCGCATGCCATGGCGATAAAGGGCAAGGTGTAGTAGGGCCCAACCTGACAGATGATTATTGGCTGCACGGCGGCAGTATTAAGGCTGTGTTTAAAACCATTAAATATGGTATTGCAGCTAAAGGAATGCCAACATGGGAAAAACAGTTGTCGCCTAAACAGTTATCAGATGTATCTAATTATGTAAAAACCTTACACGGCACTAATCCCCCTAATGGTAAAGAACCGCAAGGTGAAAAGGAAGAAGAAAAATTAGCTTCAAATTAAAGTAATATGCTAAGGTTGCTGGAGGGGAAGGAAACGAATGAACGCAAGTGGGTATATCCGCTTATACGTAAAGGGGTATTATATAAATGGCGCAGCTGGATTAGTTATGCTTATTTGATCTTCTTTTTTACAGGTCCGTTTATACGCATAGGTGGCCAACCTTTATTGCTGTTAAATGTAATTGAACGCCAGTTTGTAATATTAGGTCAGGTCTTCTGGCCTCAGGATATTTTTTTGTTCGTGCTGGCAACATTGGTATTTATAGTTTGTGTGGTGTTATTTACCATAGCCTTTGGTCGTATTTTTTGCGGTTGGATATGCCCGCAAACTATTTTTATGGAAATGGTCTTCCGTAAAGTGGAAGAATGGATAGAGGGTGATGCTAATAAGCGCAAAAAACTGGACGCCGGGCCATGGACCAATGAAAAAAGGTTGAAAAAATCAATTAAACATGTTCTGTTTTTTGGTATATCTTTTTTGATAGCAAACACGTTCCTGGCTTACATTACAGGAAGCGAAAATTTAATTAAAATAATTACAGAGCCTATTAGCCTGCATTTAGTTGGCTTTGCTAGTATCATCGTATTTACCATTGCATTTTACCTGGTTTATACACTGGTGCGCGAGTTGGTTTGTACCGTAATTTGCCCCTATGGCCGCCTGCAGGAAGTTATGCTGGATAAGCAAACGTTGGTTGTAGCCTATAATGATGTGCGCGGCGAGCCACGCGGCAAACTTTCGCGGAACGACAATGACTTGCTCAATTTAAAAGGTGATTGTATTGATTGTGGTTTATGCGTATCTGTATGCCCTACGGGTATTGATATCCGTAAAGGCACCCAAATGGAATGTATAAACTGCACCGCTTGTATTGATGTATGCGATGAGGTGATGGATAAGATACATAAGCCAAGAAGGTTAATAGGTTTTTTCTCTGAGAATGGTATTCGCAATAATGAAAAACTATCCTTTAATGGCAGGATGAAGGGCTATAGTGCGGTAATTATAATTATGATGAGCGTATTATGTTATTTTATTTTTAGCCGCAGCGATATGGATATGACCGTGATGCGCAGCGCGGGAATGCTTTATCAGGAACAGCCCGGCGGATATATTAGTAATATTTATAATGCTGAAGTTATTAATAAATCAAACCACAACAAGGTTATAACCATTAAGGCCGAAGATCCGTCTATAAAAATAAAATACATTCAGGCTCCGGGAATTATTAATAAAGGCAGCGGAGTAAAAACCATGTTTTTTATAATGATGCCAACTTCAAAAATATTACAGCCTAAAACGACTATACGATTACAGCTAATAAGTGATAGGCAACTGGTACAAACCGTAAGTACAAATTTTGTAGGACCGATAAATTAAAAATCATGAACTGGGGAAAAGGAATTATAGGCGGGATGATCATATTCATGCTGTTTATTATATCAATGTGTGTGTATATGTTTTCGGTACCGGCTGATGAATACGATGAAAAATATTATGAAAAGGGGTTAAATTATGACCAGGATTATAACCGAGCCAAACAGGTTATTAAAGATAAAGCCGAACCTAAAATTGAAGCGGATAGCTGCTGTATAGAGATTACTTTTCAGCAGACTATCATAGGCCAAGTAAAATTAACCAGGCCTTCAAGCAATATAGCAGATAAAATTATTGCTATTAACAATAAAAATGGCCAACCTGTTCAAATATTAACGGCAAATATGCCCAAAGGAAAATGGCAGTTAACATTTGAATGGATTAGCAATAACAAAGCTTACCTGTATCAAAAAGAAGTATACCTTGACAAATGAACGATAACGAGGTAGCATTTTTTATTGGCTTGTTTGGCAGTGTCCACTGTGTGGGCATGTGCGGGCCCTTGGCTTTGGCCATTCCATCTTATCAAAACAACAGGTGGTTAATTGTTTTTGAGAAACTGCTCTACAACTTTGGGCGCATAATTACTTACAGTTTATTAGGGTTACTAATTGGTATTATAGGTAAGCAATTATGGATTTATGGTTTGCAACAAGGCGTTAGTATATTAAGTGGTGTGCTTATTATCATGGCAGGCCTATCCCGCATCTTTAAAGTTTATTTACAGCCTATCCGATTTTTTTCAAAACCCGTAGTGTTGTTTAATAAACTATTACATTACGCTTTAAAGCAACGGACCGGGCATTTATTTATTGGTATGCTTAATGGCTTGCTACCCTGTGGCTTTGTGTACCTGGCCATGGTAGGCGCGCTCAATACGCCATCATCATTTACAGCAGCACAGTATATGTTTTGGTTTGGAGCGGGTACTTTGCCCTTAATGCTCCTGGCTACTATAGGATCGGGTTTTATGGGTTATAGTTTTCGCAGGCGGATAAATAAAGCAATACCCTATGTAATGGTATGTTTGGGCTGCTGGTTTATTCTTCGCGGTTTAAATTTAAATATCCCCTATCTGAGCCCTGCGAAGCCATCAGCAGATAGCGCGATTTGTCAGTAGTAAACGCTGTAATAATGTCGCATATTACTTATGCGCATTACTAACTTAATACCGGATTATGTTAAGACACCTTGGCACCAAAAGAACCTACCTGCATAATGTAAAATTAGCCTCATTGCTCGGTATAACTGCCGGCTTTATAAATGCTGCAGGATTTTTAGCTTTTGGTGTTTTGACTACAAATGTAACCGGCCATGCGGCTTTATTTTCCGAAGGTATTGTCATGCAGCAATGGCAAACGGTACGTGTTATTGCCCTTTGGATGCTTCTTTTTTTGGCGGGTGCATTTATATCCAGTCTCATTCTCTCCCGCGTCGGAAAAAATCGGCAATACTCCTATGTGATACCCATAGTTATTGAAATTATAGTACTGCTTGGGGTGGCGCTGTTGGGCCATAAGTATGATAATAGTCCGATAGCTAAAGAAATTTTTGCAGGCAGCCTGCTGTTTGCAATGGGCTTGCAAAACTCGCTCGTATCTATGGTGTCGGGCTCGGTTGTGCGAACAACCCACCTTACCGGCACGTTTACTGATCTAGGTATTGAATTGGCACAGTATATCCAAAGAAAGCCCGAGGATCGTCCGGCCATATCAATCCGAATAAAGCTTCACTCAGCTATCATTTCTTTCTTTTTATTTGGCGCTCTTGTCGGTTCATATTTATTTCGGCTTTATAACTTTTATGCTTTTTTAGTCCCGGTTATTATACTTGTTTATACATTGGTATATGATGTTTTTCGCATAACACTTAAACGTTATTACAGACATTTAAAAACCCACGGTGAATAGCTATAAAAAGCTTTAGATCATCTTTCGCAAGCTTGCATCATATTCAATTAAAGCAATTACACCCGCCTTAATAGTATAAAATTAGCAATTATAGCAACCATAATTGCCACTCCAGCACATTGGAACGATCACACAAGGCTCCATAATATAGTACCATCTTTATTATCAACTAAACTTTCGTTTGTCCGTCGATTGTATTTTGGATTATCGTATTGATATCTAGTGGTATGTAGCTCAGAATGACAAGCGTCACTTGTGAACCTGTTTGTGGTCAGCTAAATATCACGCTGAATAAAGGATTTTTATGATAATTAACACTTACTTCCACTAAAAAAACGATCATGAAAAAATTGCATCTCCTATTAGTTATGGTAATAACGCTCACAACCAGTGTTGCAATGACCGCTTTTGCACAAAATGCCAAAGATCCGACCAGTAAAATTTTTATTAATGCAAAGGGTGGGATATATAACCATGCGGGAACGAAGCTTGGCTATATTGACAAAAATAATATGGTAAGAGATAACAAAGCCAAGGAGTTGTATTTTATCGACAAGGACGGAAATGTTATCGGTTCAGACGGTAGAAAATTAGGTAAGGCTAAAAAGAACGGGGCATACTATAATATTAATGGCGAGAATGTTTTGAACACAAAGGATATTGATAAGGAGAACTGCGCCATTTTAGACCCGCAGGGGCATAATTTGGGGACAGCACATAAAAATTATAAACTGCATGCTTGTGCAGCACATTGCTATTGGTTAATGAAAGCAAAAGAAAAAGCGGCGCAGAAAGTATAACTTCAATTGTCAATAAATTAAGACCTATGGATACGAGCAAAATGCACGAGGGTATGGATCACAGTAAAATGCATCATGGTAATGATGTACACAAAGGTATGTCGGAACATGATCACCACGCTATGATGATCGCAGATTTTAAAAAGCGTTTTTATGTAGTGTTAATACTTACCCTTCCAATTATGCTCCTGTCGCCCATGATACAACATTTCATGGGTGTTAACTGGGCTTTTGCGGGCTCTTCGTACATTTTGTTTGCCTTGTCCTCAGGGGTCTTTATTTATGGCGGCTGGCCTTTTTTAACCGGATTGCTATATGAAGTAAAGACAAAGAATCCCGGTATGATGTTTCTCATTGGCTTCGCCATTACCGTAGCTTATAGTTATAGTGTGGCTATTGTATTCGGGCTGAAAGGGATGGATTTCTTTTGGGAGCTGGCTACGCTTATCCTGATCATGCTTTTAGGGCATTGGATAGAAATGAAGTCTGTGATGGGTGCATCAAAGGAACTGGATTTATTGGTACGATTGATGCCGGCCGAAGCGCATTTGGTTATGCCCGATATGGTGCATGATGTAAAAACGGATACCCTTAAAGCGAATGATATTATACTGGTTAAACCGGGAGAAAAAGTCGCGGCTGACGGTATCATACTCGAAGGAGAGAGTTATGCGAATGACGCTATGCTTACAGGCGAATCAAAGCCGGTATTAAAAGTGAATGGCGATAAGGTTATTGCCGGTTCCATCAACGGTAACGGTTCATTCAAAGTAACAGTTTCCCATGCGGCCAAAGATTCGTATCTGTCCCAGGTAGTTAAGTTGGTCGACAATGCTCAGAAATCCAAATCTCAAACACAGTTATTGGCAGATACAGCGGCCAAATGGTTAACCGTGATTGCTCTGGTTGCGGGCATCTGTACGTTTTTATACTGGTATTTAACCGGCCAGACTTTGGCTTTTGCCATGGAAAGAATGGTAACGGTGATTGTTATTTGCTGCCCTCATGCCTTGGGATTGGCTGTGCCGCTGGTAGTTGCCAAATCAACCGCCCTGTCAGCTAAACATGGCTTACTCATCAAGAATAGGACCGCATTTGAAAATGCAAGAAAGATTACCACCATTGTATTTGATAAAACGGGCACCCTGACTGTAGGTAAATTTGAAGTATCGAAAGTTGTATCATTAGATAAGGACATTAAGGAAAATGAATTGATCCGACTGGCTTCAGCCTTAGAGCAAAAATCAGAACACCCTATTGCAACGGGCATCCTGAAAAAAGTAAAAGAGTTGAAACTACCGATCCCGGAAGCCGGAAATTTCAAAGCGATTACAGGTCAAGGCGTTGAAGCGATAGTAGAAGGCAAAAAGCTATTGGTGGTTAGTCCCGGTTATCTAACAGAAAATAAATTAACGCTGCCGGATGGTTTTACCGCTAATGACACGGAAACCGTGGTATTTGTATTGATCGACCAAAAATTGGTGGGGTATATTGCCTTATCGGATGAAATACGACCGGAATCAGCAGATGCCATTAAAACCCTAAAGGCTGAAAACATCAAATCCATACTGCTCACTGGTGATAATACAAAGGTAGCAGCCAGCGTAAGTAAAACGTTAGGCATGGATACCTTTATTGCCGAAGTGCTGCCACATGAAAAGTTAGAGAAGATCAAAGAACTTCAAAGTAAAGGCGAGTTTGTAGCGATGACCGGGGACGGCGTTAACGATGCCCCGGCGCTGGCCCAGGCAGATATTGGTATAGCTGTAGGTTCGGGAAGCGATATAGCCGCCGAAACGGCAGGGATTGTTTTAGTGAACAGTAATCCAAAAGATATCGTTAGCCTGATTTTATTCGGCAAAGCCACTTACCGCAAAATGATACAGAACCTGATCTGGGCAACCGGTTATAACGTAGTAGCCTTGCCACTAGCAGCAGGGGTGTTATATAACCAGGGTGTGTTACTAAGTCCTGCAGCGGGTGCGGTTTTGATGACGGTGAGCACGGTGGTAGTTGCCATCAATGCCAGTATGTTAAAAGTAAAGGCTTAATACATACCTCATGCTGCGGTTTATAGAGGGGCGGTAGTTACTTAGTAATTGTAACCGGAAGAGGTAAAAAAATGCTGAAAGTGCTGCCTTGGCCTATTTTACTTTCAACAGTCATATCGCCATTGGCCGCATCTATAATTTTTTTAGCCAGATATAATCCTATGCCCTGTCCTTCCATCTCTTTATTTACCCTTCCGTACATGCTGAAGATGATGTCTACTTGATTTTCAGCTATCCCAATTCCATTGTCATTAACAGAAATAATAATATTATTGGCGTTCTTTATTGTCGCAATATGAATCAAAGGGCTGCTTCCATTTGTAAACTTGATTGCGTTAGCTACCAAGTTAAAAAGGATACTTCGCAGGTTCTTTTTAGAGAATAAAACTTGTTTAACGTCCAAACTTTTGGTAATAATAGCGCCTGTTTGTTTGATCCTGCTTTCAAGGCTCCATTCCACATTGGCAATGATCTCTTCCAGATTTACCATTTCCAGGCTGTGCATATCCCCTTCAATCCTGGCGATGACAGAAATGTCATTAATCAGCGTTCGGAATTTTTTAACAGATGAATTAATAATTGTAATAAATTTAGATAAACCCGGATCTGTAATTTTGATTAGGTTCATCACCCCAATACTGGTTTCGATATTGGCTAACGGCGCCAGCAGGTCATGAGATGCGGTGTGAACAAAGTTATCCAAGTCTGCATTAATTCGTACCAGGCTTTCATTTTTCCGGTCCAACGCTGACTGAGCGGTTTTTAATTCTGTGATATCGTTAAAGGTCACTATCGCGCCATTCTTTTTCTGATCGATCAATTGCACATAAGGCATAGTCATGATCTGGTACCATTTGCCATTATTAGTTTCAATTTCTTTGGTGATGATCGTGCCTTCGGCTAATACTTGTTTGATATCATCAATGATGGTCTCAAATTTGATATTAGTCGAGATATTACTCAGCGGCCGGCCGATGTCTGTTTCCAGCAGGTTGATCTGTTTGACCGTGCCTGGCGAAAATTTCATTAGTAATAGTTCGTTGTTAATGAACAATTGCCCGTTGACGTTGCTCCGGAAATAGTTATTTAGGTCGTCATTGATCTCTAGTAATTCTTTATTCTTTAACTGATAGTCCGCATTGATGGTATGCAATTCTTCGTTTACCGACTGCATCTCCTCGTTCGTGCTTTGCATTTCTTCGTTAGCCGAAATCAGTTCCTCATTGAACGACTGCATGTTCTCATTCGATGCATCCAACCTTTCATAGGCAGAATGCAGTTTCACCTGTAGCTCCTTCAGCTCCTCCTCCAGGTTAAGCGTATACTGATCAAGGTATATTTTTTCATCATAACCAGTTTCGACTTTTGTTGTATCATCCTGCTGAACGTCCTCGCAGATCGTCACTAACAATAATTTTTGCTCATTCTTATTAATTTTGAGGCGACTTATCGATAAGGTAACCTTTACAACCAAACCTTCGTATTTGATCTTTATACCGCTTAAAGTAGCGGGCTGGTCCATTTTAGCAACTTTTCGCTTCAGTGTGCTAAAAGCGACCATGAGCGGCTTGGGTAATAGTTCAGAAAGATTTAAATTGAAATGCTGCTGCAAGAGATATTTTGTGCTACCATATGACTTAACGACTAAGTTGTTTTCATCAATGCATACCGACAGATAATCCCGTTCATGGGCAAGTTGAAAATTCATCGCCTCTGATACTGAATTGCTTGTGTTTAAGGTATTTTCCTCACGCTGTATTACAGGTGTCCGCTTAATATCCAGTAATTCCGGAAGCGTAAAAGCATCAAAGCTAACTTCCCGACGTGTTTTCAAGTTCTTGTATATCTTCCATTTTTTATTCGCCACCTCCAGATTCTTGATGATGGGCATCGGGTTTTCACTCGATCCTAAAAATAAGTACCCATCCATTTTTAACCCAAATAGCATCATAGAAAATATTTTCTTTTGCAGAATCGGGGTCATATAGATCAGCAAGTTTCGGCAACTAATTAAATTCATATTGCAGTATGGAGGGTTTTTCACCAGATCATGCTGGGCGAAAATTACCATGTTGCGTATTTTAGGTCTTACCCGATAGCAATCGCCTTCTTTAATAAAATATTTTTCCAGCCGTTCTTCAGATACATTTTTTGCAATATCCTTGTTGTAAATGCCCTTTACGGCAAATTCCATGGCCACATTATCAATATCAGTCGCAAATATTTTGACAACTATATCCTTATATTTTCCGTTAAGCTGTTCCGCGACTAAAATAGCCATCGAATAGGCTTCCTCACCCGTTGCGCAACCGGCAACCCAAATTTTCAATTCTTCACCAGGCGCAACTTTATCAAGAACTGTAGGTAATATTTTCTTTTCAATGAAGGTAAAGGCCTCTTTATCCCTAAAAAAGGAAGTTACACTGATCAGAAAGTCCTTAGCCAGCGCCTCAACCTCATCAGTGTTAGATTTCAGGAAGTCGAGATATTTCCCCAGTGATAAAAAATTCCCCTGGATTGCTCTGCGTTTGGTTCTTCTAAGTATGGTAGGCAGTTTATAATCCGAAAAATCAAGAGGTGAGCTCTCTTTTATCAAATCAATGATTGCTGTGATGAATTTTTCATCCTGAGGGTGTTCTGTAAGCAGATCGAAACCCTCTTTTACATAATCTTCAATGGCATCCGGCATTACCGCCGGCTCCAATATAAAATCTACTACACCGGTCGCTATTGCATGAGCGGGCATACTGCTGAAATCGGTTGTATCAGGGTTGCGTACAATGACCATCCCGCCGGCTTTTTTTATATTTTTCACCCCTTCGGTCCCGTCAGACCCCAAACCCGAGAGAATTATACCTATGGCTTTATCTCCGTAATCTTCGGCCAGTGAGTTAAAGAAAACATTTATGGTAAGATGCGGACCTTTGATGTTTTCCTTATCGCTCAGGCGCAAACGACCACCTTTGATGGTCATAAACTTATCATTGGGGATCAAATATACCTGGTTGCTTTCTATCGCTACCCCATCCTCCGCTTCCGAAACCACCAGTTTACTATGTTTGCCCAATAGCTCTACCATCCGGCTTTTAAAATCAGAAGACAAGTGCTGGATGATCACATAAGATACACCGTCTAAGGGGGTATGATCAAAAAAGCAATTAATTTCTTCCATCCCTCCGGCAGAAGCGCCGATAGCAATGATGTGATGGGGGTTAATAGTATGCATTGAGATGGGCTAAATAAGATTAAAGGGAAGCAATATTGATTTTGACAGGAGAAATCAGCATATCAAATGTACAACTATTAAGCAGCAATTTCTTTTTCTAAGCAGAATAACAGTTATTTAACTTAGACGCTTTTGAACTTCAAAATCCTGCTGGAAGTAGAAAGAGTTGTCATTATGTTGCCACTCTAAGATCAGCTTCCATTTTCCTGACTGGCAAGTGCCGATAGGTATCTCCAGTAAACCGTCATTATCAATCAATATCACTTCGTTGATGGACAAAACCTTATTTAAATGAACCAAACTGGCCTTGCCCTTAAACGGATGGCTAAAATTGAATTTCAGGAATTTCATAAATACTTATTGACCAATGTGGAACAAATATGCTTAGGATACACCGGCAAAAACATGACACCGCGCATTAAATAATTTGATGTAGGTCATTAAGGCGTTTCCAATAAAGGGCGTCAAACCCCGCAAGTGAAGCTACGGTTTACGCGATGTAACAATGTCTCCGGTATTCAGAAACGGTTAATCCCCCTTCGGAAATGTAACCGTTAAGGCAACCCGTTTGATCACTTCCGGGAACAATACATTGACAACGTCATAAACGTGGCAAATTCATTACCGGGCTGGAATCTTACTTGTCATCAATATAATCCGGAAATTCTTTTTTTAACAAATCGAATAATTCCTTTCAGCGCGTAGTGGCCGTACATTTACAATAGTTTCATGTCGTTTACTTTTTAATTAATTTTTTAGGTGGATCAAGAAACCTGCAAAAGCCAATTATCCTTATTTGTACGGTCAAGGTCTTTGATCATTTGTTCTGCAATTCCCTGCAACTCATCAATGCTATTACTGGCACCTCTGGTTATTATATATTTAATACCTACTGCGTATAATTTATGTGTAATGTCTTTGGAAATTTCGAGTCCGTTGGGCAGGATGATGGCTTCTTTGCCTTCCGCATAATGAATCGTATCCACACCCAGCGGGTTAGCAATGAGTGTGATTTTATGCTTTTTTTTATTGGCTTTGGCAAAGTATTCTTTCTCAAATGCCTGAACACTATAAGCAACCGCTTTCATAAGTATTGTATTTATCTACAAATTTAAGCTTGGGAAACGAAAAATGCGTGCGCGGCGTTGCAGATAAAAATGACACTCGTCAGTTTTTCATTTTGGCGAGACGGTCTAATTTCAATAATGGTTATTACACGCCCTTTTTTGTCAATTAAGCGTTTGTCCTTAAAATCGGATAATGTCCGGTTCACGACTCGGTTGCCATACCGGTTAGCGCGGCTTGACCATCTTCCTTGCTGATTAAGTGGTAGAGCCGATCAAGTTACTTGCTATAAGCTTTTATCTATCTCTTGCTTTTTAAGACGTGTATCAATCGCATTTAGCAATTCCATATCATCAAACGGCTTTGTTAGATAGTCGTCCGCGCCCATATCCATGCCTTTGCGCAGATCAAGCCGTTCCGCCCGGGCAGTTAAAAAGATAAAAGGAATATTTACTGTTTCGGGATTTTTATTCAAGATGTATAATACCCCATAACCGTCCAGTTCAGGCATCATAATATCGCAAAGTATTAATGCAGGTTTATGCTTTGCTGCAAGTTCAACCCCCGCTTTGCCATTGGAAGCTTCATAAACTTTGAAACCCGCAAGTTCCAGAACTTCGATGACATTTTCACGGATATCGTCATTATCTTCAATAATAAGCAATGTTTTACTCATGATTCGGAAATGAAATTGTAAATAGTGTTCCTTGGTTTACTTCACTTTTAAAATCCACCGTCCCATTCATCAAACCAGCGTAACGAGTTACAATGTTTAGCCCCAAACCAGTACCGGGTATTGTGCCCGTATTATGTGCCCGGAAAAATGCTTCAAAAAGGTGTTTCTGATCGGCTTCTGGAATGCCTATGCCATTATCTTTTACAGTGATGAGGCAACGGTCATCGTTAATCTCCGTATTAAAATCGATAAAAGTGTTTTCGCCAGAATACTTTATGGCATTGGTGATGAGATTGTTGATACAATTCTTCAGTAGATTCTGGTCTAGCCGGACCATGCTTTGTGTGCCTTGATGAAGGTAGATGATATTCTGGTTTTTTTTTGCCATTACCTGCATTTCCTCTGTGATCTCCTCAGCAAATTTAACAAGGTCAAAATCGGTATAGGTCACCTCTTCTTTACCGGCTTCTAGCTTTTCGAGAGAAAGAAAGTCGTTTAAGATGGTAGTAAGGTTAGCGACGGCCTTTTTAATTTTTCCGACGTGCTTTGTAATATGCTCACTTTTAAGCGGTTCAGCGTATTTTTCAATAAGCGAAGCGGATAATTTAACCGAAGTCAGCGGGGTCCGGAACTCGTGGGATGCCATGGAAACAAAGCGACTTTTCAATAAACTTAATTCTTTTTCTTTATCCAGCAGGACATTCATTTCCTCTTGAGCTAGTTCCAAAGCCTGCACGGTCTTTTTAAGGGAATGTGTACGTTCCTCTACCTGTTCTTCCAAATGTGCCGCGTAATCTTTCAGCTTGCCCTCGGCTTCCTTTTCCTTACTCAGGTCGTGAATAAACCCGGTGAAAATCCGGCGCCCAGAAAATTGAACTTCACTTAATCCCAACCGAAATGGAAAAATTGTGCCATCCTTCTTGAGCCCCAATACTTCTCGACCAACGCCCATAATATTTGCCCTGCCCGTAGTCTGGTAGCGCAAAATAAAACTATCATGCTGGCTCTTATCAGGATCTGGCATCAACATACTGATATTTTCTCCTATCACCTCATCCGGCTCGTAATCAAACAAGGCACATGCTGCAGGATTGATTAGTTCTACTGTTCCACTTTCATCAATGGTAATGATACCATCTATCGCATTTTGTATAATGGCAATTAATAGCGCGGTATTTTCCATAAATAGTGGGGGAGTTAATTTAAATGATCGCCGAAATAATTGTCAGCTAATCAAAGGCCTATACCTGAGCAATTGCAGCTAATTTAATGATTTTCGGTGTTATAAGCGATGAAAAACGGTTTTTGTTACTGTCAAAAGAAATAATGACGGCCATCACTTCCAATCGGGGCGGAGGTCATTTAATAATGAATGCAACTTGAGTAGGTTTGTTTTTGATGAAAGTCCGATCAGACAAATATATTTTAGTGATCAATTGCGGCTCTTCGAGTCTTAAATTCAGCATGCACCATTTTAATGACGCTGAGTTGAAAATATCAGGGACGATTAACGGCATTGGTGACAGAACCTCTTTTTTTATTTTAGAAGATAATCAAGGGCAGGAAACTTCGCATAAAAAGGTCAATTTTGATAATATGGAAGGGGCAGTTGAGGCTTTTATTCAATGGCTCGAAAGCCAGCCCTTTTCTGTTACCGCTATCGGCCATCGGTTGGTACAGGGTGGGCCGGATCACCGCGACCCGGAAATAATCACAACTAAGCTTTTAAAGCGGCTTGATGAATTTATTTATTTGGCGCCCAACCATCTGCCCGGCGAACTAAAAACGATCAAAGCTTTTCAAAATGCGTTTCCCCGCATTCCGCAAGTGGCTTGTTTTGATACTGCATTTCACAAACCTCTACCTCTAGTTGTCAAACACTATCCATTACCTAAAACCTACCAACATAAAGGGCTGATCAAATATGGCTTCCATGGATTGTCTTACGCTTATATTCTGCAAAAGCTGGTGGCTGAAGATCAAACGACCTTAAACAAGAAGATCATCATCGCACACCTAGGGAATGGTGCCAGCATGGCCGCTGTGGAAAACGGAAAATGCCTGGATACCACTATGGGTCTTAGTCCCACTGGCGGCTTGGTGATGGGCACCCGTTCGGGAGACCTTGATCCAGGCGTGATCATCTTCCTGTTGAAACAATACCATTTAACCATCACCGAACTAGACGATCTGCTTAGTAAACAATCCGGGATGAAAGCTATTGCCGGAATAAGCGATATGCAGGAACTCTTAGCAAAAGAAACTATCAAGCCAAAGGCTGCTTTGGCCATACAGATATTTTGCTACCACGCCAAAAAGCAAATTGGCGCTTTGGCAGCGGCACTGGGAGGATTGGACCTGCTGGTTTTTACAGGGGGCATAGGCGCTAATTCACCTGTTATACGAGAGCATATTTGCCGGGATCTCAACTTCCTGGGTATTGAACTTAACCAAAGAGCCAATAACAAAGGCCAGGAAACAATTTCTTTAAATACCAGCCGTGTATCGGTTCGATGTTTAAAGACTAACGAAGAGTTGATGATTGCAAAAGCAGTGCATCATGTTTTAAATCATAGTATCAAACACTAACTTATGGAAACCGTGTTAATAAATATAGAAACCGAAGCCATAGCACCGGAATTGCTTCAAAAAATTGATGCTTATTGGCGGGCTGCTAATTATCTTTCAGTAGGGCAGCTTTATCTGCGGGATAATCCATTGTTGAAAAAACCTTTAAAACTAGAGCATATTAAAAACATGCTTTTGGGGCATTGGGGCACCACACCGGGGCAAAATTTTATATATACGCACTTGAACAGGATTATCAACAAGTATGATCTGAATATGCTTTATGTATCCGGGCCAGGGCATGGGGGGCCAGCTGTAGTTGCAGGCACATATTTGGAAGGAACTTATACTGAGGTTTATCCTCACATTTCACACGATGAGGCCGGGCTTAAAGAACTATTTACCCAATTCTCGTACCCGGGTGGAATTTCCAGTCACGCCTCGCCGCAGGTTCCAGGTTCCATTCATGAAGGCGGCGAGCTGGGCTATTCCTTAAGCCATTCCTTCGGTGCCGTGATGGATAATCCCGACCTGATCGTAGCCTGTGTTGTTGGCGATGGCGAAGCCGAAACAGGCCCCTTGGCCACCGCCTGGCATTCTAATAAATTTCTGAACCCGCTTAATGACGGAACCGTTTTACCCATTTTACACCTCAATGGCTATAAAATATCCAACCCCACTGTATTGGCACGGATACCGCATAAGGAATTGTACCAATTATTTAGCGGTTATGGGTGGAACCCCATATTTGTAGAGGGCGACGACCCGGAAACTATGCATAAGGATATGGCTAAAGCGCTTGACTATGCCGTTGACCGGATAAAGCAGATAAGATATGAGGCGGAACATCCAAATGGCGAACGCCCGCGCTGGCCAATGATCATATTAAGGTCCCCCAAAGGCTGGACGGGGCCAAAAGAAGTAGGCGGCTACAAAATTGAAGGGAATTTCCGTTCGCACCAAATCCCGCTTGCTGTTTCAGCATCAGCGCCACCAGAGCATTTGCAACTTTTAGAAAGCTGGATGAAAAGTTACCGGCCAGAAGAACTTTTTGACGCATCTGGAAAACTAAGGCACGAACTAGCTGAACTTGCGCCCAAAGGGAACCGGCGCATGGGCGCCAACCCACATACAAATGGCGGACAATTGCTGCGTGACCTGCTCATGCCCGATTTTAGAGATTATGCGGCAACGGTTGCTAATCCTGGCGTAAATGGCGAAGGTGATACATATGTTTGCGGCAGGTTTCTGCGGGATGTAATAAAAGCCAACCAGGCAAAAAGAAACTTCCGGATCTTCGGCCCGGATGAAACGGTGTCTAATCGCCTTGATGTGGTATTTGAAACAACCAACCGTCAATGGGATGCAGCTATTGACCCACATGATGAATTCCTAGCCCCGTCAGGAAGTGTTATAGAAATGCTGAGTGAACACCAATGCGAAGGCTGGCTTGAGGGTTACTTGTTAACCGGCAGGCATGGCCTGTTTAACTGTTATGAAGCATTTATCCATATTGTAGATTCCATGTTTAACCAACATGCCAAGTGGCTGAAAACCACATTGGAAATACCGTGGCGCAGAAAGATCGCATCTTTAAACATCCTGCTAACCTCTACCGTTTGGCGGCAGGACCACAATGGATTTACCCACCAGGATCCCGGATTTATTGACCATGTGGTTAACAAGAAAGCCGGGATCGTGCGGGTTTATTTACCGCCGGATGCTAATTGCCTGCTTTCGGTGATGGATCATTGCCTGCGCAGCTACCATTATGTTAACGTCATTATCGCAGCCAAACACGCCGCGCCTCAGTGGCTGAATATGACCGAAGCGGTGGAGCATTGCACAAGGGGCATTAGTATCTGGAATTTTGCGAGTAACGACCAAAATTGTGAACCGGATGTGGTCATGGGATGTTGTGGCGACGTCCCGACTCTGGAGACGCTTGCAGCCATTTCCATTCTTCATGAACATTTACCGGAACTAAATATCAGGGTGATCAATGTTGTAGACCTTTTTAAACTTCAAAATAGTTCAGAACATACACACGGCCTTTCAGACAATGACTATAATGAACTATTTACGACCAATAAGCCTGTAATTTTCGCTTTTCATGGTTATCCTTATTTAGTTCATCGCCTTACTTACAATCGTGCCAACAATGTAAATATGCACGTGAGGGGGTATAACGAGGAGGGAACAATTACCACTTCGTTTGATATGACGGTGCTTAACCAACTTGACAGGTTTCATTTGGTAATGGATGTAATAGACCGCTTACCTCAAACCGGTAGCAAAGGAGTTTATCTGAAACAACTTTTGCAGGATAAGCTGATCGAGCATAAGCAATATATTAAAGCAAACGGTAAGGACATGCCGGAGATATTGAATTGGAAATGGAAGAGTTAGCAGCCAACGGTGCTGAAGGTTTCAGTAACTGTACGCGCTAATAAAAGTTTCCAAATTATGAGCACAAAAACAGCGAGGAATACACTAATGTTCTTATTAGCTGCACTTGGGGCAGGGGCAATATTTGGCGGGGCGGTACTGATCATTTCGCCATCAGGCAAGTTATTCGGAATGCCGCTGTACCTCTTGAAAAATTCGCCGTTCCTTGATTTTTTGCTTCCCGGCCTCATCCTGTTCCTCCTGCTTGGTCTTGCTCCCGGCCTGCTTGTCATCGCCTTATTAAGAAAAACGGAAAGCGCATTTGCAGAAAAGTTCAATATGTTTAGTGATATGCGCTGGCAATGGGGCTATACCATCTATATGGCCTCTATACTGATCGTTTGGATTCAAGCAGAAATGTTTTTTATGCAGGCGGTACACTGGTCGCACGCTTTATATATGGTTTGGGCCATGGCTATTATTTATATGGCATTATTGCCACAGATCAGAAACCTATACCGGCTCAAACACTCGTAAAACCCAAAGGATTATGGTTATATCACTCTCTATATTCGCCGTCCTAGTCCTGTTTTATTTAGCACGAAAAGTTTATCTGTCCAGGCAATATGGCGACGAAGTTATATCGCTTTTTGCTAATTCAAAGACCATTGCTGAACAACTATTTGATTATGCGCAGCTATCCGGAATGCCCGAACCTGTACAACGTTATTTTAAGTATGCGCTGAAGCAAGGCCAGTCGTATATATCTTACGCCAGAATAAAACACGATGGCCAATTTAAGACAGGAGCGGATAAAGATTGGGTAAACATTCAAGGCGAACAATACGCTACTACACAAAAGCCTGGTTTTATTTGGAAAGGCACTACGACAATGTTTACGGCCCGTGATATATATATTTTGGATAAAGGCCGATTGGTTGTCGAACTCTTCGGGCTGATTAAGATCGCTGGTGGTAAAGGCAAGGCATACGATCAGGGCGAATTGCTACGGTGGCTTGGGGAAAGTGTCTTATATCCGACTAACTTACTGCCCGGCAGAAACCTACAATGGTCCGCTATTGATGCCCACACCGCTAGATTAACTTTCAGTTACAATGATTTAACCTTGTCTTACAGGGTTACGTTTAACGATGCCGGAGAAATCGTTGAAATGGAAACGAAGCGTTATATGGATAGTAGCCATTTAGAAACCTGGATCATAAAAATGGCAAACTATCGGGAGATGAATGATGTAATGGTGCCAACTTCCTTTGAAGTAATCTGGAGATTAAAAGAAGGCGATCTCTGTTACGCTAAATTTAACGTAAATGAGATAGAGTACAATAAACCTGAACGTTTTTAAAAAGTTTCTGATGGAACCCTGTTTCACCATTTAATAGTTTCTGGCACTTAGGTAGCGAAGAAGCGCTTCAGAAAACGCGGACAACCAATTGATGGCTTTGATTGGATATTCATTATCGTTATTACTTACCGCGTAAGCGCTGAGCTATCCAAAGGTGGTTTACAGAAAAATAAATAAGGCCTTGATCAAATAATGGATTCATGACATAAAACATTTTTAGCGATGATGCGCGACATTTTTAAGGAAGAGAGTGCGTGTACATTTGATACAGCTTATTCCAGCTACTTAAATAATATCTGATGAAAGCATTAGTGTATCACGGCCCCGGTAACAAAGCCTGGGAAGAAAAATCAAAACCCAGTATAATTAAACCAACGGATGCTATCGTAAAAATCCTCAAAACAACGATATGTGGAACAGATCTGCATATTATGAAGGGTGATATGCCTGAAGTGGAAGCGGGCCGGGTCTTAGGCCATGAGGGGGTCGGGATTATAGAAGAGGTTGGGAATTCCGTGGGTAATTTTAAAATAGGCGACCATGTGATTATCTCGTGTGTAACGTCCTGCGGAAAATGTGAATATTGCAAAAAAAGCATGTACTCCCATTGCGCGGATGGCGGGTGGATATTGGGTTATATGATTGATGGATGCCAGGCCGAATACGTCAGAATACCCTACGCCGATAACAGTTTATACCTGATCCCGGCGGGTGCAGACGAAGAAGCCTTAGTGATGCTGAGTGATATTTTACCCACCGGTTTTGAGTGCGGTGTATTGAACGGCCAGGTGAAGCCCGGTGATACAATTGCCATTGTCGGCGCCGGTCCGGTTGGCATGGCGGCGCTTTTGACCGCTCAATTTTATACCCCGGCCGAGATCATCGTAATCGACCAAGATGATAATCGTCTGGAAGTTGCCAGAACTTTTGGTGCCACGCATACAATCAATAGCGCCAAGGTAAATGCTATCGAAAAGGTTATGGAATTAACTGGCTCGAAAGGTGTTGATACCGCCATTGAAGCGGTTGGTGTACCGGCGACTTTTGAACTTTGCGAGGAGATCATCGCGCCGGGAGGGCACATTGCCAATATAGGTGTTCACGGAAAAAGCGTCAGCCTTCACCTGGAAAAACTTTGGGACAGGAATATCACCATCACTACCCGTTTAGTAGATACGGTTACAACACCTATGTTGCTAAAGACTGTGCAATCAAAGAAAATACAGCCGAAAAAATTGATAACCCATCGTTTCAAACTAAATCAAATGATAGCGGCCTATGACACTTTCGGTAATGCTGCTGAAGAAAAAGCTTTAAAGGTTATCATCGAGGATTAACGGCTATGCAACCTGGGTATTTCAAATACATTTTTTTATCTCTTTTGCTAAGTGCGTCCCTGGTTGGTTGTGGTCAGCAGAGCACAAAAACAAACCTGACCGACCCATCGGCCAAAACCTGGGATAAAACGATCCCGGGAAGTTTTAGCGGACAATCGAAACTCATTTTTGATAGTTTGGCTATTGCCCGGTTTTTTAAAATATACCCTGATGTGAAGGAATATAGAGTGCCGGTTTGATATTCCGGGGATGTTGACCACCTGATTCCGTGGCAAAGTGACCATGCAATTAGCTGGCGAACGATAGCAGCGAGAGCTGTAAAAACGTTTTCA
>NZ_JBHUON010000026.1:0-62721 GCF_042686155.1 Mucilaginibacter antarcticus | reverse complement strand
AAATAAATCTGAACAAAAAAACGACCAAGTAAAAGTTACCTTTTCTCTTGATCGCTTCTCGTAATACGTTTTATTGAATTACTTTTTCAGTGTCCTCGGATATCCTGAAGGGCCTTTTTGTTTGTTAAGCAGCAGCTAATTATTTAGCAGCAGGAGCTTGTTTTAAAGTGATTTTTACCGGGGTTGTACCAAAAGTGGTAGTTAATACCAATTTACCTTCGGCAATAGTGCCTTTGTAAACAACCGGTTTGCCATTAAAAGTAGTAGTAAACTGGATGTTGTCGCCGTTTACAGTACCGTCAGTAATTTTGTTTTTACCCATTTGAGCAGATACAAACGGAGTATAACCAGCTTCGTCAGGATTTTCTGATTTTGGGTTATTGTCAACCAACGCAAAGTCGCCGGTTAATTTAGTGCCTTCTGTTTTCAGATTCAATGATATGTTGTAAGTACCCTCAACAAGGCCTTTCCAAACGCCATCTGCCGAAGCTGCTAATGCAATTGTAACTACTGTTAGTACTAATAGTAATGATAATAATACCTTTTTCATGTTTTTTAGTTAGTTTTTATTTAATTTAATCGTTTACAAAATTATTAAAAAATTTAAGACTTAATGTACAGCTATGTAACACTTTCGTGTTAAAACTGTACAGCTTGTGTGTCCCTTCCGGCTGCTTCTTCGGCTTCAATTGTTACTTTATTGGGCAAAATGCCGCTTTCTTCAAAAATAACTATTAAGTTTTTACCCTTCTTCAGCCAACCTTGGGGGATATACATCCCATTTATCCTAATCTTTTCGGGATATCGCCCTAAATTATGCCCGTTAACCCAAACCGAGCCGCTGCCCAGGCTTGTTGTATTGAGGCGCCATTGGGGATTAGAGCTATTAAACGCCGGAAGGTTTAATGTATTGCGATAAAAATGTGGTGTAGCTAAAATTTTAGCCGGCATGGGCTGCCAACTGTTAGTAACAGTGCTTAACGGAATCACGCATCCATCTCCTCCGTTATCGCAGGGGCCGCCCTGCATCTTCCAGTTAGTTACCGGTATCGGCGCGCTGTTACTATCTTTTTGTAAAACGACTGGCCCGGCCAGGCCTTTCATATCCAAAGTATCAATAACACCTACTTTAAATATCAGTTTATTGCGGCCAATGTGCGATGTAAATACGGCCAGGGTATGTGGTACTCCTGCTTTAAGGCTAATGGTATTTTCGTTTTGAAAAAAGGCAGCGGTATCTACCCGTTTGCCATCAAAAAACAAGGCGCCACGCTCCGGGGCTTTTTTAAACCTGAGTATATAAGCTCCGCCCTCATTTACCTTTACTGTTGTACGATACCAGGCATAAGCGGTAATATCGCCATCGGTACCCATTTGTACAGGGTCTTTAGTTTGTAGCCATTTGCTCTCGTCATAACCTACCGAAGCGGGTGCTGCCGCGTCTTTAAGTTGCCACGCGCCTAACTTTAGTTGTTGCGGATGTTTGCTTGAGTAGGGCTTTGGGTTGATTTTTATGGTCGCCCCCGTTGGCTTAAATATCCAGGTAGGGCGGTTACTGCCGCCAGCCCATGGGCGTTCTGTGGTTAAACTAAATTTGCCGCTTTTGGCGGTTAAGTCAGCCGCGTAATCCGGGCCGATAATCAAGTGTGTTTGCCCGCCTGCGTCGGCAACCCAACTGCGCGACGCCAGTTTATCGGTAGCCACAATTATCCTTATACGTCGCCCGCCCAGGGTAAAACTATATTCTCCAGGTTTATCAGCCAAAACATCGGCACTGAAAGTTACCAAACCCGAGCCACGCGGTATCATGAAGTTTTGTTTCTGGCTGGTTGATGCCATGCCTTGTACAAAAAAGTACAGCTTTGCGGTTGTACCTGCTTCGGCGCTCAATAATATGGTGGTCGTATTTCCTTGCGGAGTGATACTATAAATGCGGATAGGCGCCCAGGCAAGTTGTATCGCTTTGTTTATTTGATAACTATGTACTACAGGCATAATCTCGCCGGGCTGTAGTTTAACCTGCGCTGTTGACGAAATACCTAAATTATTTGGCGCATCTAACTTAAACTTTAAAGCTACCGAGTCCTGGTTATCCAAAAAAGCAACACTGCCCGCCGGGCCTTTGCGCAGAAACACTTTTATATTGGTGTCTGATACGATAAGTTTATTTTCCTGAACGTCTAAACTATTAGCAAGGATGCTCTCAAAACTCCGGGCAAACCAATTAGCCCGTTTAATAGAATAGTACAAGGGGCGCAAATCGCCGGTTTGGCCCACCATGGCACCATAATCGTACGAGGCGGCGTTGTCTTTGTCGTTGTCATAATTAAAATTGCTGCCGCCATGTGCCATATATAAATTGTAGCCATTGCTGCCATGGGCCAGCATTTTCCAGGTGCGGCGGTCGTATAAAGTTGAGTCCAGATCCTGCGGGCCATAATTCAAGAACCATACCCCCCAATACTCGGGGGCAAACCAGGGGTTGGGCCGTTCGGGGTCGTCAAGGCTGGCAAATTCGCCGGCAGGATCATTGCCCGAGTGCAGGCCGCTAAAAAAGTAGGGCACCTGCATCCCCAGTGATAAAGTTTTTTGCTGCAGATGTTTAAAGTATTCGTTATTTACCACGGTACCCCAACCTGCGCGATGCTCGTTCTCTAACTGCACCATAATAACTGATCCGCCTTTATTGATCTGGTTTTGCGATACAATAGGCATCAGCTTATCAAAAAAGCGATCGACCGCCGCCAAAAACGCGGGGTTATCTTCGCGTACGCGGATTCCCTGTTTAACCTTTAGCCAAATAGGGTAGCCCCCCAGGTTCCACTCGCCGCACACGTACGGCCCAACGCGTACAATGGCATACATACCCATGCTTTTTATCAGTTGCAGGTATGCGTTAAGGTCATGGTCGCCTGTAAAATCAAATTGTCCTTCTTTGGCTTCGTGGAAGTTCCAGAAAGTATACATCTCAATGGTGTTAAAGCCGGCGCGTTTTAGGCGCAGCAACCTGTCTCGCCAAAGCGCCCGCGGCACCCGCGCATACTCCATACTACCTGACGTTATGAAAGTGCGTTTGCCATTGATCAGAAACCCCCGTGCATCAAAATTAATGAAGGGCTTTGCCTCGTTGGCCGACGGAAAGATATGGTCATTACGGGTGGGCGTACCGGTACCAGGCTGGGCAATAGTACGCAGGGTGATCATAGATAGTAGTAAGAGTAAGATAGTCCGCATAGTAGTTATAACACGCCTGAATGCTTCGGCAGTTCTGCAATTTACTAATAAACGTTTTTTACTGATAATTATTTGCGTTTTACTGTTATTGTACCCATAATTTACCCGTTAAACTATGGGGTAATACTGGTAATTCTGCCTTTTTCAGGCAATAAAAAAGGAGGCAACCTTTTCGGCGCCTCCTTTATATTTATGATTAAGCGATGGTTAAATACCGCTCAATTTCCAACCCGGTCTGTACTCGCGTTTAACAAACTGGTTAACCTCTGGTACGTTGGTAACCTTCATGTTAGGCGCATCATACTCTAAGTTGACGTAACGTGCAGGGAAACCGCCACCACCACGACGACGACCGCCGGCGGCGTCTGAAGTTGAACCAACGTCAGCTGCCTTAGGTACATTAACACCTCTGATAGCTAAGTTACACATTAGCATGGCTTCGGTTAATAATGCAGCTTCTTCAAACGGTGAACTGGTTTTCATGTTGCCGTAACCTGCCAAGCAAGCTTCAACCCACTGTGCATAGTGACCGCCTTCGCCGTCTTTAACACGTGCAATTTTTTCAGGTACGTTAACATCGTCCATTCTTGAAACAGGCAGTAAGCGCGCTCTCGATGCATAGCAACCAGCGTGCATTTTACCTTTAGTACCAATAAACAGCATACCACCGTCACCGCTACCCCATTGTTCAGACGGGTCAAGCTCAACCGGACGTGGAGGAATCATGCCACCATCCATCCAGTGTACACGTACCGGGCCGCTGGTTTTAGCAGTTTTAGGGAAAGTCATGATCGTATAGTTAGATGCAGGACCTACGTCTAAAGAACCACCACCGCTGATGCTGGTTTGTACTGATGATACATACTGTAAACCTAATACTTTCATTGGTGCATGCAAAATATGCGCACCCATGTCACCTAATACACCGGTTCCATAATCCCACCAGCCTCTCCAGTTAAATGGTAATATTTTAACACCACCCGGTTGGTCTTGACCAATAGGGAACGGACGCTCTTTAGCAGTACCTTGCCATAAATCCCAGTTAAGGGTGCTTGGCGGGGTTGTTGATGCTTGAGGCCATTTTAAACCGTTAGGCGTGTTAGCACCGTATGAACCTTGTGGCCATACCGGACGGTTTGTCCAGCAATAAACTTCGGTAACGTCACCAATTACACCGGCATCAAACCACTCTTGTAACTGACGTACGCCGTCACCAGATGAACCCTGGTTACCCATTTGGGTAATTACTTTGTATTTGTTACCCATGTTTGCCATCATACGTGCTTCGTACACGTCGTGAGCCATTGGTTTTTGTACGTAAATGTGTTTTTTCAACGCCATTGCTGCTGTAGCAACTACCGCGTGAGTATGATCCGGAGTAGCGCAATGCACAGCATCAAACTTTTTGTGCTCCTTGTCAAACATCTCTCTCCAATCGGTATATTTTTTTGCATCCGGATACTGATTGTAGATCTTAGCTGCATAGTCCTGATCAACGTCGCACAAGAAAGCAGGTTTAGCTTTACCGCTTTTTACAAAAGCCGAGTTATCGCTTGCCCCTTTACCGCCTAAACCCACACTGGCGTAATACAAAGTATCACTTGGCGCTCTGTAACCTTTACCCAGCACAAAACGAGGCACTATGGTAAAGCCCGCAGCAGCAAGAGCACTGGTCTTCACGAAATCTCTGCGTGAAGCGCCTGCTGCCTTTTCTTCATTCTCTTTCATCTTATTAGTTTTAATTTGGTTTTGAAAGTTTTATATAATTAAAATACTTAATATACAAGTCTATATAAGCAGTAGTGTATAACATACACATGTATCCGCATGATATTCAAAAGTTGAAATTATAAATTTTAAAATAAATAATTAACAAAAAGCGCTTAAAAAGCGTAACATTTTTAATATATAATGTTTGGTGAAAAACTTGCGGCTTTTTAAGACTTATATAAAGGTGTAATGGTTTAATATTAAAAATCAAAAAAGCCATACAGGCAAGCTTGTTTTTAACGTATTGCTCACTTTATATTAATTTGGATATAGATTATTAACAGTTTTTAGAGCGAAATGGTATATTTTATATTAAAAATCGTGTTAAATGTACACTTTCTGAGAATTTGATGCATTTTTGCCTTATATATTGAGCAAAAGATTGTTATATATACAAAATACATGTTACTTTTGCCGTCCATACAGTTTATGAGCAACACAGCACAACTTAGGGTTCTATCTATTGATATCGGCGGCTCAAATATTAAGGCGACGGTTTTAGATGATAAAGGTGCCCTTTTAATGGAGTACAAAAAAGTTGAAACTCCGCAACCGGCTGATCCGGCCAATGTTGTAATTGCCATTAAAAAATTGTCTTCCCAGTTTTCCGGCTTCAATAAAATATCAGTTGGTTTCCCGGGATATGTGCGCGATAGCATTGTTAAAACAGCTCCTAATTTAGACAATGCCGCCTGGGTTAATTTTGACCTTGGTAAAAAGCTGGAAGAAGTACTGGGTTTCGATACCCGCGTAGTAAATGATGCGGATATGGCAGGCCTTGGTGTGGTCGCCGGTAAAGGCCTGGAGTTGGTGCTAACCTTAGGCACAGGTTTCGGTACTGCCTTATTATTAAACGGTAAACTGCTGCCGCATTTAGAAGTGGGCCAAAGCCCTGCAACCAAAACTAAAAGCTACGATAAATTTATTGGCGAAGCCGCCTTTGAGAAAGAAGGCAAACGCAAATGGAACACCCGTATGAAAAAGGTTTTAAACAACATGCAAACCCTTTTTAATTACGACTATCTATATATAGGTGGAGGCAATTCCCGCGAGCTTACCTTCAAGCTTGACAAAAACATAAAATTAGTAACCAATCAGGATGGTATAAAAGGCGGCGTCAGGCTCTGGTCTGACGAGTTGACCGCTACTAAAGTAGTACCATCATCAACAATTAAGTAATCACAATAGATCATTATAAAAAAGAGGAAATGGAAAGTCAAAACATCGAGAAATTAGCCATTGATACGGTAAGGATTTTGTCGGCAGACGCTGTGCAAAAAGCCAACTCGGGCCACCCGGGTACTGCTATGGCGCTTGCGCCACTGGGGCACGTACTTTGGAAAGAATTTATGAACTTTAATCCTAATAACCCTGATTGGGCAAACCGCGATAGATTTATCCTTTCAGCCGGTCACGCTTGTATCTTACAATATAGCTTTCTGCACTTGTTGGGTTATGATCTTTCTTTAGATGATATTAAAAACTTCCGTCAATTACACAGCAAGACCGCAGGCCACCCTGAGTACGGTTTGGCGCCGGGTGTTGACGTTACTACTGGCCCTTTAGGTCAGGGTTTTGCAAATGGCGTTGGTTTTGCTATCGCTCAAAAACACTTAGCCGGTTACTACAACAAACCAGGTTTTAACCTTTTTGATTACAACATTTATGCAATTTGCAGCGATGGTGATATGATGGAAGGTGTTACTTCTGAGGCTGCTTCATTGGCAGGTCACTTAGAGTTGGGTAACCTTATTTATTTGTATGATGACAACAAGATTTCTATCGAAGGTAGCACTGATATTGCTTTCAACGAAGATGTTGACGCTCGTTTCCGTTCATACGGCTGGCACGTACAGTCTGTAGCTGACGCTAACGATGTGCCTGCTTTACAGCAAGCGATTGTCAACGCTAAGGCAGAGACTCAAAAGCCATCAATGATTCGTGTTCGTTCATTGATCGCTTATGGTAGCCCTAACAAATCTGGTACAGCTGGATCACATGGTTCTCCACTTGGTGGCGACGAGATCAAATTGGTTAAAGAATTCTTTGGCTTTGATCCTGAAAAATCATTCAACGTACCTGCCGAAGTTGCAACTTACTACAAAGAGATTGGTGCACGCGGCATAAAAACCGAAGAAAAGTGGAACGAACTATTTGCAAAATATAAAGCAGAATTCCCTGAGCTTGCTGCATCATACGAAGCGGCTGCTAAAGACGAATTGCCTAAAGGCTGGTTAGATACCTTACCTGTATTTAAAGGTTCTGACCCTAAAATGGCTACCCGCCAGGCCTCAGGCAAGGTATTGAATGCTATTGCTGACAGCTTCCCTCACCTAATTGGTGGTGCTGCGGATTTGGCGCCATCGACAGAAACAACCCTGAAAAAATCAGACTCATTTACATCTGAGAATCGTAACGGACGCAACTTCCACTTCGGTATCCGCGAGCATGCAATGGGTTCTGCCTTAGTAGGGATGTCATTAACTAAAGGTATCAAGCCTTTTGGTGCAACCTTCCTGATGTTCTCTGAGTATATGCGCCCGCCAATCCGTTTGGCTGCCATTATGAAGATAAGCCCGATTTTTGTTTACACCCACGATAGTATTGGTTTAGGCGAGGATGGTACAACCCACCAGCCTATTGAGCAATTGATCTCTTTACGTTCTATCCCTAACATTACAGTTATTCGCCCGGCTGATGCCAACGAAACTGCACATGCATGGCGCGTAGCTATCGAGAAAAAAGACGGGCCAACGGTATTGGTGTTTACCCGTCAGGGCTTACCTATCCTTGATCAGGATAAATATGGTAAAGCAAGCCAGTTAGAGCAAGGTGCTTACATCCTGTCTGACGCTGAAGGCACACCTGATGTTATCTTAATGGCAACAGGTTCTGAAGTTGCTTTGATCATGGACGCTCAGGCTAAATTGGTTGAAGAAGGTATTAAAGTACGTGTGGTAAGTATGCCATCATGGGAGTTATTTGAGAAACAAGACGCTGCGTACAAAGAGAAAGTATTCCCTAAAACCGTTAAAAAACGTTTAGCTGTTGAAATGGCATCGCCACTAGGCTGGCATAAGTATGTTACCGACGAAGGTGACATATTGGCTATGGAGACGTTTGGCGAATCGGCACCTGCAGAAGAGCTTTACAAGTACTTCGGCTTTACGGTTGATAACGTAGTTAACAAAGCGAAAGCGTTGTTGAAATAGATTTAAGTATTAAGATGTGAGATAGGAGCCTTCGGTTTTTATCTCACATCTAATATCTAAGACAATGATGAAGAACAGACGCTTTTCGATCTTTATTGTGATCATACTTTGTATGGTTTCGTTTTCGGATTTGAAAGCGCAAGCGCCAGCTAACGATAAGGCAAGCGTCAAAACGTTTGTTCAGCATTTTTATGATTGGTATAATGTTTTGCAAGCCGACGACGATTTTACTCGCAAGCACCATCTGTCACCATTTGCTTTCGCGATAAAAGAACGTGGAAATTATTTTGATAAACCGCTTCGTCAAGCAATTTCTGATTATTTTCATAAACCACTTAAGTCTGGCGAAACTGGGTTAGATTTTGATCCTATTGCCGCTGCTCAAGATACAAGATCTGGTTTTCAAACCGGAAACGTAAAACAGGTTGGCAACACATTTCGAATTAATCTACACGATCTTCCGAAAGGAAAATCTGAAAAAGAAATACTTGCCGCCGAAACATTTCTTGTAGTGGTGGCTGTAAAAGTAGGAAAGGATTGGAAGCTGGCAAATTTTATCTATCCGGCAAAAGGTAACATGAGTCAAACCGATCTGATAAAGTTATTGGCCCATCAAAAAAAATTCGGCTATTAATGGATTGGAATAGCGACATCATCAAAAACCTTAGTTGGGCGGGCACTATTAGTAATAGAGCGGGCAAACAACGGGTGGCAGATCAGATCGTCAGTAAAATAAAGGAAGGTGATGTGATAGGGGTTGGATCGGGTAGTACCGTTTATCTAACCCTTTTCGCTATTGCAGAACGTATAAAAGCCGAAGGGCTGAATATACTGGCTATCCCTACCTCTATCGAAATTTCAATGGCTTGCAGTAAGCTGGGCATACCTTTAACCAGCTTGTATGAGCATAAGCCAAACTGGTGCTTTGACGGCGCCGATGAGGTCGACCCCGATAAAAGCCTGATTAAAGGCCGTGGCGGGGCACTGTTTAAAGAGAAACTGCTAATTAGCAGCAGCCCTTTAAACTACATTATTGTTGATGACAGCAAACTGGTTGACAAGCTGGGCAGCAAGTTCCCGGTACCGGTAGAAGTTTTCCCGCAAGCAGTACTGCATGTGGAGGAAGCGCTTAAAGCATTAGGCGCTAAAGACATTGTGTTAAGACTGGCCGGCGGTAAAGACGGACCGGTAATAACCGAGAATAACAATCTGCTGTTGGACGTACATTTTGACAGTATTGACAAAGACATGGAGCACAAAATAAAAGCCATAACCGGCGTAATAGAAAGCGGCCTGTTTATAAATTACAGCATTGAAGTATTAGTGGCGGCTAACGACGCCTAATAGGAACGTAGCATGACAATGCACCCAATAGGTGGTATGCTTATTGTCGCCTAAAAGACAAACACATAAAATTAAAAATAGATATTAAACATAATACAATGGAAACTAATAAAGTAAAACAAATACACAGCTTTGGTCAAAGCATCTGGTTAGATTTTATCGATCGTGCGTTTATTGGCAACGGTAAATTAAAAGCGCTTATTGACGATGACGGTATCAGAGGCGTAACTTCAAATCCGGCAATTTTTGAAAAAGCGATCAGCAGCAGCGATATGTACGATGCAGATATTCAGGCTTTGTCTGACGGTACCAGAACTACCGAAGAAGTATTTTTTGGTTTAGCTATTAAAGATATCCAGGATGCTTGTGATTTGTTTAAAGAACTTTATAACGAAGGCGAAGTAAAAGGCGCTGACGGTTATGTAAGTTTAGAAGTATCGCCGTTTTTAGCTTTAAAAGGCGATGAAACTTTTGAACAAGCTAAACTACTTTGGAAACAAGTTGACCGCGAGAACGTAATGATCAAAATACCGGGTACGCAACCAGGCTTAGATGCTATCCGCAAATCTATCGCTCAAGGTATCAACATCAACGTTACCTTATTATTCGGCCTGCCTCGTTACGAGGAAGTTGCTTTGGCATATATCGCAGGTTTAGAGGATCACTTAGCAGCAGGTCATGAAATTGCGCACATTTCATCTGTAGCCAGTTTCTTCCTGAGCCGTATAGACGTTTTGGTTGATCCGTTATTGGACGAGAAAGGCTTAGGCGAATACAAAGGCGAAGTTGCTATAGCGTCGGCTAAAAAAGCTTACGAAATTTACAAACGCGTATTCAGCGGCGAACGTTGGGAAAAATTGGCCGCTAAAGGCGCTAAACCACAACGTTTACTTTGGGCAAGCACAAGCAGCAAAAACCCTGCGTTTAAAGACACTAAATATGTTGAAGCTTTGATCGGTGCAGACACCGTTGATACTGTTCCATTGGAGACTATCGAAGCATTCCGCGACCACGGTGTTGCCGCCAATACTTTAGAGCAAGACCTTGACAAAGCAACTGAGTTATTAGATAAAGTTGCAGCCGCAGGTATTGACCTGGCTGTATTAACGCAAAAATTAGAAGACGAGGGCATTGAAAAATTCAACGCACCGTTTGAAAAATTGTTAAAGGCAATTGAAGAAAACAAAGGCAAATAATCCTTAATGGAAGCTAACAACCTTAAAATTCTCTTTTTTGACATTGGCGGCGTATTGCTGAGCAATGGCTGGGGGCACGAATCTCGTAAAGAAGCCTCGGAGAAATTCGGGCTTGATTATGACGAGGTAAACGCCCTGCACAGTTTTATATTTAACGTATATGAAATTGGCAGCATTGATCTGGATGAATATCTGGATACAGTTATTTTTAACCATCCGCGCGAGTTTACGAGAGAGGATTTTAAGGAATTTGTTTACCGGCAGTCGGTCGAATTGCCTTCATTAGCCTGGTTAAAGGAATGGAAAAAAGATTGCGGTTTTCGTATCATTTCCATCAATAACGAGGGTAAGGAGCTAAATGACTACCGCGTAAAGAAATTTAAACTGCATGATTTTTTTGATGCTTTTGTATCATCATGCGAGGTTAAGATGCGCAAGCCTGATCCGGGCATATGGCAATTGGCCATGGGTATAGCACAAGTGCAACCCAACCAATGTGTTTATTTTGACGACAGGATAATGTTTGTAAACGCGGCGCAAAAGTTAGGCATTAAAGCCTTCTTGCACACCGATCTGGCATCGACCAAAAAAATATTACAACAATTAAAAGACGAAAACCACAAGAATTAATATGAGCACACCAACCAAATATGATTTCGGCATGATAGGCCTGGGCGTAATGGGCCGCAGCCTTTTATTAAACATGGGCGACCATGGCGTAAAAGGTGCCGGATTTGATAAGGACGCAAGTAAAGGCCAGTCGTTAGAGCAAGAAAGCACAAACGGAAACCTTAAAGGATTTAGCGATATAAAGGAATTTGTAGCCAGCCTGAACACGCCGCGTGCTATTATGATGTTGGTGCCTGCCGGTAAAATTGTTGATGATGTTATTGAAGAACTTTTGCCGCTGATTGATAAGGGCGACCTTATTATTGATGGTGGTAACACATTTTATACTGATACAAACCGCCGTTTTGATTATCTGAACGGCAAGGGCATCCATTTCTTCGGGATGGGTGTGTCTGGTGGCGAAGAAGGCGCGCGCCGTGGCCCAAGCATGATGCCGGGTGGCGATAAGGATGCTTATAACGTAGTGAAACCGATATTTGAAGCTATTGCAGCTAAAGTTGATGGCGAGCCTTGTGTAGCATATTGCGGTACCGGATCTGCCGGTAACTTTGTTAAAATGGTACACAACGGTATTGAGTATGGTGTGATGCAACTATTGGCAGAGACCTACGAGATCATGAAAAAAGGTTTAGGCCTTGATAACGCTGCCATAGAAAAGATATTTACAGAGTGGAACGAAGGCCGTTTAAAATCTTTCTTAGTAGAGGTTACCCGCGATATCTTCCGTTATAAAGCACCGGGCGCAGATCATCTATTATTAGACGATATTAAAGACGAAGCACGCTCAAAAGGTACCGGTAAATGGACATCACAAGTGGCTATGGACCTTCAGGCTCCAATCCCTACGGTAGATTCATCGGTTGCCATGCGCGACTTATCTAAATACAAAGACCTGCGTGTTAAAGCCGAAGGCATTTACGGTGGTGTTGAAGGAAAATTAGATGTTGACACCGCAGCGTTTATTAAATCGTTGGAAGAAGCATTTTACTTTAACCTGATCATTAGTTACGCACAAGGTATCCACATGTTGACCCGTGCATCTGTTGAGTTTAACTATGGCTTAAACCTCGCAGAGATCTCTAAAATATGGAGAGGTGGCTGTATCATCCGGTCATTATTCCTGCAAAACATTTATGAAGCATTTAGTGGTAACCCTGAGTTAGAACACTTGTTGTTAGACAACGGTGTAGCTACCGAGGTTAAAGGCGCTGTTGGCGGTGCACGTACCGTTGTATCAGCTATTACCGCTGCCGGTATTGCTGCCCCATGCTATACCTCTGCATTAAGTTATTTTGATGCTTTCCGCAGTGGCCGTATGCCATCAAACCTGATACAGGCACAACGCGACTATTTTGGCGCGCATACTTATGAACTAATTGGCAAAGAAGGTACATTCCATACGCAATGGATTCCTAAAAATTAAGCAGCCCCACCCAAACCCTCCCCGGTAGGGAGGGATTAAAAGAATGATAATTTTAACACTTCCCTCCCCGGAAGAAAAAGTCTCCCCTACCGGGGGGGATTTAGAGGGGGCGAAATTATGTCAACAATAAAATCAGAGCCAACCGTATTTGTTATTTTCGGTGGCACGGGCGACTTAAACGCGCGCAAATTAGCGCCGGCGTTATATAACTTATTCCTTGAGGGGTGGTTGCCAAATCAGTTCTCTATTATCGGCACAGGCCGTACCCAGCTAACTGACGAGCAGTTTAGAAAAAACCTGAACGAGGACATCAATAATTTTTCGCGCAGCGGCAAAGCTGAAAAAGAGAAATGGGCTGAGTTTGAAAAAAATATATTCTACCAGGTATCAGACGCAAAGGATGCGGAAACATACAAGGAGTTTGGTAAACGTATAGACGCGCACAACGCGGAGTGGAAAACCAATGCTAACGTAATTTATTACCTGGCGGTATCGCCTACGTTTTTCCCTATCATTACCGCCAACCTGGCTAAAGCTAAGCTAACCACTGATCCTGAACGTCATCGCGTGGTGATTGAAAAACCATTTGGTCATGATCTTGACTCAGCTAAAGAACTGAACAAATTATTGGAAGGTCTTTTCCACGAGAAACAGATCTACCACATTGACCATTATTTGGGAAAAGAGACCGTACAAAACATCATGGCGTTTCGCTTTGCTAACTCTATCTTAGAACCGCTTTGGAATCGTAACTATATTGAGCATGTACAGATCTCTGTTACCGAATCATTAGGTGTTGAAGACCGTGGTGATTACTACGACGGATCTGGCGCTTTGCGCGATATGTTGCAAAATCACTTATTGCAGTTACTTTGCCTTGTAGCTATGGAAACGCCAACAAGTTTCAATGCTGATGAAGTGCGTAACCGTAAAGTAGATGTACTAAATGCTATGCGTCGTTTCTCTCCTGAGGATGTCCGTATGTCTGCCGTGCGTGGTCAATATGCCAAAGGGTGGATGTTAGGTAAAGAAGCCCCGGGCTACCGCGATGAGCCCAAGGTTGACCCTGAATCAAATACAGAAACCTTTGCAGCTATTAAATTCTTTGTTGATAACTGGCGCTGGCAAGGCGTTCCCTTTTACCTGCGTACCGGTAAAAGGATGCATCAGCAATCATCTGTGATCTCTATACAGTTTAAAGACGTTCCGCATAAGATCTTCCCTGCCGAAGCTGCTGAAAGCTGGACGCAAAACCGTTTGATCATTAGCATACAGCCGGAAATGAGTATCCGTTTACAAGTACAGGCTAAACGCCCCGGACTGGATATGGTATTAAATACGGTTGATATGGTGTTTGATTACAAAGGCACTTACACATCACAAGCGCCGGAAGCTTATGAGACTTTGTTGCTTGATGCTATGTTAGGCGATCAGACACTGTTTATGCGTGGCGATCAGATAGAAGCGGCGTGGGATTTGATTATGCCGATACTAAGTACCTGGACAAACAAGAAAAGCTTAAACTTCCCTAATTATGCTGCGGGCTCATGGGGCCCTGAAAGCGCAGAGGCATTAATAGCCCGCGACGGTTTCACATGGTTCTCGTTACCATTGCAAAACAGTATAAAGAAGAAGTAGAGCCCACCCAACCCTCCCGGGTAGTGGGGGCTTAATGATAACAAAAAAGGTGAATTCCCCAAGGCACTAAAAAGTCTCCCCTACCGGGGGAGATTTAGAGGGGGTTAACATGACATTAAACATATTCAACAGCCCCGACGAAGTCATAGACGGATTGGCGCAATACTTTGTTAAAGTTGCAAATGAAAGCATTGCTGCACGCAGCAAGTTCTCTGTAGCCCTATCGGGTGGTAGTTCGCCTAAAAAGCTGTATGAGCTACTGGCATCAACCACTTATGCAGATAGTATTGATTGGACAAAGGTTTATTTCTTTTTTGGCGATGAGCGTAACGTACCTCAAAATGACCCGGAAAGTAATTACCTGATGGCTAAAAAAGCTTTATTTGAGCCTTTATATATAGAACCCGCTAATGTTTTCGCGGTTGATACCTCGTTAACACCCAATGAAGCCGCCCAAAAATATGCTGAGCAAATTGCCGAATTTTTTGATGATGACGAAATGAGCTTTGACCTGGTATTATTAGGTTTGGGCGATGATACGCACACTGCATCATTATTTCCGGGTACCGAGGCTTTACATGATGTTAGCCCGTCTGTAAAAGCCAATTACTTGCCAACAAAAGATATTTATCGTATCACGTTGAATGCGCCATTAATTAATGATGCTAAAAACATAGCATTTTTGGTTTATGGCGAGAGCAAAGCACCAGCTGTATACAACGCGCTGGAGGCTGATGAGAACGTCGAACTATATCCGGCACAATTAATAGACGCTATAGCCGGGGAGGTGCACTGGTTCCTGGACGAGCCAGCTGCAGCTGATTTGAAAGAAGCGTATTGATAGATACTCGTAAATAATAAAGGCCCGCAATTGCGGGCCTTTATTATTTTAAACAGACGTAGTATTACACTGAATCTTTTTTAATCTTTATTTTGGTGGTGTCACCCATCTTTTTCTTCATTTTCATTTTACCGTCTTTTATCTTCAATTTAGACTTTGTGGTATCTTGCCTGTCCTGTACCGGGGCCGCATAAACGCTTCCAAAAGAGATTGCTGCCAAGGCAACCATGGTGATTATCTTTTTCATAATAGTATCATTTAGTTTGTACATCATTAAGGATAAAAACCATGCCATATATTAATTAAATTTCACTTAGGTTAAATTTATTATTGAATCTTAACTGATGTCACCAAATCATTAGCTGTTGGCGTAAGGTTAGGGAAATGCGGTGTATCGCCACTTGGCAACGACCACGTTTGCCCCAGGAAGTTATTGTCTTTGTACATGGTAACTGTCCAGCCCTGCGGTACTTTTGCTGACGATGCCCAATTGTCTACAAAGCCATAGGCTTGTAATTGTGTGAATGTATAATTTCCTTTTGGGATAACACCGGTAACCGTGCCACCGTAGAGCGTATTTTGGTAAAAGGTTACACCCGGATATAATTGAAGGAAAGCTACCAGGCTGCAAGCCTCGTACGTTTGAATATATCCGGTAGGGCAAGGCAGAGCATAATTACGCCAAGTTAAATTACGCGATGCATCACGATTGGCCCAGCCAGTGTCTACATTGGTAAGTATCCAGCTTAGGTATTGAGACTGCTTGCCCTCGTTAATAAGCTGCATTATATAATCTGCAAAAATGGCTTTCATTACCCCCTGCTCGTTAAAGTCGCCTTCGGCAGGTAAAATGCCCTGGGCGTTGCACATGCTGTTTTTTACATAGTCGGCATAGCGCTTGGCATCGTCCAGGTAGGCAACATTACCGCTTTGTTTATAAAGCGCGTATGCAGCTCCTATCGCGGTACCTGCATTATACGTATACGCAGCGCCACCGGGAGGATTGCTGCCTATCTTATTGTCGTAAACCTGCCCCGTGGTGGTATTTGTCAAATTAGCTTTGGCCCAGGTATAGATATTTTGCGCTTTTGTTAAATAGGCGCTATTGCCCGTAGCCTCATACAAACGCATGGCACCAATAACGGTAGGGAAGTTAATACACGAGTTTTTTCCGCTATGGTTAAAATCCCAATACATGCCACCGCCGGTAGCATCGTACGAGCCGTTCCATACCCGCGTAAAGCCTGCTTCGGCTGTAGACAAGTAAGTTGCATTGCCGGTAAGCTTATAAGCCCTTGCCAGCGACATTACCCACCACATCATATCATCATAAATAAACCACACCGTGGTGTTGTTCCAGTTGTAATGGTCGTACTGGTTATAACCCCCGGTATACATATCGTTTACCCGGGTAAGATCTGCGGCTTTGCGGGTCCGCACGTACACATCCATGGCCATGTCCCAAAATATGGCATTGGTCCAAATGGCGGCAATGCCGTTTTTAAGGGTGGTACTGTAGTAGAGTTTGGTAGATGGATTGTAGCAGGCGGTGTTAAATGCGTTCCAGGCAGTGGTTGCCGTAGATGCATCCCAGTAAACATACGATTGCCCGTTTGATTGCGGAACAGAGCCCAGGTTGGTTTTAAACTCAGGCGCGTTAGCCTCCTTTTTGCTGCAGCTCAACATGGCCAGGCATGCTGCCAGCATTAGCGTACTTGTTTTCTTCATAATTGTAGGAATTTTAAGTTATTTGGTTTGTTAGTTAAGTTTCAAGCTATCAAAAACAAAAACTGTAGTTCAACTACCACAAATAAAATAACCGGCAGGCTAGGCATAAAGCGCCTATCCGCAGGTGCGATTATTTATCCAACAAGATGTACCGTCAAAAACAAAGGGGGAGAAACGGCTTTAGATTTATAAGTATTATTGCCTATACGTTAAGTATAACATGTAAGGTTAGATTAAAGTTAAGATTTTTAATCGAATTGTATTAATAAATATTACGGGGACTATATTTATAACAGAAAAGGCCCCCAAACTTTGGGGGCCTTTTACTAATATACTATCGTGGTTTAATAGTATCCTTTTTTATGGTGGTGTCGCGCCAATTCTTTTTTACCTTAGTGGTATCTTTCTTAGTTTTAGTAGTGTCCTTTCGATCTTGAACAGGAGCCGCATATAAACTACCTAGAGTAAATACACTCAATAACATCACGCTTACTAGCTTTTTCATAGTTTTTGTTTTAGTTAACAATTGCATTGTTTGTCCTATCAAAACGGTCAATAATATAGATTATTTCGCAAAAGTTAATAAAACTTAGAAACTGACTATAAGGCACTGGCTTTGTGGGTGATAAATTTCGTATAAATTACAAAGGCCCCAACGATTTGGAGCCCTTGTAATTTAATAAATATTTGGCTTACCGTTTAAATAATGGTGCCATTTGGTATCACCGCGCGTTTTTTAATTACCACTATACCGTCTTGTACAGTATGAGTCGGAAAATCACCGTCCGGCAAAGCATCACCACAGTTAATGCACACATCATTGCCTATATAGGTGTTTTTATCTATAATGGCATTCTTGATCTGGCAGCGGTCGCCAATACCCATAATAGGCTGGTCGTTTTCCTGGCACTCTGTAATCTGCTCCAGCGTTTGGTAATTATCGCTACCCATTATGTAACAGTTTTCAATAGTTGTATCAAAGCCGATACGGGTACGGATACCTACCACAGAGCGGGTTATACGTTTAGCGTTTACAATACATCCATCGGCCACAATAGCTTTCTCCATGTGTGTGCCCGATATCTTTGATGGTGGCAGCATCCGGGCACGCGTAAAGATGTAGTTTTTGTCGAATAGGTTAAATTGAGGTATGTCGTCGGTAAGGCCCAGGTTGGCATCAAAGAACGAAGGTATGGTACCAATATCGGTCCAGTAACCTTCGTACTGATAGCTCAATACCTTATGTTTATTAATTGATTGCGGAATAATCTCTTTACCAAAGTCTGCATTGTCATTGCTTTGAAGCAGTTTGTAAAGCAACTTGCGGTTAAATATGTATATACCCATTGAGGCAAGGTAAACACGGCCTTGCGCCTCCATCTCGGGGCTTACGTCAGATACCAATGCTTCGAAGCCGCTTTTAGGCTTTTCAACAAAATCTGTTACAAGGCTATTTTCGTCTGTTTGAAGTATGCCAAAGCCCGGTACATCATTAACGTGCACTGGTATGGTAGCGATAGAGATATCTGCCTGCGCTTCGATATGTTTTTCGATCATGTTCTCAAAATCCATCTGATAAAGCTGGTCGCCTGATAGTATCAGAACGTAATCAAACTCGTGAACGGATAAATGGTGCAGGCTTTGACGCACCGCATCTGCAGTACCCTGAAACCAGTGCCCGCTAGTTGGGGTTTGCTCGGCAGCTAAAATATCTACAAAAGCCTCGCTAAAACTGCTAAAATGGTAGGTGTTTTTAATGTGCTTGTTAAGTGATGCCGAGTTAAATTGCGTTAACACATAGATACGTGTAATGCCCGAGTGTAAACAGTTGGAGATTGGAATATCAACCAAACGGTATTTACCAGCAATTGGCACTGCCGGTTTTGAGCGGGTTGCGGTAAGAGGGTACAAGCGGCTTCCCTGGCCACCGCCCAGGACAATGCAAATTACTTTTGAGGTCATATTATTATAGTATTTAAGCTTTGGTATAGTTCCATGTATTGTTTAGCCGATACATCCCAGGAAAAATCGAGGGCCATCATCCGCTTGCGTAAGGCTTGTAGTTTTTTTGGGTCCGCATAAAGCGCTATAGCCCTGCTAACCGAGTAACAAATATCTTCGACACTTGTGTGATTGTATCTGATACCGTACCCATCTTCCTCGCCATAATCAATCACCGTATCTTTTAAACCGCCGGTGCTGCGTACCATTGGCATAGTGCCGTAACGCAACGAGTATAGCTGGTTAAGCCCGCAAGGCTCAACACGGCTAGGCATCAGCAAAAAGTCAGCGCCTGCGTAAACCAGGTGTGCAAGCTCTTCGTTGTAGCCAATGTAAACACTTGTGTCTGCCGGAAACTTTTCTTTAAGCTCTTGAAGTGCCATCTCCGTTTCCGGATCGCCGGCACCTAGTATTAAAAAGTTTACCCTGCCCGCGTAATCGGCAAGGCTTGCGGTAATTGCTTCGGCAAGCAAATCGGCGCCTTTTTCAAAAACTAAGCGGCCAATAAAACTTATTAGCGGCTTGCTTATATCAAAATTGAAGCGGGTACACAATGCTGCCTTGTTTTTTTGTTTTCCGGCGGATACTTTGATCGTGTTATATTTTGCAGCGATCATATTGTCGGTGGCCGGGTTCCATATATCGGTATCTATACCGTTAATAATGCCCACACCTTTGTCCCGCTCTAAAAAGAAAAGATACTCTAATCCGTTCGAACTATAAATCAACTCTTCCAGATAACTAGGGGATACCGTAGTGTAACGGCTGGCACAACGCACCGCAGACGCTAAGGGGTTTATACCGCCGCTCCAGTCAAGCAGGCCAGTTTTGGTTAAATCTATTTCGGGCAGATAGGCTAGTTTATCCCAGCCAAATGCACCATGGTACTGGCCGTTGTGTATGGTAAATACCGTCGGAATCTTAGAAAGCTGAGTATATAGCTTAGAGTGCTGCAACAAAAACGGCACCAGGCCAGAGTGGTGGTCGTGGCAATGAATAACATCCGGCAGTTGCTGCGAGTAGCTTATCCAATCTAAAAAGCAAATCTGGAAGGCTATAAACTGCTCTGTTTCGTCAGGGTAACTATAAATATTTTCGCGGTCTATCAGGCCCGGGATACGCACCAAAAAAAGCTCAAAGCCAAGCACATTATTCCGCTCCTTTAATATCTCAAAATATAGTCGGCGGGTGCCCAATAAAGTTGCGCTCCGGAAAACGATATCAAATTCATTTTCGCGGGTAAACTTTCTATCATAAAAAGGCATTACCACCGCAGCTTGATGCCCTGCTAATGTTTGATATTTTGGCAAGGCGCCAACAACGTCGGCAAGGCCGCCAACTTTGGCAACCGGATAACACTCAGCACTTAGGTGGAAAATTCTCATCGGTTTATATACTGCGCTTAAGGTACTAAACATTAAGTCAAATAAGCAAACACATAATTGGAATAATGTGTTTCGACAGCTGTGAATATTTAATGTAAAACCCGTTTAAATTACAATAGTCGCATTTTATACCCGTGGCGGATACGTATAAATTCCATAATGGCAAATTGAATTTGAAAGGTCGCGATAGTGCATGTCATCATGACGGCGGGTTTTCGAGGCCAAGTGCCTACAAAGAAGGGTTATTTTACTATTCGTTTAGTGTTGTCTTTAACGAAGGTATCCCAACCCGAATAGCTTTTTTTTGCACCGCCACCTTTAGCTACACTCACCTTTTGAAACGAATGACAAACAGCGACTGCCAAGCCGTCTGTAGCATCTAAAAACTCGGGAGTTTCTGTAAAGTTAAGCAGGCGTTGCATCATGGCAGAAACCTGCTCTTTGGTGGCATTGCCATTGCCGGTGATAGCCATTTTTATTTTACGTGGAGCATATTCGGTAACCTCCACATCGCGCGAAAGCGCTGCGGCCATGGCCACACCCTGCGCCCTGCCCAGCTTTAACATCACCTGGATGTTTTTACCATAAAAGGGGGCTTCTATAGCCAGGCAGTCGGGTTTGTAATTATCAATAAGCGCAACGGTTTTTGCAAATATGCGCTGCAGCTTTAGCATGTGGTCGTCTATCTTGTCCATCTTAACTACACCCAGGCTAATCAGCTCAATTTTTGAGCCTGTTTCTTTTATCAAGCCGTAACCCATTATTGATGTGCCCGGGTCTATACCTAAAATGATGCGTTCTTTGATGTTAGTTGTTTGCTGCATTATGGCTATAAAGGTACATAATCAGTCTGCACCCTCATTCAGTATCACCATATATTCTTTCCGGCTAATCATGCGTGCACCCATTGATTCGAGATGATCTGTATGCACCTGGCAATCCAGTAAATTATACTCGCCTGATTTGATCAGGCTGATAAGGGCTGTTTTTGATGCATTGCTAACGGTGCTAAACATACTCTCGCCGCAAAATACTTTACCAACAGCCACCCCGTACATACCGCCAACCAGTTCTTCGCCCAGCCAAGTTTCTACCGAATGGGCATGGCCCTGGTGATGTAAATTGATGTACGCTTGTTTCATCTCGGCGGTAATCCAGGTGCCATCCTGCCCTGGGCGATCAATGATTGAGCACGCTGCTATTACATCAGCAAAACAAGTGTCAAACGTTACCCTGAACTTACCCGAATTTAACACCCGCCGCATGCTTGATGACACCTTCAACTCATCCGGAAAAAGCACAAAGCGCTCATGCGGCGAGTACCATAATATGGGTGTGTCGTCACTATACCATGGGAAGATGCTGTTTTGGTAGGCCAGTATCAACCGTTCGGTGGATAAATCGCCCTCAACGGCCAGCAAACCATCGGGTTCGGCTAGTTCAGGGTTTGGGAATAGCAGTTGCTCGGTAAGCCTAAAAATCATTTGTAACAAATGTAGCGCCTTGTTAAAATAAACGCTAAAAATTTAAACTAATTTGTAATTTAGATGTCACACTGCTTTTAACCCCCCTTTAAGCACATGACCAATTTAAAGCAAATCAAGCATTTACTATCACGCGCAGGCTTCGGTATGCGTTTTGACGATTTAAAAGCTACGGGGGACCAAACCAATAAGGAAGTTATTGCCGGCTTATTTAGCTCTTCAGAAAAACATGAGCCGCTTAATGTCGCTAAAAGCATTGGCGACTATACCATGGCCCGCAAAGGCCGCAAAAAAGCCGACCAGGCCGAGCGTAAAATGCTGATGCAAATGCAGCGCCAGCAGGAGCGTGAAATTAACCTTGCATGGATAGATCTGATGAGTAAGGACAATGGCCAACTGCGTGAAAAAATGGCCCTGTTTTGGAACAACCATTTTGCCTGCCGTTCAAAACAACCCTTGCATGCCCAGCAACTGGTAAACATGCAGCGTCAACACGCGTTGGGTAATTTTAAGACTTTGACGCTTGCCATTGCCAAATCGCCGGCAATGTTGCAGTTTTTAAATAATCAGCAAAACTTGAAGGGACACCCTAACGAGAATTTCGCCCGCGAGCTTATGGAACTTTTCACCATTGGGCGTGGCAATTACACCGAGCAGGATGTTAAAGAATCTGCAAGGGCCTTTACCGGTTGGGGATATGATCAATCGGGCGAGTTCAGATTTCGCCCCGCTGCACATGATGATGACCGCAAAACTTTTCTGGGTAAGAGCGGGAATTTTACAGGCGAGGATATCATAAATAGCCTGTTTGATAAAAAAGAAACAGCGCGCTTTATCAGTACCAAACTATACAAATACCTGGTTAACGAAACGCCGGATACTGCACATATTAATGTTATGTCCGATGTGTTTTACAAAGCCAATTACGAGATAAAACCCTTACTGGAATACATTTTTACCGCCGAGTGGTTTTATGAAGACAAGAACATTGGCAACCTGGTTAAATCGCCGGTGGAACTCATCGTAGGCTTAAACAGGCAATTTGATATTGCTTACCAAAAGCCGGCAATACTGTTGCAGTTTCAAAAAGTATTGGGGCAGGTATTATTGTACCCGCCAAACGTAGCCGGCTGGCCGGGCGGGCGCAATTGGATAGACAGCTCGTCGCTCATGTATCGCATTAAAATACCATCGACATTATTAAATGGTGGCATGATAGATTTTAACGGCAAAGCCGACCCCGAAGACGAGGCATTTTTAGCCACCGCCAAAGTAATGAAAGAAGCAGCCGGCACACGCGTACAGGCACACGCCAATTGGAATAAGTTTTTAGGAAGCATACCGCCATCGCTTGACAACAAAAGTTTAGCGCAGTTTATGCTGCAACCTACTATAAGCAATGCGCTAACCAAAACCGTAGCGCAGGCAAAAGACAAAAAGGCACTGGTAATTGAACTGGTATCCTCGCCTGAGTACCAACTAAGTTAGGGGGGCATACATGAACAATGCAAAACAGATAAAACACTTATACGCCAGGGCGGGCTTCGGCATCAGGTTTGAAGACCTGCATGACAAGCAAAACTGGTCAGTAAAAAAGGGTGTGCGTAAACTTTTGCAGGCTTCAGAGCGGGTAGAGCAGTTAAATGCCGTTACCGAAAACATTGACCTTAGGCCCAAGCCTTACAGGGACCAAACAGAAGAAGAACGACGGATAATAAATCTGGACAGAAACAGGCAGGAAAGAGCGCTTAACGATGCCTGGATTAAACAAATGAGTAATACCGAAGCTCAGCTCCGGGAAAAGATGACCTTGTTTTGGCATAATCATTTCGCTTGTAATGTGGGCAACTCGTATTATCAGCAAGAGCTAAATAACATTCAGCGCGCTAACGCTTTGGGTAATTTTAAAACCATGTTGCTACAGGTGTCGCAAACGCCGGCTATGCTGCAGTTTTTAAACAATCAGCAAAATCAAAAAAATCGGCCTAACGAGAACTTTGCCCGCGAACTAATGGAGTTGTTTACACTGGGTCGGGGACATTATACCGAGCAGGATGTTAAAGAGTCGGCACGGGCGTTTACGGGCTGGGCCTATAGTGGGAAAGACGGTACGTATAAGTTTAATAACAACACGCATGACAACGGCACAAAGACGTTTTTAGGTAAAACCGCCAACTATTGCGGCGAGGATATTTTAAACATTATTACAGATAATAAACAGACGGCTACTTATATATGCACTAAGTTGTACCGCTATTTTGTTAACGAGGTGCCCGATGACGCCCGCGTTGCACAAATGGCAGACGTGTTTTACAAAGCCAATTACGAGATTAAGCCGCTATTAGAACATTTTTTTAGTGCGGAGTGGTTTTATGAGGATAAAAACATAGGCAATTTGGTAAAATCGCCGGTAGAGTTTTTGGTGGGATTGAACCGCCAGTTTTATATAGATTATCAAAATCCCGATGTACTGATGCAGTTTCAGCGGGCATTGGGGCAGGTGCTGTTTCGCCCGCCAAACGTGGCCGGCTGGCCGGGTGGCAGATCGTGGATTGATAGCTCGTCGCTGATGTATAGGATGAAGATCCCGTCGACCATATTAAACGCGGGGCTGATAGATTTTACGGGCAAAGCAACACCCGAGGATGAAGCTTACCTGGCATCGCAACGCAAACAACAGTTAAACGTGGTTAATCGTGTTAAGGCTACCGCCAATTGGGACAAGTTTTTAAAAGACATCCCCGCCAAAACCACGCACCAGGAAATAGCACAATTTATGCTTGAGCCGACGCTGAACAAGGCGGCGATTGACGAAGTAACTAAACCCGGAGACTTAAAAACAATAGTGATACAAGTGGTGTCAACGCCGGAGTATCAATTATGCTGAGCCCCGGGCCCTTTAAAAGGGCATAACGGTGGTATATATTTAAATTAATTAATTAACCAAAAGCCCCTTTAGGGGGTTGGGGGGCATTATGGAACGTAGAGATTTTTTAAAGAACACCGCATTAGTATCAGGCGCATTTTTAATGCCGGCTTTTTTAAAGCCCTTAGAGGCTATTGCCAAAAGTCAGCTTACCGGGCATAAAAACCTGGTGATCATTCAGCTTTCGGGGGGCAATGATGGGTTAAATACGGTTGTGCCTTATGGCAACGATATCTATTATCAAAAACGTAAAACCATAGCCATACAAAAGCCGGATATCATCACCCTTAATGATATGCAGGGATTGAATCCCAACCTATCCGCGTTGAAAGAATTGTATGATCAAGGCTGGATGAGTGTCATTAATTCGGTGGGCTATCCAAACCCGGACCGGTCGCATTTCCGGTCGATGGATATTTGGCAAACAGGCAGCGATGCCAACCAGTTTTTAAGTACCGGCTGGATAGGCCGTTATCTGGATTCGAATTGCGAAACCTGTAAAAACCCTTATACGGCTATCGAGGTGGATGATACCTTGTCGCTGGCCATGAAAGGCAATAAGCTTAAGGGCATTGCCGTGCAGGACCCAAACAAGCTTTTCCAAACCACGCGCGAACCGTTCTTTAAAGATCTGGTGAACGATCATCACGATAACCTGAACGAGGACAACCTGGGCTATCTGTATAAAACCATGATAGAAACCTATTCATCGGCAGATTATATACAGAAGACATCAAAGGGCTACAGGTCAACTGCGCTGTACCCTAACAGCGGCTTTGCCAATCAGTTAAAAAACGTATCTAAATTTATCAATTCGGGCTTAGATACCCGTGTATACTATGTATCACTCAGCGGATTTGACACCCACGTTGGTCAGCAAAATCAGCAGGGACGCCAGCTTAAAATTTATGGCGATGCCGTAGCTGCCTTTATTAAAGATTTAAAAACGACAGGTAAATTAGATGATACCCTGGTAATGACCTTCTCTGAGTTTGGCCGCCGTGTAGAGCAAAACGCCAGCAACGGTACCGACCATGGCACCGCCAATAATGTGTTTATGTTTGGTGGCAAATTGAAGAAACAGGGCATCTTTAATGATTCGCCTGACTTGACTACGCTGGATAATGGCGACTTGAAATATCAGGTTGATTTTAGAGACATCTATGCAACGTTGTTAGATAAGTGGCTGGATGTAAGTAACGCGTCGGTGCTGAATAAAAACTTTAAAGGATTAGATTTGATATAACGTATTAAATTACACTGCACTGCACGTAGCGATGGGTTTTAAACCCATCGCTATTTTTATATCATAGTAATACCTATTTTAGCAACGCTATTAGCCAATATACCCTATGAAAAAGCTGTTTTGCATAATTTGCGCCCTTATGCTGTTGGGCATTTACAAAGACACCCTTGCGCAAGCTGTTACACCTATACCTGCCGATTTGACCATTAAGAAAGGCCTTAGCGACAACCAGCTACTTACGCTGGTGCAAAAGCAAACCTTCAGATATTTTTGGGATCTGGCACACCCTATAAGTGGCCTGGCGCGCGAGCGTAGCAACACCAGCGTAAACGTTGGCAATAATATAGTAACCACCGGCGGTACAGGTTTTGGGCTGATGTCCATGATTGTAGCGTCTGAACGCAAATTCATCACCCGCAAACAAGCCGCCGCCCACACGCTAAAAATTGCCAACTTTTTGTTAAAAGCTGATAGGTTCCATGGCGTTTACCCGCATTGGCTAAATGGCGAAACCGGTAAAGTTATCCCTTTTAGTAAAAAAGACGATGGTGCCGATATTGTTGAAACATCGTACTTGTTTGTAGGCTTGCTAACCGCGCAGGAATATTTTAAAGGCAACACGCCAATAGAAAAAGATATCCGAGCTAAAATAAAAACCCTTTGGGACGATGTGGAGTGGGCTTGGTTTACCCACGAAAAAAATGTACTCTATTGGCACTGGAGCCCCAACTATGCCTGGGATATGAACCTGCCTATACACGGTTGGAACGAATGTTTGATCACTTACATCATGGCAGCCTCATCGCCAACCCACCCAATTAAAAAAGAAGTTTATACCGATGGTTGGACCGACAGCAAAACCTTTATCAACGGCAAAACCTATTATAATAACTTTACCCTTCCATTGGGACCAGACTATGGCGGATCATTGTTCTGGACACAGTACTCTTTTATGGGGCTTAACCCTAAAGGGTTGAAAGATCAATACGCCGATTACTGGCAACAAGCCACCAATCATACTTTAATCAACCGCCAATACTGTATAGAAAACCCCAAACAATATAAAGGCTATGGCGCCAATAGCTGGGGCTTAACCGCCAGCGACAGCTGGAAAGGCTACGCCGGGCACTCGCCAACCGAAGATTTGGGAGTGATAACGCCAACCGCCGCATTATCGGCATTTCCGTACACACCAAAATATTCCATGCAGGCGCTAAGACATTATTATGAAGATCTTGGTCCGCAGATATGGGGTGAATACGGCTTTGCCGACGCTTTTAGCGAGCAGCATAACTGGTATGCAAAGTCGTATCTAGCAATTGACCAGGGGCCCATTATCGTTATGATAGAGAACTACCGCACCGGTTTGTTATGGAAATTGTTCATGAAAAATGCTAATGTTAAAGCTGGGTTGAATATACTAGGTTTTACTAAACTCAATTAGAAACCAAAAGCATCGAAAGAATAGCAGCCCAACAATAATAGAACACTCAGCCGCTTCCGTAAAAATTACTAAATTGCTGTTGTAATTATAACCACCTAAAACATACAGGATTTCAATTTTGCTGCGCGATAAGTTATGGCAGAACTATGTCCACCTAAAGTGAGTAAATATGAGAAAAGGTTTATTATCATTTAGCCTTGCGGCTGTTTCATTTATTGCATCAGCACAGGTTAAATCACCACTGCAAAAAACCACCTTCCAGACCGGCAGCCCCTGGCGAAAAGAAATTGATGTGCGGTCTGACGTAGCCATAGTTTACGGCCCCAATGATCAGCGGGGGATGACCTTTGAGCAGCGCGTACAATCATGGCGCGACCATGGCTACCAAACCGCTTTTATGACCGGTATTGCCTGGGGCAGCTATGCCGATTTCTTCACCGGAAAGTTTGACGGTAAAAACCACCTTGATTTGGCGCAGGTTGAACGCAATGGCAAACCTATTATGCATGGTGTTAACGTGCCTTATGTGGTGCCAACGCAAGCCTTTATTGATTACATGAAAAGCGTAATGAAACGGGTGGTTGACGTAGGCATTAAAGAGATTTTTTTAGAAGAACCCGAGTTTTGGGCACGTGGCGGTTACAGCGAACCTTTTAAGGAAGAGTGGCAAAAGTTTTACGGCTTCGCCTGGAAACCACAGCACGAAAGCGCCGAGAATACCTACCTGTCAAGCAAACTGAAATACCAGCTTTATTATAATTGTATTAAACAGGTGTCTGAGTATGCAAAAGAGTACGCCAAAAGCAAAGGGATAGTGGTTAAAGTATATATCCCTACCCACTCGTTGGTTAACTATTCGTCATGGCAAATTGTTAGTCCCGAAGCCAGCCTGGCGTCGCTGCCCAGCATTGATGGTTATATAGCCCAGGTATGGACAGGCACCTCTCGCGAAGCTACTTACTTCAACGGACAACGCAAGGAGCGCGTGTTTGAGAATGCGTTTTTAGAGTACGGCTCCATGGTGTCTATGACCGCGCCAACAAAGCGCAAGCTATTCTTTTTAACCGACCCTATTGAAGATGCCCACCGCGACTGGGCCGATTATAAACGCAATTACCAGGCAACATTCAGCGCTAAGTTATTGTACCCTATGGTGGCCGATTACGAGGTGATGCCATGGCCGGAGCGCATTTATACGGGCAAATACCGTTTGGCCAATAGCGACTCGAGCGTTTACATCCCTAAATACTATTCAACGCAAATGCAGGTAATGGTAAACTCGCTAAACAAAATCCCTACATCAACCAATAAAGTTACCGGTGTAAACGGGATTGGAGTGCTAATGGGTAATTCGCTGATGTTTCAGCGCCTCCCTACGCATAACGGGTTCGAAGATCCGCAGTTTTCTATATTTTACGGGCAAACGCTGCCGCTGGTTAAACGCGGTATCCCGGTGCAAACTGTACACATGGAAAACCTGGGTTATGCAGCTACTTTAAAGGATATTAAAGTTTTGGTAATGAGTTACGCTAACATGAAACCTAATTCAGCTACAGAGCATGAGCAACTGGCTACGTGGGTTAAAAAAGGTGGCGTGCTAATCTATGTTGGCAAAGATGATGACCCATACCAAAGTGTTTTAGAATGGTGGAACACCAAAGGCAACAGCTTTACCGCGCCATCGCAGCACCTGTTTAAGTTGCTGGGCGTAAACCCAACCGGCGGCAACCAGAAATTTAAAGTGGGCGCAGGTGCGGTACACATCATCCGCGAAAACCCAAAAGATTTTGTGATGCAGGCCAATAACGATGCTACTTATCTCGCTACCGTAAAGCAAGCTTACGAAACGGATGCTAAAGCAGGTACGCTTACCATAAAAAACAACCTGTATCTTGAACGTGGCATGTATACCATAGCCGCGGTACTGAACGAGAATGAAAACACTAAACCATACCTAGTTAAAGGCCCGGTAATTGACCTGTTTGATCCAACTCTACCCGTATTAGCCGAAAAGGTAATTAATCCCGGAGAGCAAGCCTACCTGATAGACCTGAAACGGGTAACCAACAAAACCAAGCCACAGGTATTGGCCTCCGCCTCGCGCGAGTATGATGAAAAGGCGCAGGGCCGGCAATTCAGCTTCCTGTCAAAAAGCCCGGCTAATACGCTAAACGCCATGCGCATATTGTTACCCGCCGAAGCCAAAAAGATAACTGTAACTGACAGCAACGGCGCAGCAATAACCGATGTAAAATCATCATGGGATAAATCGTCAAATACGCTTTATTTGAGTTTTGAGAATAGTCCGGATGGGGTGAGTGTGCGTTTGGAATGGTAGTAAATTCCGTTTTGTCATTTCAACCAAAGGGAGAAATTTATACAACGATAGGTACGTGATCGTGTGCGCCTATAAAGGGAGATAAAAGTTATGAGCATTATTACCTATTGGATGATCATGCGGCCCTAAAACTGATCCAAACTGCGCTTGACTGATCCAAACGAAATGTTTAGTTTTTCTAATAGTCAGATTATTAGGAGATTAAGTTTTTAACATGATCCAACTTATACACACACAAGGTGAATCAGTGGATCACTTGCCAATGATGTAGAAGTGCATTACCGTGCGCGTCTCAAAACCCATGCCCTCATAGATCTTGATAGCGTGCGGGTTATCGCGTCGCACATGCAGAAACGGGACGTTGCCTTCACTGGTTATCCGGTTGATTTGCTGCTGCATTAGTAGTTTGGCATAGCCACGGCCTGCGTAATCAGGGTGGGTACAAACCGCGCTGATCTCGGCGTAGGGTAGCGGGTTCATGCGCTGGCCGGCCATGGCTACCAGTTTATCGCCATCAAAAATACCGCGGTAGTGGCCAAACTCAATAGTCCGTTCCTTAAATGGGCCGGGGTTAGTTAGCTTGGTTAGCGCTAACATTTGCTGGATATGGGTTGCGTTCAACTCCCTTAACGGGCTGTCATCAATCGGTTTTATATCGCCCTTGTAAATCATTTGGTAGCAGTCCGCATAAAACACTATCTTCCAGGGTTGCGGTATATCTCTGGGTATGAATGATACAAAGCCGACAGGCCAGTCGTGTGGTATTAGTTGAGCTAATTGCTCAAAGTGTTGGTCGGTATTGCATCAAAACCAATAAACGGCGACACCGCCTTATCAAAAAATTTGACCTGCGCCGTGCCATTTGCCAGGCTGGCGTTACCGGTGTTTAATGCATTAAATGCAGGGTTATCTAACACGTGTTCCATTGCTACAAACCTATAAAAAAAGCGGGCGATTGCAGGTGCTCCCCGGACCCTACGTCAAACTTTACGCAGGTATTACTGTTGTAGGGGTATGAAATATTTAGCATTAGGATGCATAGCCACTTTATTTATAGCCGCCTGCACATCATCAACCAAAACAGAAGTTATAGATAGCACAACCAACATTAGCCGCGATACGCTAGTTACCGATGGCAAAGACACCTCCGCGGTTTACTCCGTTTGTTTTTTGCACACCATGGGCAAAGACAGCACCGCGGTTGAGTTTATGGTGACGGGCAATAAAGTTACCGGGCACCTTAACTGGCTGCCGTACCAAAAGGACAGTCGCAAAGGCACGCTTGAAGGCACCATCAAAAATGACACGATCCGCGCGGCCTGGAGCTTTATGCAGGAAGGCATGAAAGACACCATAAGCGTGAATTTTTTACTAAAAGGCGAGACGCTGGCCCAAAAACCACTTAAGTTTAACGCTAAAACAGGGCGCGAGCAAACGGACGAAGCGGCAGGTTATACTATTACTTACCAGCCGACGACTAAACTGCATAAATAGCATCTGGCATACATCACTATAAATATAAAGCCCGCCACACAATTGTGTAGCGGGCTTTACTTATTATATAGGGGATCGGCTAAAATTATCTTAATGCAATGGCTTTGATAAATACGCCCATGGCGTCAAAACGCACTGCGTACTTGGTGTTGTTTGAGGTCATAAGTATGGAGTACTCTAACACGCCAGCTTTATTAGTGGCCGAGAAAGCTTTCCCGAACACATAACCCGGATAGGTAGCGGTGAGGTAAACACTTACCGCAGCAGGCAAACTCGCTTGTGCTACAGCAACATGCTTGGCCGGGCGAGGGTCTATTTGCACGCGTTTTATCAACTTACCAGCTTCTGTTATACCGGTAGCAAACAGGCTTTGGTTCTTGCTGATCAGGATAAAGCTTTTGTCTGGCGTTACAGCAGCGTGCAACAAGGTATCGGTTGGGTAAGTGGCAGTAAAGAATGTTTTTACCGCAGTTGGGATGGCAGATAAGGCAATAGTATCAGGATGTTGCCCGTTGCGGTTACCAAATGGCCCCCCGGGATGGAAACCCGGACCCTTTATTTTCAGGTCGGCGCCTGCACGTTGCTCCAACACAGCTATAAATGTGCCGTCGGTAGCAAACCTTAAACCTACCGGGCTGCCGTTGTAGTTAATTACCACAATATAGTTGATTACTACTTTAGCGTCGGTAATTTTTAAGGACTTGGCTATTGTATATCCGTCGTAATTAGCTGCCAGGTAAGTACCAATGGCGGCAGTCAAAGTGTTAAATGCTATGCTGTCTTTTCGGGCTTTTTTGCCAAAGCAATTTACCAGGTAAACACTGTCTTTAAATGTGCTGCCGGTTCCACCTGCCAACGCTGTGGTGGTTGATACAGCGATAGTGCCTGTAAAAGCTGACTCTTCGGTTTCAGGCGAAGCATTGTTTTTCTGACAAGCAGAAAATACGCTTACCATTAAAGCCAGCAATAGCGTAATGTGTAATTTAGGGGTTCTCATGATTTTATTGGTTGTTGGTTAACAATTTAATTATGAACCAAATGTAAAACAATGATCAGGCATTCTGACGAAATATCGATGAAGATGCCAAATAAATCGATAAACAGAAAAGCCGGTTGTTTAAGTACCCCAAATCTTATTTCGTACCGACGAACCAGAAAACCTTATTTAGATTTATTCAGCCCGTCAAGGCTTGATGTGTCATCTGGCTTGATCAGCAGCGCCTTGGTAAAATAGTTTTGGGCATCAGTTTTACGGTTGCTTAACAGGCAGGCCCAGGCCAGCATGTGGTTGCCATCATAGTCAAACGGATATAGGTTAATAACCACTTTAAAGCAGCGTATAGCATTATCATACTGCTTGCGGTTGTAGTATATAACCCCCAGCCAGTAATTGGCCTGTGTATTTTGCGGGTCAATGCGTATAATGGCTAAATATTGTTCTACCACCTTATCCCAGCTTTGCAGGTACGACAAAGGCTTAACGTAGCCAAATTTAGCTTCAATGCTGCCGGGCTTAGCCGCCGCCGCACGCGCATAATAACTTTGCGATGCGTTATAGTTTTTGTTTAAATAATGCAACCAGCCCAGCCTGATATTCAACTCATAACTACCTTCAGAATAGTAAGGGCTGATATCGTTTATAGCTGCCGTGTAGTTTTTATTATTCTCGTCGGTATAGCTGTTTTTAAAGGCTTTTTGCAGTACAGTACTTGTTTGTGCCTGCAACAGGGAGGAGGCTAGTATCAGTAATACGATAAAGCCGGTGCGTTTTAAAATTTCCATAATAGTCCTGTGGTAAGGGCGTGTTGGTTATATGTTAAACTATGTATGTTATCTTCTTTCTGTTCGTAGGTATAATTTAGCTGCAGTTGCGCATGTTTGCCTAGCCGGTAAAAGAACGTTTGCCCCAGTTTTAGTTTTGTTGGGTCAATGGCATTATAAATATACAATCCATCCACGTCAATATAGTTATTTAGATTGCCAAAAGTGGCCGCCGTTTCGGCCCATAGCGTATTTGTTAGTTTGTAACCCACGCTTTGTGCGAAAATGCCTGTACCGTTACCATTTTGGTCTAAGTATGAGCCCCGGCTAAACGTATAAATATTAAGATTCCCGGCCGGATAAAATGTTAACGAAGCGCTGTACTGGTTAAGCCGCCCGCCAATCATAGTGCCGGTATTAACATCGCCCTGCAAAGCAATGTGTGTACCGTTGTAACGTAAGCCCAATGAGCCTATATGGTTATTGTATGATGAATTAAGGAAATTACTTTTTAAATAATGGTATACACCGGCCAACTGCAAATTGGCGTTCAGGCTGTAGGTTAACCTGCCGTAATATTCTGCTTGGGTGTTGGCGCTGTTTTGGTTGGCAAATAGTGATGATTTAGGTACAGCAACAGGTGTATTATAAAAATCCTGCTTAAAGTAGGCCACTGATTGTGTTAGCTGCCAGTGCCACGATAAACGGTTAGTTAAATAAACGCGCGTATAATTGGCTGTACCCCTGTAAGTATTGTCATTAAACTTAACACTGTTTTCAACCCCCGCATTTAGCAAGCCAAATGGTGTAAGCCGCTCATAGTTTTGTTGAGTGGGATCAAGGTATGCCGCATGAAACGACGCGCCCGCTTCTTGATTTAAATATTGGCTGCACAAGTAGGCATAGTAACGGGCGGTAGTATTATAACTGTCGTTTTTTAAAACCGTGTTGTACTCGTGTATGGCTTTACCATAGTCGCCGCTTAACATTTGGGCATAACCCAGCCGCTGCCTTAAGGCCGGCGAATCATAACCCGCAGCTATAGCATACTTCCCGGTTTGTAGTAGTTGACCCCAGTTGCCGGCAAGATATTGCGCGTTGCTTAGGCTGTCGGCTTGCTCAAAACTGTTGATGCTTTGCGCCCTGCTGCCACAGGCTATCAACAGAAAAAGAAATATTAATGCGTATTTTCTGTTTTCCATTGTGCTTCAACTTTAGTGTTATTAATGGTTACCGTAAAGGCAGAAATACCGCCATGCTGTAACTGCGCAGACGCGCCCATAGTGGGCTTAATACTGCTTAAAACCTGGCGGTGCTGTGCAGCATGTATTACAACGCTTTGCCCGGTTACAGATGCAAAACTGCTATATTTTAGGCTGATGAACTGGAAGAATGGAGCCAGCAGATCCTGCAGCCAGCGCAACGGCCTGTCATTAGTTAATTGCAGCGGGTAGCTGTCTGTAACCGTCATGCCGGCTTCGGTAGTAAAAATTACTTTGTAGGCGGCCAGGTAAAAATAATACAGCAATGATTTCCGGTCGCCATAAAAACTGGTGAAGTAAAAGGCTGTGCCGTTATTTACAAAGTAAGCTTTGGCACCGGTTGTTTTACTGTAGATATAAGTTTGATTAAAGGCATCAGTGCATACCTCAAAATATTCGGGATTATGGCCCTGCGCGGTTACCGTAGCCATATAGCCCGGCTGTAATTTAAATGCTTGCTTAAGTGTAGGGTTTATATCCACCGGGCGTAACGCTGTGCCCTCTGCAGGTGTTTTAAAGCTACATAGTTTGTTGTGCTCATTGTTTTGGTCGATATAATAAGCAAACGGGTAAGCCAACGTTTTTGAGCCTATGTAAGGTGTAGTTTGCACCTGGAAATGCAAATGCGGCTCAGGCGAGCGGCCCGAATTGCCGCAAAGCCCTAAAACATCGCCTTGTTTAACAGCATCGCCCGGCTTAACTTTTGCCGAGTTTTTTTTAAGGTGCGATACCTTGCTGTAAAGGCCGTTTAAGTGTTTTATCACTATGCTGTTGCCCCAGTTTTCAATGGTGTTTACCTCGCCAATGGCATTGTCTTCAACATGGTCCACTACTTCTTCAATCACACCATCGCCGCAGGCTAAAACAGGTTTGTTGAAGCAGTAAAAATGCTCCATGCGGGTGCCGGGGTATTGATAGGTTTGCAGTTCCTCGTCTTTAATCACAAAGTCAAGCGCTTTGCCCCATTCAGCTTTGTGTGTAATGTCGCCATCATAACCTTGCGATACGGTCCACTCGCCCATAAAGGGGAGGTGAAAGTTGAAATAGCTCAAAGGGGCCAGCCGCTCGTTGCCGTTTAAATATTGGTAAAGGTTACGCTCGGGCGAGTAGTGTTGTAGCGGCGTAAGCTGCAATTTTCCGGCGTTTATCCTCCGCCTAAAAAAGCTCAAAAACAACAAGGTAACCACGCAAAACGGCAGCGATAGCACCGGCAAGTCATACACGCCAAATATTTTAGACAGCCCGTTGATCAGCAGAAAAGAAACAGGGATACTTAATAAAGCCCAAAAGTATGAGCGAGCAGAAGGTATAAGGAAAAAGCTGCCAATAGCTGCCGCGGCCATTACTAAATTACTGCCTAAGTGATAATAGCTGATCCCATCGGCATAGGTATTCGTGTAGTGATTAAACAGGCAGGCGACAATGAAAGCCAGCACCAGCAAACTAAAATTTATACGCGAGTGGATAAGCAAGCCAATGCTGATAACCATGCCGGACAGTACACTGTTTTGAAACAATACAGCGCTCAAAGCCCTAAAAAACAAAGCCGCGTAATTAGGCAGTTGTATAAAGCTCAATATCCCCGGGGGGATGTAAGCGCTGCCCTCGCCCAGGTTATTTATCTCGTTAAGCACGGCGCTATGGCGTTGCTCAAGCCCCATATGGTAAATGCTGTTTACTGCCAGCAGCAGCAGCCAAAAGGTAATAACAAATGGTAGGGATAGCAGAGGCAAACCTTTTTTGGACAGGCTGACCGCAAGAGTTACACTTAGCATGGTAGCTATAATGCAGGCAATAATAATCCAGGCAAAAAAGGCCGCGTTTACCGCGTAAAAAGTACCGAAGCCTATACCCAATAATAACGGATTAAAGCTGTAAAAGCCTATGCGGATGCTCTCCTTGTCGTATCCCATAATAGATACTAGGGCTATAGACAGCAGCACGCAGCCCAGCCCGGTTGCCCCGGCTATGGGGTTTAAAAAAGACACCAGTAGCAATAATACACCCAGCACCTTGTTTTGCGAAAAAAACACAATGGCATAGCTGTTAATTATGGCCCCCGCGGTATATTTTACACTTTTATTCACTTATTAAACATTAAATGGGCGGGCACTTGCTCGGGCTGCTCCATGTATTCTAAAGTTTCGGCCTGGCGTACTACGTGTGGTTGCTGTTGCTCGTCTATAAGTACTATTGCGGGGCGGCTCATGATGAACTGCATCCATTGGGTCATGTTATAGGCACCAACTTTATGCACCACCAGATTATCGCCTGCGTTTAACAGGGGCAGATTAATACTCTCTCGTACCACATCAATATTCATACAAAGCGGGCCGTATAGTACCATGTTTTCGGTATGCTGAGTAAACTCCTGCGCAGGACTTATCTGGTGGTCATACCAAAATGAAGTGAACAGCGTATTAACGCCAAAATCTAAAATAGTTGCCCTTCGGCCATCACTTAAACGTTTGTTAGCTAAAACGCTGCCTATCAAATAGCCGGCATCATCTATCAGTACGCGGCCACATTCCATAATAAGTGTGGGCAATTCGTCTTGCTTAAAGCCATAATCCAGTATCGCGGTAGTAATGGCCTCAGCAAAATCATCTACGGATGGCACCGTATCAACCCCCGGTAGATAAGCGCCCTTAAGGGTATTGGTTGATGGCAGGCCACCACCCATATCCATATACTGCAGCGGGTTATTTAACTGGTTGCGGCAGCGCATTACCAAGCTGCACATTTTGGTTGCAGCAATTCTATAGGCAGATGTTGACAACATAAACGTACCTATGTGGCAGTGCAAACCAACAAGTTGCAACTTGCCAGACGATACAATTTTGGTGATAGCGCTCCAGGCTTCTTCGTTTTCAAAGTTGAAACCAAAGCGGTCCCACACCGGGTAAACGCCGGTATCCATATTTACACGGATAGCAACGCGTGGTTTTTTGCTGATGGTATTGCAGATCTCGAACAGGGTATAGAGCTCGTCAAAGTGATCTATGTGGATAAGCGAGTCATGCTGGATAGCCAATAGCAGATCGGCCTTTTGCTTGCCGGGGCCGTTAAAAACGATCTGGTTGCCCGGCACTTTATTGCCCAAAGCTTTACGATACTCTACCCCCGAAACTACCTCGGCCCAGCTACCCTCTTGGTGAAAGATGTTGCAAACCGCGTTTAAGTAATTGGTTTTATAGCTCCAGGCAAACTGCACATTTGGATAGCGGGTTTTAAAAGCGCGCAAAGCAGCCCGTGTATTGCGTCGAATTTGCCGCTCTGACAATACAAACAGTGGCGAACCATATTGCTCCGCCAGTTTTTTTACCGGTACACCATCAATATGCGTAAGCGGCTGAGTTTCTGTGCGGGTGCCAAACTTATTCATCAGGCCGGCATTAAGCTTCTTGATAAACGGCCGTTCGTATTTTAATTTTTGCACTTGGTTACAGGTTAACTTTTGCTAAGGATAACTCGCCAAAGGCCGAAAATTGCTGAAAATCTGCAACGTCAACCACCTGGTCCCACGAGTAGCGAATGAACATTTTACCAACGGTATATTCTGTAAAGGGCGCTACGTGCTCGCCCAAAGCCATCTTTACCAAAGCGGCCGGTTGGTTTTGGCCGGCACCAGCCGTTAAATAGATCCACGCGGGGAAACGTGGGTTTATCTCCATAATATAGAACTCGCCCTCGGCATTGCTCATAATCTCCAGCTCAAAACCGCCTTTCCATTGGGTAGCTTTAACAAATTGCTGCGCCAGCTTTATAAGGCTGTCGTTTTCTATTGTGATGCCTGCCCAGGCCTTGCCTTTATCGGTGATATACAGTTTGCGCATCGGGATAACGCTAATGGTGTTTCCCTCACCATCGCCTAGGCCGGCAATATTGATCTCAGTACCTTTTATAAATTGTTGGGCTATAACAGGCAGCCCCCATTTAGCACTTAACAAGTGAAACGATTTTTGAGCCACGTCAGCCGTGTGGTTTACGTACGCCTCATAATACTTTCCTTTTACCACTAACGGATACCCCAGTTTTTCGCCGGCTTTTGATAAGTCTTGCAGATTGTTAACCATCATATCAGCCGGTACGCTAAAGCCGTATTGTTTGCCAAACTCATATAGGTTCACCTTGTCGCGCGCTGCCAATTGCTCATGCGTGGGCAAAAAGGTTCTTATCCCCATTGACTTTAGCCATGGCGCAATCTTGATAAAGTTATAAAGCTCGGCATCATAGTTTGGGATAATCATGTCCAAGCCCTCATGTTCGTGGATGTATTCAAGGCGATCTTTCAATGCGGATGTACCCGCAGTTGGGTAAGGTATCTGGTAAGTTTTGTCAACCACCTGATCAAGGTATATACCCGGCTCCAGCGACTCATAGCTTAAACCAATAACAGTTAATGAGTGGCCAAATCCTTCGCGCAGCGCCCTTATCACGGCTACGCCGGGACCGGGATTATCATTGGCGTTTAAGCCTGTTATTGCGATGATCATGTTTAAGGGATGCGTAAAGGTTTAAGCGATAGGGTATGGTTTAATGGTCTAACAAATTTGCTTCTCTGAGTTGCACCGCCCAGTCTTCCCAATCGCGGTCAAGCTGATCTGTGTTAACTTCGTACTTGGCTAGTAAGTCCTGCTTTATCTGTTCAACAGTAGTGCCGGTTTTCATGGCCAGTATGATCTCTGACGCGATTGCATTGCCAGAAAATGAATCACCGGTAGCGGGGTTAAATATAAACCCGTTCTCGCTGGTAGCAATGTTCTTTTTTAGTCGCATTTTACTTGCAATTTACTGTTATTTTACCCTTGCCAATTTACCTATTTGGTGCGTATTTAGTCGCAGTTTACTAACAATTTACTGGTGCTTTCCAATAACTTTGAGCTAAGCGCGGCGCTTCTATATCAAGCGTTTTTCAGTTAGCTAAAAGTCTGATTATTAATACCTACGCGGTGCTATGTGCCGTTAGATGATGGAAATTTGCCGATGAACACGTCAAGTGTATTATACAGACCATCCCTTTATGGTATCGGTATAGCTACTACCTACCGGTAGCTCAATAGAATGCAACTGTACCTTGCGGTTACAAATGGATTTAACCTGCTTAAGCGATATGGCATAGCTGCGATGAATGCGTACGAACTGCTTTTCGGGCAGTTTCTCCAACAGCGACTTAAGGGTTTGCAGGGTAAGCACCGGTTTAGGGTTATTAAGGGTATGTATCTTTACATAATCCTGCATACTTTCCAGGTACTCAATGTCTTTCAGGTTAATCTTAATGGTTCGATATTCTGAGTGGACATAGATGCTTTCGTCGGCGCTATTGCTTTCGCCGGCTTTATAGTTATGGTACTCAACGGCTTTTTCTACTGCGGCACCAAAGCGTTTTTGATCAATGGGTTTAAGCAGGTAATCAAGCGCTTGCAGCTCAAAACCCTCATAAGCAAAGTGTTTATAGGCGGTGGTAAATACCACCATAGGCTTGTCCTCGCCCAATGCGCGTACCAGGTCAACCCCGGTAATGTCGGGCATGTTGATATCAATAAAAAGCAGGTCTACCTTGTTCTTTTGTAAAAACTCGGCACCAGACACCGCGTCTTCAAACATATGAAGCAGCTGCAGCGCGGGGAACTGCGAGATATACTTCTTTATAATCTCCAGAGCCAAAGGCTCGTCATCAATAGCTACACATTTTAATTGCATGAGGGATAGGGGATTAGCAGTCAATTTCAAGGTTTACTGTAAAGAGCTTGTTGTCATTGTTTATGTCAAGCCGGTGCTTGCCGGGATAAATATGGCTAAGCCGTTGGCGTGTGTTTTTTATGCCGATGCCGGTTCGGGTGGGCTTTGTGACGCTATTTACAATATCGTTTTGGCAAAAGAAAGTAAGCTTGTTGGGCTCAACGGTCAATTTAATGTTTATCTGCGTAGCCTGGTGCTTGCTTATGCCATATTTGAACACGTTTTCAATAAAGGTCATCAGTATTAATGGCGCTATGCGCTGATAGCCTATGGCGCCGCTTAGCTCGAAATGGAGTTTGGTCTTTTTGCCAAGTCTCAGTCGTTGCAGGTCAATGTAGTCGTTAATGCAATCCCACTCATGCTGCAGGGATACAAAATCCTCCTCAACTTCGTCGGTAACATAACGCATGATATTGGATAGTTTCATGATACTGTCCGATGTATGTTCATTACCGGTTACCGACAATGCGTAGATGTTATTTAATGTATTAAACAAAAAGTGCGGATTAATCTGCGCTTTTAAAAATGATAGTTCGGCGGTAGCTTTTTCGGCTTCGGCTTTTATCATGCGCCGTTCGGTTAGCTGCCATTTTTGCACGGTGCTTACGGCAATGCTTAAACCCAATATTACAATAAATATGAAAAGCCCTACCATATCAATATTGCCGGATTGATGGATAATAACCACCCCGTTTTCTGTTTTCAGGCTTGGGTCCTGCATCCGCAGATCCTGGTGTGGCAGCGGGCCAAAAGGTAGATCTTCGGCCTTAAAACCGGCAATAGTATCAGCAATTTGTGGCCCAACCACGCCTATGGACGGATTAGCACTTTCGCGCAAATTGTGCCTTAAAAGGTTATCAAAAGGTTGTAGATAATATACGCAGCCCGATAGTAGCAGTATAATAACGCCATAAGCTAAGTAGCTTTTATTAAACACAAAGCGCGGTACCAGGTACCATGCGTTTAGGTAAAATAAAAATATGTACGTCAAACAAAATAGCCAGTAGTATGGCGACGATATAATGAAGTAAGTACTGCCGATGCTGTCTTGCGTACGGTTCATGAACAGCAGCGGGAAGCCCAGGAATACCAGCCAACCAGCAGCATGTATAATAAAGGCACTTAGTTTAGAGCGAAGCATGCGGAATGGATGATTTTGCTATTATATATGTATTGAACATTTTATGCCTCTGTTATTTAATAATAGTTAAGCTCCCAACTATAGCCGGCCGGCCGCTGCGGGGATTTATAACGTAATAATACACACCAATTGGCAATACCGAATTATTGACCGTGCCATCCCAAGGCTTTGGATAGCCGTTTGAATAATACACCCGGGCGCCGTTACGGTTAAAAACCTCTACGGTTGCAGCAGTGTAAGTATTTAAATATTGAATGCTCCAGGTATCGTTAATGCCGTCGTTGTTAGGGGTGAAGGTATTAGGGACAATTGGTGTCTTTAGTACGTTTACCATTACTGTGGCCGATGATTTGCAACCGCCGACCGCGGTAACTTCAAGCGTATATTTAGTGTCTTGTGTAGGGCTAAAGAACGGATTTCGCGTAGTTGGATCGCTGATGCCGGTGGTTGGCGACCATGCGAATGTTAAGTTAGTACCCGTACCAACAACATTAGGGTTGAGCTGCGTAGGCTTGCCCTCTAAAACACCAACCGTTGCCGGCAAGGTAACCACCGGCGAACCGACTATAATATTGAAAGTAGAAGTGCTTACACAAGGTGTGTTACCGCTGGTGTATATGCAGGTAATAGTAAACGTACCCGCGCCCGATATCGCAGGATCAAAAATATTGCCGTTAACTATGCCTTTGCCTGTAAATGTTGCCGTTCCGGGTAAATTAGCTGCGGCTGATATATTTACCGCACCGGCGCCTAAACAAAGTGCGTATGGGCTGGCAAAAGTATTACCGTTTATTCGTAATGTTACTACCGGGGTGGGGTAAATAACAACATCCATGGTTAAAGTAGGGTCGGGACAGGCACCGCCAATTCGGGTAATCAACCTGGCTTTGTAGGTTATTGGCGCATTGGAGTTGTTAACACCGTAAAAATGTCGATAGGTTTTATCCTTGCTCATTTGCCCCTTTGTGATGCTAATGCTATCTTCAGGATGGTCAACAAGATCGTAAAACCAAACCAGCCTTTTTATCTTACTGGTCGTATCTGTTTTGTCCAAAAATGCCACACTATCAGCGCCGCATAAGCTGGTTTTGTTTGCGATATCAAAATTAGCTACGGGTACTCCGATAGTGAAGGTTTTAGCCCCAACTGCGTCTACACAGCCATTAGGCGACGATACCGTTAACGTAGCGGTGTAAGTGCCGTTATTGGTGTATTTATGACTTGGGTTTTTTAACCGCGATGTGTTTTGATTGGTTAAAGTTGATCCGGCTGGGTCGCCAAAATCCCAGTTGTAGGTAAATCCTTTTGTGCCGACTGGGTCTGTTTCATCGGTAAACTGTGTTTCTTCGCTCTGGCATATAGCAAAGCTAACGCCCGATACTTGTATGTCTTTTTGTGCCAGGTCGCTTACACAAGCCTGGGCATCGGTAGATGTGAGCGTTAAAGAAATTGTATACTTTCCTGTTTTTGTATAAACATGGGTCCAGTTAGTGTTTTTGGTGTAAGATACAATAGTGCCATCGCCATAGTTTACGGTCCACATTTTTATAGGGCGCTCAGAGTCAGATCTGTCTATTACCCTGACAGGAGCATTTGGACAAATTTGAACATCCACATCAAACGCCGGCCGCATAGTTGGTAGTGTACTCACCTCTTGTACCGGCGATGTTGACGGGCATGAAGCACTTGACACTGTTAACATGACATTAAATTTGCCATATGCTCTATACGTATGCGTCGGGTTTGGTGTATTATCGGTTTCGCCATCACCGAAATTCCATTGCCAACTGGTGATGGGCGACCCATTTAGCGTTGATGTATTAGTGAATTTAACAACATTTCTGAGCAGGCAAGTTGTGGTATCATTAACGAAAGTAAATGCTGCTGTGGGCCTGGTTGGGCATAGCTGTGCATAGCTATTGCTGCAAAAACCAAAAATGAGGCTTAGCATCAATAAATAGGTAAGACCGATCCTTTTTATAATTGGTATGACACCTTGTATGCACATAGTCCCAAACAAATTTTTACGGGTTTATTGGTTGTATAATGAGGGGCAAAACGCTATCTGATTAACCGGAGTGCCGAATCAATCACACAATATCTGAATTTACGGCCTTAACATCAAATTTAGTTTAAGCTTATATTCAATTGTGTCGCCGAAATGAAACATTTATGTAAAGGAACTATATTATTAATTGCATAGCGCTCAGAATGGGCGTATCTACAAAAACTATCTAACTTGTGCATTATATAGAAATAAACTATACCGTATTTAAAATTGAGATATCTATGGAGTGTTAAATACTATATCTTTGTGCCATAAATTAAAAACCACTACTGAGATATGATAACCATAGGACAACAATTCCCCAAATTTGAAAAAACAGCTGTAGTAAGCTTAGAAAAAGGTAAAGAGTTTGAAACCATTTCGTCTGACTTTTTGGTTAATGACGACAATGTTTGGACAGTGATGTTTTGGTGGCCAAAAGATTTTACTTTTGTTTGCCCTACAGAGATTGCTGAGTTTAACAAAAACTATGGCGAGTTCCGTGATCGTGAAACTCGTTTGATCGGTGCTTCTACAGATTCTGAATTTGTACATGCTGCCTGGAGAACGCACCATGATGACCTGCGCGACCTGAAATTCCCGATGTTGGCTGATACTTCAAAATCATTAGCAGAAGAGTTGGGTATTTTGGAACCAAACGAAAAGATTGCTTACCGTGCCACTTTTATCATCGATCCTACAGGTATTGTACGTTGGGTATGTGTTAACGATTTAAGCGTTGGCCGCAACGTTAAAGAAGTTTTACGTGTATTAGACGGTTTACAAACTGACGAACTTTGCCCTTGCAACTGGGAAAAGGGTCAGGAAACATTAACTGTTTAATTTTATACAAAAATCCCCGTTTTAAACGGGGATTTTTTATTTAACATAAATACTCCATCTATTATGAGCGAAAGCACAGAAACAGTAAACGAATTATTGCAAAGCCTTGGCTTAGCTACAGATTACCGCACCGCCAGCTTAACTTTGCTTGAACAAGGCGACTCGCGTTACTTGCGCGATCTGAAATTAAATTTTACAAGCACACTTACGTCAGAACAATTAAGCACTAAAGAGTGCGCTTTATTGGGCCTTAGTGTGGCGATTAACAACAATAACCTGCCGCTTACCAACTACTTTACAAAGTATGCTGCAGAACAAGGCGCTACCGAAGCGGATATTGCCGAAGCTGCCGCTTGCGCGTCGCTACTAGCATCGAACAATATATTTTACCGCTTTAGGCACTTTACCCAAAAAGAGAAGTATACCCAGATACCTGCACGCATACGCATGCAGATTATGATGAAACCTGTTACCGGTAAAGAATTTTTTGAATTGATGAGCCTTACTATATCTGCAGTTAACGGCTGCGAAATGTGCGTAAATGCCCACGAAGATTCATTAATTAAGCTAGGTACGACCGAGGAGCGCATATTTGACGCTATTCGGATTGCATCGTTGGTTACAGCTACAGGCAAAATAATATTCTAAGAGGTTGTATATTTTTTGAATATTTATAACGAAATTGTAATAAGTACGCGCATTGCTTGTCTAAACAACTTTGGCAATGCGCTTTTACCTATATTTGAACGTTACATAGATATCACCCACCCCCATGGCAGATAAAAAAATAACTATACTTTATGTTGACGACGAAGAGAATAATTTATTCTCTTTCAAAGCTGCTTTCCGTATAAAATACCAGGTTTACACGGCTATCAGCGGCGATGAAGCGCTAAAAATACTTGCCGAAAAAGCTGTACATATTATTGTAACAGACCAGCGTATGCCTGGAATGACCGGGGTTGAGTTTTTAGAAAAGGTTATTCTCGCATTCCCCGATCCTATAAGGCTGTTACTTACTGGTTATGCTGATATGGCTGCTGTCGTAGACGCTATTAACAAAGGCAAAATTTTTCACTACCTCACCAAACCCTGGAACGAAGAAGAGCTGGACATCACGATAAACCGTGCTTACGAGGCTTATTTAGAGAAACTAAAACTTAAAGAAGAAAACGAAAAGCTGGAAACTTCAAATGATCAGCTGGAGTTTTTATTGAGACAAAAGCTGCTGTCTTAATTAACGGTTAGGTTAAAGGTAGTTGCTATACGGTTTATCAAAACTCGGATGTCGTCTGCCATTAAAGGTTTTGTTATTTTCTCTCTAACATCCTGGTAAGAGCTGATGCGGTTTATATCTGACATTTCGATAGTTGAAGTTAGCGCTACTATGTAGTACTTATCTTTTATGGCCTGATCAAGTTTTTCAAACTCCTCTACAAACTCAAAGCCATTCATTAAAGGCATATAAATGTCAAGAAATATCAGGATTACCTTGATGGAGGTATCCATATCATTTGCTATAATATAATTCAACGCCTGCTGGGCATCTAAAAAGCTATTAACTTTAAAGGCGCTGTTGGCATTAGTGATCATTTTTCTCGCAATGAAATGATCAAGCTCGGTATCATCAATAATTATAAATGACAACTCCATGCAAAGGCGCTATTTTGTAGGTATGGTTACTTTAAAAGTAGTGCCTTTATTTAAAATCGAGTTTACCTCAATTTGTCCATTTAGCTTAAGCAAGGCGCTTTTTACGTTGTAAAGCCCAAACCCTGAGCCTGATTCTTGTGAACTTGCCCTGTAAAATAGGTTAAATATCTCGCCCAGGTGATTGCCTAAAATTCCAATCCCGGTGTCAGATACCGTGATTGTAGCCACACCTTTGTGCACCTCAATGTTCAATGCAACCTGTTTAGCATCCGTGTTTTTACTTTGGTATTTAAAGGCGTTTGATAGCAGGTTATTTAACACCAGTTTAAGTGGCACGGTATCACTTCTAAAAGGTTCGCGCTGGTTTATGTCAATCTTAAAGTCAATGTTGGCTGTGTTTGCAAAAACTTTGTAAATGTCTTTAAACTCATCTATTATCTTTTTAAACTCTATTTCGCCTATATGAAGTTCACCACGCTGCAGGCTATAGTAGTCATGCATGCTTAAAATATAAGTATCCAGCTTTTTCAGTGATTTCTCCATTAAAAAAAGCATCTCCTTCATTTCGGTAATATCATGCATGTCGCGGGCAACGTTTATGGCGCCCAATATGCCGGATAGAGGTCCACGAATATCGTGGCTAACACTGTAAGCAAACTTATCAAGCTCGCTGTAGGCGCGTTGCAGTTCATCGTTTTTGATGGAAAGCATTGAATTCGCCTGGTAAAACTTGTTAGCTTCCTCAATAGCCGAAACCAGTTCGGCTTCTATCCATGGTTTTTTAACAAACCTGAAAATGTTACCGCGGTTAATAGCGTCGATAACCGAATCAATATCTGTATAAGCCGTTAGCAAAATGCGCATCGGCAATGGGTGGGTACTGCGTATATCTTCAAAAAACTCTACACCGGTTTTTAACGGCATGCGCTGATCGCAAAATATTACTCTTATGTCAGGGTGCTTTTCAAGATGCTCCATAGCGCCGGGGATATTCACCGCGGTGAATATCTGGTAATCAAGCCTTAAAGTAGCTTTAAAGCCGACGAGGTTATCCATCTCGTCATCGATATATAAAATTTTAATTTTCTCTGCCATGGTTAAATAGTTTATGTGCAGTTAACATAATTAAGGTTATTGTTTTGATTGCTTACTTTATACGTTATTTAGGCCGCTTTTGTGTCAAATATTACCGGTATTTTTAAAATAAACTCCGTGCCTTTACCCAGCTCTGAGTTTACCAGTATGTGTCCGTTGTGCTTTTTAATAGTGTTATAAGTGATACTCATACCCAAGCCGGTACCTTCGCCCACTTCTTTGGTGGTAAAAAACGGCTCAAATACTTTTTTCAAAGCTGTATCGCTCATGCCGGTACCGTTATCGGCAATTTTTATTACTACGTAGGTATCTTCAATGCCGGTTGTAATTTTTATTTCACCACCGTGCTCATTACCAAATTGTTTATCTACCGCATAAATAGCGTTTGACAGGATGTTAAGAAAAACCTGGTTAAGCTTGCCCGCATAGCACTCTACCAAAGGTAAACCGCCATACTCGGTTATCACTTTAACTTTGCCGTTTAACAGGTTGTTGGCTATTATCAATGTCGATTCTATACCCTCGTTGATGTCTGTCTTTTTCAGATCGTCTTCATCAAGCCTGGAAAATATTTTAAGGCCCTTAACAATTTCGGCAGTACGCGAGGCCCCTTCGTGAATACCCTTTATCAGGTGTTTGATTTCCATCACCAGGTATTCAAAATCTATTTCTTCTTTGTATTCCTCTATCTGCTTTTGTTTTTCGTCGGCACTGATATCTGATTGGCTCACGTTTTCTATCATGGTCATGGCATCCAAAATCATCTCTACGTCGCGCTTTAGGGGGTTAACGTTTGATGTTACAAAGTTGATAGGATTATTAATCTCGTGTGCTATACCGGCGGTAAGCTGACCAAGCGATGCCATTTTTTCCGACTCCACCAATTGCGACTGCGCTTGTTTTAGATCGTCTAATGATTCATTCAACTCGTGAGTACGTTCGTTCACTTTTAACTCTAGCATCACGTTTTGCTCGCGTATTATACGCTCGTTCTCTTCGGCGATGGCCAGGGCTTGGGCTTGCGATTCTTCCTTCTCGCGTTTCAGGATATTTATCCTATCGGCCAAACCGAAGGATAGTAATGCCATTTCAACTATCGATGCTATTTGCATTGAGTAGCTGGTGAACATATTGTAAGGCAGCACCCCGTTATCTTTTAAAGTAAAGATGACCGCGCCGATGAGCAGGCTACACCATGATAAAAAGACAAACCTTGCGGGCCTGTACCCATTGCGCATGACGATTGCCGATACAATGATCAGGCTAAACGCGAACAGCGTTGTCGCCAACTGCATTAGTTGGAAACCGGCCTGAAGTTTTCCGATCAGCGTTAAGCCCAGCGCTACTGATAGCAGGACAATAACGCCTGTGAGTACCTTGTCAAACCGGCGTGCGCGTTGTGGGGTATCTAAAAATATCTTTGTAAATAGTAATGCTGCTATAGCCCCTAAACAGGCGAAAATAACAACGCTTTTGAGCTCAAAGCCCGGCGAATTACCCCATAGATATTGAAAAGTAAAACCTTTAATGCCTATTTGGGTAAGCCCTACCGAGCCTACATAAATCACATAGTACAAATAGCTCTTGTCTCTTACAGAAAAGTAGATGAACAAGTTGTACAAAAACATGATGATAATGGCTCCGATAAACAGGCCCGAAAGCACATTTTCATAGTTCAGGGATTGCCATAAGTCGGTTGGCGCATTAACTGATATAGGTACTATCAGTTGCTCAGTGCTTTTTACACGCAGGTAATAGGTTTTACTACTATCCGTAGCTATGTTCAGATCAAAGATATAGTCAGGGTGGTCGTATTTCCGTTCTTTAAACGGTTTTATCTCGCCCATTAATGTGGTTTGAAAGCCGCCGCTGGCATCAGGGCTGTAAAGCTCCACCTCGTCTAATATTGGGTAAGCTACATCCAGCAAAAGTTTAGGGCCTTGCGTTTTGTTGGTAACGGTAAAACGCAGCCAGGTGCTAACAGCAGTAAGCCCCAGGTTAGGCACATCTTTATCATATTTTTTAAAGGCTGCAGATTTGAGCGCCTCATTAAATGAGATCTCCTTATCAGCCTGTAAAACGTAAATTTCTTTACCAATCAGCAGCTTGCCGTCATTAGCGCCAATAACAGCATCGGCCTTAACCTTAGCGGCTGATAAGATGAAAAGCGTAAAGAAGAATAGTTTGTAAAAATGCCTAACCATTTTCTAATTATTTAACACATGAAGCTACTACTAAATTAATTGAGCATGCAAAGTAGCCATTTTCATCAGCCTGTTGCAGCGCAGCTATAAATTGCGCCTGTTCCTGCTTGGTAATGTAGCCGTTCTCCGCTGCCTCCTGCACCATCTTTTCAACCCATAAATATTGATTGGCATCCTCTAAAGTGTTCAATATAAACGGATGTATATTTAGTTTAATATCCGTGAATTTGCTTTGCGTTAAATAGGCCGTTAACTTACGGGCCGCAAAGCCATTGTTTATTTTGGCATCGGTAAGGTACGCATTAACCTTTTGCTGCACATCCACAAATTCGGTATAAAAAGTAAGGCTATGCCAGTCGGTTTCAATAATAACAAAGGGGCTGCCCGGCTTTAATATGCGATAGATATCGTCTGATACCTTTTGCGGCTCTTTAAGATGTTGTATCACCCGCTCGGTGCGCAGGCCGGCAATACTTTCGTTCTCAAATGGTAAGGGATAGGCTTCAGACAGCACAAACTCAACATTGTCCAGCTCTTTAGCGTCTTCTTTGCCCTGGTTTACCATCACCGGGTCATGATCTACGCCGATAACCCTGGCGCCGCTGCCAATTATTTTTGCCAGCTCAATAACGTCCTTACCCGCTCCGCAGCCAAGGTCTATAATAGTGCCGGTGTTTATCTTTTCAAAATAGTTGTATGATGCCTCTTTAAGGCTTACCAATAAGCGCCTTGAGTTTTGCAGGTAATTAATGTCGTAATGTTTGTCTGCCATGGTGCAGTTAAATTATATAGGTTATAAAAAGTTAAGATCGCGTTCGTTAAAATCTGTTTCCAGGAAATCCTGGTTAGCGGCAGCTATAAAAGTAGATAGGTCCCACTTATCCATATCCGGGATGGTTAAGTTGAAGTGTATGGTTATTTTACGATGTTTAAGTTCGTCAATTTTTAATGTATCCGGGTAGCTGCGCATAGCCATTACTGCAGTACGGTCATCATGCGTGGCCAGGCTTAGCGTGGCCAGATCATCTAATACCATGGCGGTAGCAATAAGGTCAAGCTTTGGATAATAAAATGTGCCTTTATTGCCTATGTTATCAATTAACACCATGCCACAGTTAACTACAGGCTGTACGGTATAAGGGGCGCATAGCGCAAACAATGTTTGCATACCTACCTGCGATGCAATGGCTATACCCGACCGTATAAGCAAGGGCGTGCCAATGCCATAGCCGGCCAACTCTGCAGAGTTCCACAGGCCGCAAACCTCGCCGGTACCGCGATGCCCATATTCCCAAACTAATTTATGTATTGATGAGTCTAATAAACTTACCGCTTGTTCAATAGGTAATGGCTCAGTACCCCCGGATACGTGTACCCGGGCGCCGCCAAACACTTGTTTGCCGTCCATTGATTCAACAACAATGACAAATACTGCCGGGTTAGTTGTCCAGCCATTTTTTGATGAGGTAACTTTTTTAACTCCAATGCTTGATAGCACATTGCGGTGTCCTTCCACAAATAAAGCACAGGTATCAGGTTCGTTTATGGCTCTAAATGCTCTAAGCCTTACCTCGGGTCCCTCTTTATTTATGCTACCATCCATTTGTGGTGTTGTTTTACAAAGTACATCAATAGTCTTAATTAAATTAGGGGTATGCCTTAAAACGGCAAATCAATTCACTATGTTTCAGCTAACAACATTATTAAAACTACAACCGACCAGAAAGTTGTTTTTAGCAGTGTTGCTTATAAGTTTAATCACAGCAAATCAACAACTAATTTAAGTAATAAAAAAACACAATAGCAAAACTTTAAGCAGGTAAAATGGGTATGATTTATATTGGTTTTTTGGACGCGTATTTTAACCATTAATTAACAAGGTCGGCCCAATCATCGCTTTTTAGAAAATTATTAAATTTTATTTTAAGGTACTGTTATACAGTTGGCTGGATAATTGTCGTTAATACCTACTATTGTTAATAGATATGAGAAAAAACTACCCCGGATATTTAAAATTAACTACCCTGTTTTTATTATTTCTCTTTGCCGCATCATGTAAAAAGGATACGCAAAGCAGCCCAACGCCTAACCCTGTTGCCGAAGTAAAGAATTTTGCCGTACTGGGCATGTACCAGCAAGCTACAAATGGTTTCAAGCGTCTATACATGGCCGTACCCAAAATAGGGGATGTTACCACCGTCAACTACGGGTTGGTTTTTGATACCGGCTCAACCGGTTTAACTATTGATGCTAATGGTATTTTACCGGCATCAATGATCACCGCAAATGGATTTCAATTTAGTGGCGACTCGATAAACGTAAGTGGTATTACTATCACGTCGCAGCAAGCTATTATTAGCTATGGGGGCGTTGACGGCTCAATTGACGAGTATGGCAACCTGGCTTACGCAAAAGTTACTATTGGTGATGGCCGCGGTAACGTAACCACGCCACGCATCCCAATATTTTTATATTATAAAATAATTGATAACACCGGTAAGCAACTACCTGCCCATTCTGCCGATGTGTTTGGCGTAGGCCCGGGTGTTAGCTACACCAGCCGCAATATTGGCAGCCCGTTAAGCTATTTTCAATTAGGCGCTAATGTTACCAATGGGTTCAGGCTGGCCAAGCTAAACGCTAATAATTTTTTAAGCAATGCTACTTTTACCGATAACCTGTTATACATAGGCTTAACACCTGCCGACCGAAATGGGTCTGGTTTTATTATGCACCCGCTAAATTACAATGCAATTAGTGGGTACTCAGCAAACATAACTTCGACAGTAACTTATGGTGGCAACACGGTGGCAGCAAGTATATTGTTTGATACAGGCTCGCCGGCTATAACGCTGATACAAAATCAAAACGCACCCAGTAATTCGGTTGCATTAGATGCCGGTACCACGGTGGGGCTTACAACATCATCGGGCTTTAAATATCAATACACTGTTGACGCTAACAACTTAACAACGGTGCAAAAGCCATCGTTTTCGCGCGACAGCCGCACAATTTATACCATTAACTTTTTTATTGAAAATCAATTTTTGCTAGATTACACCAATCATCAAATAGGTTTAAAAAATTAGGTAATGTATATTTCGCAGCTTGAGCATATCCGCAGGTATGTAGGCATCAGTGAAGAAGAAGCGCTCATAATAACCGGGAAGCTCAAAACCAAGAGTATAAAAAAGAAAGACCTTTTATTAACGCCCGGCAAAGTTTGCCGGGCTAACTATTTTGTAAGCACCGGTTTGCTACGCTTATATTTTATTAATAGAAAGGATTTGGAACAGATAACCCATTTTGGCTTGGAGGGCTGGTGGCTTAGCGATTACGATAGCCTTGATACACAAAAACCCTCGCGCTTTTATTTACAGGCGCTCGAGGATACCGAGGTGGTAATATGGGATATTGAAACTCAGGCCCAGCTAGCCAAAGAGATACCTCAATTAGAAACCTATTTCAGGATAATACTTCAACGTGCTTATGCAGCGTCGCAACGGCGGATTGAATTTTTACATAACAATACTGACGAAGAACGCTATCGAAACTTTAATGCCTTATTTCCGGCTTTTGTGCAGCGCGTGCCACAATATATGCTGGCCTCGTACCTGGGCTTTACGCCGCAGTTTCTAAGTAAAATTAGGGGGAAGAAAGTTAAAGATTAGCTTTCGACAGACCACGTTTGGCGCGGCCTGTTAAACGACGGTAATGTCACTTCATTTCTTAATCTTGATTAACTTTTAAAATGCCTTTTATGCTCAACTTTGTCGTATAAAATAATACAGACATGAGTAACAGAATAAAATTATTGCAAGCCCACCCAGATGCGTACAAAGCGGTAATGGGTTTAGAAAACTATGTAGTTAATAGTGGATTAAACAAAACACATTTAGAATTAATTAAGATCCGTGCGTCGCAAATAAATGGTTGTGCCTATTGTTTAGATATGCACACCCGCGACGCTTTGAAACATGGCGAATCCCAGCAGCGGATCTTTGTATTAAACGCCTGGCGGGATACCTCATTTTTTACATCCGAAGAGCAGGCGGTTTTAGCCCTAACGGAAGAAATTACCCAGATAAGCCACGCTGGTGTGTCTGACAAAACTTATGAGCAGGCGGCAAGCGTTTTAGGTGATGATTACCTGGCGAAAGTTATTATGGCCATAACTGTTATTAACGTTTGGAACCGTATTAGCGTAAGTACTCGCTTGGAGCCTGCAAAAGCTATCGCGTAAATTTTACAAATAGTAAGCTTTTGCAAACGCCTGGGCTTGCTATTTTTCATTATTTAAGCCTTGCAAGGGCTTATGTATAAATTTATCTTGTTAGTGGTCTTTGCGGTGATACTGGCCTTTGCTGCAAAAGCACAAAATAACAACAAAATTATGCGATAAATTACCATTATAGTGGCGACTATCATCATACATGCCAACGGCACCGTTCACAATGCCGAAGAGGATATAAAGCAAAAAATGCCTGCTTTACGAGCGAAGCTGGAACAGGACTGGGACTATTTGAAGAAGAACAATTATGCCGCTATCGTGACGATGGACAATTATAAAGGCAAGCAATGGGAAACAATAGCCACATTCGATGGCTTTAAAATAACTGGGAAGGCTTGACGCTTTTTACTAAAGGGGCGCTCCTTATCACGGATGCTAATCGAAGTAACAGGCAGGCATCTATACTAGTTTATATTCAATTTTAGCTGATATGGTTTTTTTTATATCTTAGCCAAACAAAATAATATGGTTTTGGTTATCTATTGCTAACCAACTGCTTTTACACCGACAATGGACGATACTAAACGTAAGATCATCATATTTGATGATGATGAGGATATTTTATCTATCTGTAATTATATTTTAGAAGAAAAGGGCTGGGACGTTTACACATTTACCGATTGCAACGATATTATTGAAAGAGTGTCTGGCATACAGCCTGAGGTTATTTTAATGGATAACTGGATACCCGACGCAGGTGGGATTATAGCTACCCAAACCCTAAAAAAATCAACCGAATTAAAGTCTATCCCGGTAATTTACTTTTCGGCAAACAGTGATATTCAATTACTGGCCAGCCATGCTGGCGCGGAAACTTACCTTGCCAAACCATTTGACCTTGACGAATTAGAGCGCGTTATTGCAACTGTTGCTTAATTACAAATAGTAAAAGTTTTACAAAAGAAAACCCTCGCTTGTTATTAAGCGAGGGTTTTTCTTTTATACTTGATTTGGGCATTACATGCCACCAGGGCCGCCTAACCCACCGCCGCCACGCGGACGATCTCCACCGCCACCACCACGTTGACGATCGCCGCCACCTCTGGGGTCACCGCCACCTTCTTGAGTTGGCGATTTGCCGGCAAATTTTTGCAGGCGCAACGCAAACGTCAGCATAAAGTAGCGGCCCAATCTGTTTACGCTGGTTTGGGTAACGCTGGCGCCATCTGTTTGTACAGAGAAACCTGTGTTTTGGTTAAATACGTCAAATGCTGCTAAGCGGATAGTTGCTATGTTTTGTTTTAAAAATCTCCGTTCAATATAGCCGCTCAGGATGCTTGGATTAGTAACCGGGATGCTATACCCTGAGTTTATTTGTTTAGTATAATCGTAGCTAAATGTCCAGTCGCCAAAGTAATTTTTACCGGCTAAACCTAAGTTTAATGAACGTACGTTAACGTTTTGCCCTAAGGTGCTAATGCCTGTTAATGAGTTTTCGGTTTTGCTAATATTGTAATTAGCACTGGCCTGCGCGTCAATAATATCTTTTAAGTCTAACCTAAAGCGCATGCCCGGCGATAGGGTTAATGTTTTAGCAATGTTCTCGTAAATTGGCGTGCTGTTATTATCGGCATCAACAATGTCAACATAACCGGGGTACTTAGCATAGTTAACGTTGGCGTTAAATGATAGGGTATACTTACGTTCGTCCCATGGTTTTGAGAAAAAAGCTTGTAAACCACCTGCCATGTAGCCGTCAGCATTTTGATACCTGGTTAGGGTGGTATTAGTGAGGTCTCTAAGCGCCGGATTTGCCGTTAGCACCGCTGTGCTTAAATTACCGTATGACGTAGTGCGTGTAGCTATGTAGTTGTCAGTTTTGTTAAATGACGCATTAAGAAACAAGGTGTTGCCAGACTCTATCCCAAACGAATTATATCGTACAAAAAAGTTGTTGTTAAATGATTGCTCCAAGTTCTCATTACCCCTTACCGGATACGATGCATTAGAAAGATCTAATACAGGTTGTAATTGGGTAAATGATGGTTGCTGGCTGGTGCCGTTATAGTTAATGCTCAGTGATTGGTTTCTTGAAAAATTATACAAGAAACGAGCAGCCGGGATATAGTTGAATTGGTTTTTCTTGGTTGGTTGAAGCGCCAACGATGACCTGCCCTCTAATACCGATGGCTGCACCGCTAAACCTAAGGTGTAGTTGTAATTGGTTTCGATAACACGATAGTTTAACCCAAATTTGTTGGTGATAAAGCTAAAATTGAAATCATTACTTAGTTTGGGTATAAAGACAAATTCATTGCCCGCGGCTACACTATCTGTCTCTTTATTGTTGCTGGTTTTTGAGTAGTTGTAGGAGTAGCTAAGCTCTAGGTACGACACCTTGCCAATTGGTTCTAACCATGAAGCCGTTCCTCCAAATGTTTGGTTGCGGTTGTCGCTATTTATTCTTTGGTCGCGGGGTACGTTTGGCGCTCCAACAGTGGCGTCAATAATAGGGTTACTTGCTGACCTGGATTTAGATACACCACCGTTAACAAAGAAACTAAAGTTACGGCCCTGCTTTGCAAAACGGTGATTGTATAACGCGTTGATGCTAAAGTTGGGGGCAATAGAGTTGCTCCTGGTTGTAGTAGTGTAAGCACGGGTCAGGGTGGATCCGGTGCGGTAAAGTATATCATCAACAAAGTTGGCGTTGCTGGCAGCGTAGCTAAAGCTTGGCGATACCTTTAAATAATTAACGGTATCAGGCTTATACTCTAAATTAAAGTTGAACCTGTGGTTTTCAGGGTTGTCTGTGCCCGATGATTGCGAGGTATTGGTAGTGCCCTGGCCGCTATTGGTACGTAATGTGCTGCTTTGAGTAAAGGTAGAGTTGTTTGAAAAACTGTAGCTACCATAAACAGAGATAAACTGCCCCCATTGATCGCGATAGTTAGTACCTATAGCGCGGGCAATAGTAATACCGTCGCGGTTGCTTACGCCGGCGCCACCGCCGCCACCACCACCGCCCCCACGAGGGCCGCCACCACCACCGCCGCCGCGGTTACCACCGCCACCACCAAAATTAAAGGTGTTGGTGTTAGTGTTATTAATATTACCCAAAACAGTTATTTGCCTGTTGCCTTTAAAGTTGAAAAAGTTTACAGAACCGGTGTAACGTTCATTGTTTTCTATACCCGCATTCTCAGGCAGCAAATCTCGGCCTGCGCCGGCGGTTGCCTGTAAAGAGTATCCATAGTTTTTATCGTTACGGATAACAAAGTTTAATATCTTGTTGGGTTCGCCGGTGCGCACACCGGTAAGGTTAGCCTGGTCGCCGTAATCATCAATTATCTGTACGCTTTCTAATATATCAGCAGGCAGGTTCTTGGTGGCCGACTGCACATCGCCACCCATAAAATCTTTACCGTTTATACGGATCTTAGTAACCGATTTACCCTGAGTGGTAACGTTACCCGCCGCGTCAACCTCAACGCCTGGCATTTTCTTCAATACGTCCTCCACCGGCGCGTTCTCGCGTACAGGGTAGGCAGATATCTTGTAATCTATTGTATCTTCTTTAAACTTTATCGGGTTAACACCTACAATAGTCACCTCTTTAAGCGTTCTGCTCTCGCCTTTTAAAGTTATGGGCGGTATAACAAATGCCTTATTATCATCTGGCGAAAAACTGTAATTTTTAATCACGGCTTCGTAACCAAAAGACGAAATATATAGCTTGATCTTGGTACCCTTAATGTTGCTGAAATTAAACTTTCCGTCAACGTCGGTGGCAAGTGTGGTGCTGTCGCCAAGGTCGGTTTTAAGTTTCACGGTACTACCCGGTAGCGATTGCTTGGTAGAGTCGATAAGCTGACCGCTTACGCCACGACCGGTTTGCGCATAGCTATTGCCGGCAAGTAAAAAGATTAGAATTAGGGATGTAAGTATATATCTCATAAAGTTTATAGTTCGTTGATCTTGATAATATCTGTTATTAAAATCAATAGGTAACAAAGGTTCAATTTATATTACGTTTAATAATTATCCATAATATCATTGTTACACTATTGGTGCCATTTGGTTTATTAATAGTATGATTGTTACAATGCCTGCCTATTGTAACTGCAAATGTTACAAGCAGTTAATGCCTAAGCATGTTGTCAAAGCACATCAACCAAAGCACTGTTATTTTGTTTGATGAATTAGTAGTATAATAATGATATTTGCATACCAAAATAAAAAGATTTTAATGGCCAGATTATCAGTCAACATCAATAAAATAGCGACACTGCGCAACTCGCGCGGGGGTAACAATCCAAACCTGGTACAGCTAGCAAAAGACTGCGAACGTTTTGGTGCGCAAGGCATAACCGTACACCCACGACCGGACGAACGCCATATACGTTATCAGGATGTATATGATTTGAAAAAGATAGTTACCACCGAGTTTAATATTGAAGGTAACTGCCAGGAAGAAAAATTTGTTGAACTGGTGCTGGCCAACGAACCCGAACAAGTCACTTTAGTGCCTGATGCTTTAGGTCAGATCACCTCTAACCATGGCTGGGATACTGTCAAAAATCAGGACTACCTAAAAGAGATTATCCCGGTATTTCAGAAAGCAGGCATCAGGGTATCCATTTTTGTTGATCCGATAGTTGAGATGGTGGAAGCGGCTTCCACTACCGGCACGGACCGTATTGAGCTTTATACCGAAGCCTATGCGCAACAATACCTGCAAAACAAAGAAGCAGCCATAGCGCTATACACGGCGGCGGCACAGGTTGCCCAAAAGCTTGGCCTAGGCATTAACGCAGGTCATGATCTTGACCTGGATAACCTACAATATTTTGCAGAAAACGTCCCGGGGTTAGATGAGGTAAGCATTGGCCATGCCCTGATAACCGACGCGTTGTATTATGGGTTAGAGAATACTATCCAGATGTATTTAAGGCAGTTGAGATAGGCTACCCGCTCGTAGAGACGCAATGCTTTGCGTCTCCCACAAGCACGGTTCTGCCATACGTCATCAAATATTATACGCATACGTCTTCTTGATCTCTTTCAGCACAAATGCGCTATTCAATAAACCAATATTATTGATCTTTGATAACTTGTAGCGTATAAAATCATGATACTCATCTATGCTACTTACGTTTATCTTGAGCAAAAAATCTATCTGGCCGGCAATGTGGTAACACTCCTGCACCTCGTCCAGCTTTAATATCTCCTCTTCAAACTTGTCAATGTATTCTTCGTGATACCGCATAGATACCTGGCAGTAGCTGGTAAAGGGTTTATTGATCAGGGCTTTGTCTAATATGGCCACATAATCTTTTATGTATCCCGAATTTTCAAGTCGCTTAATGCGCTCATATACAGGGGATATGGTAAGGTTAAGTTTAGAGGCCAGCTCTTTGGTAGTAATCTTGGCGTTTCGCTGTAATTCGCGCAAAATGTTTTTATCAATTTCGTCTATGGTTTCCATTAGGATAATTTTTCTGATTACGTGAATTAATAACGGCCTTAACAAGATAATTTTTATAAAAATAGCATCTTTTGCAGAAAAATTTACCAATACAATCATCATAATAAAATAAAAAACCTTTTATACTTAACTTTGACGGGGATAATAATTTAAGCACTACGCATGAAATTAAACACACAGTACGAGGAGAAATTTGAAGGCAGGCACATAGCGCCAAGCCAGGCAGATACCGCAGCAATGCTTAAAGCTACAGGCGCAGCAACGCTTGATGAGCTGATAGATCAAACCGTACCGGCAAAAATCAGGTTAAAGAGCCCTTTAAACCTGCCTACTGCAAAAAGCGAGTATGCTTACCTGAAGAACCTTAAACAAACGGCACAAAAAAACAAAGTGTACCGCAGCTATATTGGCCAGGGGTATTATGATGTTATTGTACCGGGTGTTATCCAACGTAATATTCTTGAAAACCCGGGATGGTACACCCAGTATACCCCTTACCAGGCAGAGATTGCGCAGGGCCGTTTGCAGGCTTTGTTGAATTTTCAGACCATGGTGCTCGACCTTACCGGCATGCAAATTGCCAACGCGTCGTTATTAGACGAGGGCACTGCCGCGGCCGAAGCGATGTTTTTGCAATATACCCTGCGTAAAAACGATGCCGCCAAAACCTTCTTTGTATCAGAAGAATTATTTGCGCAAACTATAGATATTTTAAAAACCCGTGCAGAGCCTTATGGCATTACCCTGCAAATTGGTGACCACCATACGGTTGAACTAACCGATGATATGTTTGGCGCTATTATACAATACCCTGCCGGCAATGGCCAGGTTTACAACTACACTGATTTTGTAACTAAAGGCCATGAAAAGGGTATAAAAACCACCGTGATTGCCGATTTGATGAGTTTAGTACTGCTAACGCCTCCGGGCGAGTGGGGTGCTGATATTGTTGTGGGGACTACCCAGCGTTTTGGTGTACCAATGGGCTTTGGCGGCCCCCATGCTGCTTATTTTGCTACCAAAGAAGAATACAAACGCTCGATGCCTGGCCGTATTATTGGTGTAACTATTGATAGCGCCGGCAACTATGCTTTACGTATGGCGCTGCAAACCCGCGAGCAACACATCCGCAGGGATAAGGCAACTTCAAACATTTGTACCGCGCAGGCTTTATTGGCTATTATGGCTGGTATGTATGCCGTTTATCATGGCCCTAAAGGCTTGAAGCTGATTGCAGAGCGTGTGCATGGTTTAGCCATATTGTTGAGCCAAAGCCTTGAGGTTTTAGGTTACCAGCAATTAAACGATACCTATTTTGATACTGTAAAGTTTGACGTTGGCGAACTGGTTGATGCTATCCATTCGGAAGCTTTAAATAACGAGCTTAACTTAAACTACAAAGGATCGGAGATTACTATTTCTGTTGATGAAACAACATCACCAGAGGATATCAAAACCTTAGTACGTTTATTTGCCAAAGTAAAAGGCAAAACTGTTAATGATGTTGATTTTGATGGCCTGCAAAGGGGCTTAGAAACCGTTATCCCAACCGAGCTGAAACGTACATCTGCTTACTTAAGCCACGCTATATTTAACACGCATCATTCTGAACACGAAATGTTGCGTTATATTAAATCTTTAGAGACAAAAGATCTTTCGCTATGCCACTCTATGATCGCTTTAGGTTCATGTACTATGAAACTAAACGCTACTACAGAGATGGTACCGGTTACCTGGGCCGAGTTTAGCCGCATGCACCCTTTTGCACCAGTTGACCAGATAGGGGGTTACATGCAGTTATTTGACGAGCTGAACCGCTGGTTAAGCGAAATTACTGGGTTCGCATCTATGAGTTTCCAGCCAAACTCTGGCGCACAAGGCGAGTACGCCGGTTTGATGGTTATTCGCGCTTACCATATCGATCGAGGGGACTCGCACCGTAACGTGGTGTTAATTCCATCATCGGCACACGGTACTAACCCTGCGTCGGCAGCTATGGCAGGCATGAAGATTGTGATTGTTAAATGCGACGATAACGGTAACATTGACGTTGCTGATATGAAAACCAAAGCCGAAAAGCATAAAGACGACCTGTCTTGTTTGATGGTTACTTACCCGTCAACTCACGGTGTGTTCGAAGAGTCGATCATTGACATCTGCCAGATCATTCATAACAATGGCGGGCAGGTTTACATGGACGGTGCTAACATGAACGCCCAGGTTGGCTTAACCAGCCCGGCTACTATTGGTGCCGATGTTTGCCATTTAAACTTGCACAAAACCTTCTGTATCCCCCACGGTGGTGGTGGCCCTGGTATGGGCCCTATCGGTGTGGCTAAGCACTTAGTGCCTTACCTGCCCGGTCACCCGGTGGTTGATATTGACAATGGCAAAGCTATTCATGCGGTGTCTTCAGCGCCATGGGGTTCGGCATCAATCCTCATCATATCGCACGCATATATTGCTATGATGGGCGGCGAGGGTTTGACTAATGCTACCAGATACGCTATCCTGAACGCTAATTATATTAAATCGCGCCTAGAGAAGCATTACCCGGTATTATACAGCGGGTCACAAGGCCGTTGCGCGCACGAAATGATTTTAGATTGCCGCTCGTTTAAAGCAGCAGGTATCGAGGTGGTGGATATTGCTAAACGTTTAATGGATTACGGTTTCCATGCACCGACAGTGTCGTTCCCGGTTGCGGGCACGGTAATGGTTGAGCCAACCGAATCTGAGCCTAAGCACGAGTTGGACCGTTTTTGTGACGCCATGATCGCTATCCGTAAAGAGATTGCAGAAATAGAAGCCGGATCATTAGACAAAGTAAATAACCCACTTAAAAACGCTCCACACACCGCAGCAGTTATTACTGCCGATGAATGGGATCGTCCATACAGTCGCCAAAAAGCGGGCTTCCCGTTACCTTACGTGGCTGCCTATAAATTCTGGCCATCAGTAGGCCGCGTTAACGATACTTATGGTGATCGTACGCTGATCTGCTCATGCCCGCCACTAAGCGATTACGAGCTGGAAGAGAGCGAAGTAACCACGCCGGAATACGGAACGTGATAATTGATGTGCAGATGTGCAAATGAGAGATGTGCAGATAATTAAATTGTCCGCACCTTTTTTTGTTTGATTTTGCGCACTTCTCTAACTTTTTTAAAAAGCAGACTTCTGTTGCATTGGTGGCTTTTAGGGACTGATGCTTTTTATCCTTGAACTTTGCTTACTTTGACCACTTTATTGTTTTCAAATTGAATAATAAGTTTTTCACCATCGATGTCGAAGCCTGGTCTTAATCCAAAAAAACAGGACCACTCATCGCTGCCGTCAGGTCCATCGCTTTTACCCAAAAGTGTTTTAACCTGTTCTTTGGTCATGCCTTTTAACGCTTGGGTCTCAAGGATATTTTTGGCCATTTCATACCGCTTTCGGGCAGTTCGATCCATCGTTGTTTTTCGAAAACTCTATTAGGATAGTAACACATCCAAAATAACAAGGTATAAACGGCTGCTGCATATATTAGCGGGGTTATCAAAAAGGTTGATCCCCATGCAGCTATCAGATTTGTGCGTTTGTCTTTAATAAATTTATTGTAAAGCCATCGCCAAAATAAGTAGGTCGGCAAACTAAGTGCTGATATGATTAAGATATCCTCTAAATGTCGCATCCGGTTTAGGTTTCCTTTTTGACGATTTTTATCAATAAAAGTTACAAAGATTAAAAGATAGCAGCGAATTAAATAATATCAATTTTTTTAAGAATGAAACAAGTTTTTGATGATTTTGACGAATTCTAAAATGGCTTATTATGAATAGTGACTTGTCCTGAAATAGGTTTACACATTAAAGTGTAAACGATGAACAAAATTAAAGAAGAAAAGATCATTGAGGATCATTTAAGCGAAGGCATAA
>NZ_JBHUON010000025.1:0-65177 GCF_042686155.1 Mucilaginibacter antarcticus | reverse complement strand
AAACACTTTTACAGCTCTCGCTGCTATCGTTCGCCAGCTAATTGCATGGTCACTTTGCCACGGAATCAGGTGGTCAACATCCCCGGAATATCAAATACATAACGATTCATGTTTCCGGTCAGATCAAATTTAAGTTCCCTTATCGGGCCTTTGGGTAAGCTAGTGTTATGCGGGTCACGGAGCATCCCGTAGTTAAGGGTCATAATATCCGAATTTTCTGCAGCCATATTCATGCCCGCCATGCTTTTACCGTTCGGCATCTGCATACCTGGCATAGCGCCCTTTTTATCATCTGCCTGTGGTTTATCCGCGCCGGTTATTTCAGGATACATTACGGTATTCATGTCCATTGTCTGGTTCTGCATTTTCATGCCTTCCATTGGTACCATGTTCCCGCTCATGTCCATCATGTCGTTCATCATCTTCATACCGGCAAAATATTTCAGCTTTGGCATTTTTTCAGCGGACACTTTCTGACCTTTCCCTAACCAAAGCGATGCTGATTTGGTACGGTCTTCCGGTGTAACCAAAAACTCATAGCTTTTACTTTCCGGAATAGTAACTACTACATCATAGGTTTCAGATGGTGCTATTATCAGCCTGTCCACTTCAATCGGATCAACGTCATTTCCATCAGTTGCCACCACAGTAACTTTACCACCGGCATATTTGAGCCAGAAGTAGGATGTAGCACCGCCATTGGCTATACGCAGCCTTACCTTATCCCCGGCTTTATATTGGGGCTGCTCATTTTGATCTTTGCCGTTGATCAGAAATTTATCGTAGTAAACATCGCTCACATCCATCGCATTCATGCGCTTCCATTCATTCGCTACTTTGGTTTTAAAATGACCGGATCTGATCGCCTCCCAATAACTTTGCGTAGTGCCTTTTTGTATAGCAAACCAGTCGGATGCCGCGTGTAAACTGCGATCAACCTCTTTAGGGTTCATGTTTGTCCACTCACTCAGCACTATTGGTAAGGTTGGGATATTCCATTCTTTCCGTTTATTCATGATAAAGGCACCGTACATACCAATCTGCTCCTGCAAGCCGGTATGGCTATGGTACCAATGGGTGCCATGCTGTTTGATCGGGAATTTATATAAATGGGTTTCACCCGGCATGATCGGCATCTGTGTCAGATTAGGTACGCCGTCATAACGGTTGGGTAAATAAAGCCCATGCCAGTGCAGGGATGTTTCTTCTTTTAGTTTATTATGTACATATATCTCGGCCGTATCGCCTTCGGTAAAAGTCAGGGTCGGCATGGGGATGCTGCCATTCACTGCGATCGCCCTTTTGGGTTTCCCTGCATAGTTTACAATGGTATCTGCAATGTAGAGATCATAACGAACAGTATGCGGCGGCACATTATTGATCAGGGTTTTGACCGGGCCTAATTTTGCTTTTGCGGTTTTCATATCATTGGCCATTTCACCGGCATCATTCATTTTCATCCCGTCCATTTTCATTCCACCCATATCATCTGCTTTTTTACCGGCATTTTTGGGCATTTGCATACCATCCGGCTTTTCAGCGGGTGACTTTTTCTGATCCATTTTCATCCCGTCCATTTTCATTCCACCCACATCATCCGCTTTCTTTCCGGGTGCTTTCGCAGGCATAACAGCGGCCTTTTTTGCCGTAGCTTTAGGTTTTTCTTTAACCAGTTTCATACCGCATTTAGGGCAATTACCCGGCTTCGTCGCATGGATTTCGGGGTGCATGACACAGGTATAGGTTACAGGCTGTTGCTTTTGCATGCCCGCCATGTTTTGCATATCATTTTGTGCGAACGCGAACTGCTTTATGCAAAGCATTATCGCTACAAATAGTATTTTTTTCATCTTTAATTCTTTATTACAGGGCCATCGCTGTTCAGTTTAATCCAAGCCATCAGGACATTTTTATCATCTTTTGAAAGAATGGCATCCCTGTGAATGAATGTGTAGGAGGATATAGGCATCGAGCCTTCTTCCAAACTTTCACCGATAGCCCTTAATTTACTTCTTTGTTTCCTGGAAGACTAGGAACTAAACTCATTAAAATTCAGTTCTTCCTTTCCCTTGCTAACGTGCTTGTCCATCATATATCGCATTGGCTGGATACGGGCGTAAAACGGATAATTGGTTTTATCGCTATGGCAGTCATAACATGACCTTTTAAGAATGGCACCAACGTTTACCGGAACCGCATATACTTTGCTTATATCATTTGCTGCCATAGCTTCGCTTTCATTATGATCGCGGGGGATGAACTGGATAATGATAAATAGCGCAACTATTACAATCAGCGAAATCTTGATCACACGTTTCATAGCCTCTATTTTAATTCTTCCTGGACGGTACCACAGGTAGACATACCTGAACCCATATAGGGGTTTTTGATCTCTTTGGTTTCACTCAGCCAGATAGCACCCTTTTTATCATTATACATCGGGCAATGATCTACAAACAAAGGTTGTGCTGCGCCAAATAGTTTAACCAGGTCATACATATCCTTGCTTAACATATCAAAATGTTCGCGCTGATGGGGTAGCTTACCGCCACTCATCCCAATATGCTCGGCCATTTCCTTCGCATCATCGGCGATGTCAGTGAATGATTTCTTTTGCGTTGATGTTAATACCGATTGATCAAGTTTTGTAAAGTCGGTTGACAGCGCTTTTCCGGCGGTAGCCGCATCGCTGCTATTATCTTTGGTAAGCGCATTTTTTAGCTGTAAATATTTTCCGACCATTTCCATTACAGAAGCGGTAGTTCTAGGATCAACGCGACCTTTTGCAGTAGTAGATGCAGCACTGGCCGGGGCAGCATTTGTTGAAGCGGTCGTATCCTTTGTGCCGGTAGCAGCTGATTTATTGGTGTTATTACAGGCGACCATTGATAGTGAAGCCACGCTAATAAATGAAACAATGATTAGATTTTTCATGAAATGATTATAATTTTTGACCACCAAGTGCAAATGAGCACATGGTAATATTGTTAAGAAAATAGGTTAATTTATTTATTCAGGGTTTCAGTAACCTTACCACAGGTAAGCATTTGGCTACCATAGTAAGGGTTTTTGATCGCGTCTTCAGCCGATAACCAATAGCTCTTTTTCATCGGGCAATAAGCATAATAAACAGGCTTATCGGTAAATTTTACAGCTTTGGCCAGTTTAAAAAAGTTAGCTGAAAAATTAGCGAAATGCTCCCTTTGGTGGGCGATATCCTTACTCTCAGAAATATGCCTGGCATCGAACGCCAACTTTTCTTGTGCGGCCATAAAAGTGGACATATCTGCTGCGGCAAGCGATTTCATATCCACGCCGTTAACCGCTTTTAAAAAATCTCCGGCATGGGTAGCAGCATCGGCACTGTTTGATTTGATCAAAGCATCTTTAATATCGTAATAAGATGCCAATAAAGGTGCAAGCGAGGTTGACTTAGTATCCTGCGCAAAAAGTAGTTGGGTAGAAACAGTTGCCATCAGGACAACCAATAAAAATATCTTTTTCATGATCTGAATTAATTATTAATGTAATAGGAAAATTGGAACATGGCAGAGCCATATAGTTCTGGTGATCTATTAATTAATCAAATCTGAAAGCTTTGCAGCGCGATACGGATAGGATATGTGGGAGGCCGTCGTCGTCCGTCAATCGATACGAATCGATTGGTTTGACTAACCGAAATGGGCTTTAAATGGAATTGGTGACAAGTACAAATGTAAGTAAAGGGTGCCAGTAAAATAATGTGGCTTGACTGTGGAGTTACCTTGGCTAAGGTATTAAAATTGTTAACCGTTCCCTGACAACATGGATCGTTATTAGAGATAGCGGGTTGATTCAATAATGGTTCTCCATGAACCAAAGGCTGGGATAATTTGCGATGTTCATGATGATGTTCGGTAGCTTCATCGCCATTGTGGTGATGATCGGTAACTTCAGCACTTGTATCATGGTGTTCTGTAGTTTCCTCCTGTTCATGAATAGACATACGTATAGAGCAAGCAAACCCGGTAACGGTGTTTAGCAGGAATATGAATAATAATAAAAGCGCTTTACTTTTCATCTTCAATGCAAACTTAAGCAATAAGGCTATAAAAAGTTTTATATAATTCCGTTTTAAATTTATATCCTTTAGTCATTATTTATCCAACCGTATCAATATTTTTTTCATTTGGGCGATCTCCTTCTCCTGGGCTGCGATGATCCCATCGGCAAGTTTTCTCACTTCCGGGTCTTTAATATTCGCGTTTTTACTGGTCATGATAGCAATAGAATGGTGTGGGATCATCCCTTTCATATATTGCACATCTCCAACAAAGGTTTGGGTTCGAACTCCGACAAGGCAAAGAATGAAAACTGCTATGCTTGATAGCGTAATAATAATATTCAGCTTACGGTTTTTATACATCATCCGCATCATCGTTAACATCAATAAGGCCATGGCGGCTACCATCATTAAAGTCATGTACAGTCGGGTCATGCTTAAATAAATATGATCGGCTTGATCAACATTTAAAAACATCACTCCGTACATGATGATAAATGACAAGACCAGCATCCAAACAAATATTTTGTAATTCCCTTTTTCCATGGTTAAAGCTTTATTATTGAACCTGATGCCTTATTAATTTGTTTTGAGTTGAATCAAATTTTATCAATAGCTTTTCTGCTCATTTTCCCTGAAGCTTTAAATTGGCTGGGCGTTAAACCGGTTATCGTTTTAAATTGTGCAGATAAATGCGCGCTGCTGCTGTAACCCATCTTCCAGGTGATCTCGTTTAAATTTAATTGCCCGTATTCCAGCAGTTCTTTTACTTTTTCGATCTTTTGCTGGATAATAAACTTTTCAATAGTCGTATCTTCCGCATCGGAGAACATCCGGCTGAGGTAAGCATAATCCTTATTCAGACCCTCGGAAATATACTGCGAGAAATTCAAATGGGAATCGGCCAGGTCACTATAATGTACCTTTTCAATGACCAGACTTTTAATCCGTTCCACCATTTGATCCTTTTCATTGTCCAGCAATTCAAAGCCCAGCAATTTAAGTTGTGATGAGATTAGGCTCAATTGTTCATTGCTCGGCTCAGGCTGAACGATGGCGGTGCCTAAATTGACTTCGCCAACGTCCAGCCCAATATTTTGCAACTGTTGCCTGACCACCATAATGCAGCGGTCACAAACCATATTTTTGATATGCAGGATCATCTATTTATTTGAACGAAAATACAGTTAAATTTTTTCAGCGTTGTATCCTTTGCTTTTTAAAGCGCTGATAACCTCGCTCGCTGTCAACCCTTCGTTCAATTCTACTGTAAGGATCTTATCCGGGTTTGCGGTATCTACATCCCATTTGGCTACGCCGTCTAAAGTATTTAGAGTTGGGGTAACGGCTGCAATACAACCGCCACATTTGATATTGGTTTTGAATTTTAAAGTTTCCATGTTTGTTTATGATTTAAAAATTAAAGGTTAAGTTTTGAAAATTTTAGCCGAAGGCTATTACTGACCACCGATACCGAGCTTAATGCCATTGCTGCGCCTGCGATCATCGGGTTGAGTAAGAACCCATTAACAGGGTATAAAACACCCGCGGCAATAGGTATACCGATCAGGTTATATATAAATGCCCAGAACAGGTTTTGACGTATCGTACGAACCGTGAGTTTGGAAAGCCTTAATGCTTTGGGCACTTGCTGAAGGTCTGACGAAACCAAGGTGATCTTGGCTACGTCCATCGCGATATCAGAACCTTTCCCCATCGCTATGCTTACATCTGCCTGAGCCAATGCCTGGCTATCATTGATGCCGTCACCGATCATGGCTACGATTTTTCCCTGGCTTTGTAGTCGTTTCACAAAATCTGCTTTGTCTGATGGCATGGTATCGGCCTTAAAATGATCAATACCCGCTTCTTTTGCTATAGCAGCTGCGGTTTGCGCATTATCGCCTGTCAACATATATACCTCGATTCCCTGTTTTTTTAATTGGCTTACTGCCGCTGCTGAACCTGTCTTTATCGGGTCAGTGATAGCTGCAATTGCCAGTACCTGCGTTTGATTGGCGAAATAGATCACCGTTTTTGCCTGATTTAAATAGGTGCTGATAGAAGTTTTCAAATCTTCGGGTACGATTATATTTCTTTCTTCGATCAGTTTATGGCTTCCTGCAAAATAAATTTGGCCGTCATAATTTGCCTCAACGCCGCGCCCAGTTAAACTATTAAAAGAGGTTACTTTTACCAAAGCTTCATGGCTGCGTTTAAGGTAAGCTACTATGGCATCAGCTAAAGGATGTTCAGATTGTTGTTCTACCGCTAAAAATAATGCCTGTAATTGACTTTGATCAATAGGAAGTGACTTTGCCCAATGCAGGTCTGTAACTATGGGTTTTCCCTGTGTGATGGTGCCGGTTTTATCTAAAACCACCGTGTTGACCTTATGGCCTATTTCTAAACCTTCTGCATCCTTAATTAAAATGCCATTTTCGGCACCCTTACCAATACCCACCATTATAGCCGTAGGCGTAGCCAGCCCTAAAGAGCAGGGACAGGCGATAACCAGCACGGTAACCATTGCCAGTAAGCCTTGTGTTAAGGCATGTTGACCGCCGAAAAACAGCCATGCCCCTAAACTTAATAAGGCGATCAGCATCACGATGGGTACAAAAATGCCAGCGATCTTATCCACCAATTTCTGTACCGGCGCTTTAGAGCCTTGCGCATCCTGCACTAATTGGATAATCTGGGCCAGCATGGTACCGCTGCCTACTTTTTCCGCTTTGAATCGAAAACTGCCTTTTTGGTTTAAGGTACCTGAAAAAACGGGATCACCGACTTTTTTCTCAACCGCGACGGGTTCACCGCTGATCATGCTTTCATCTACAAAAGAATTGCCTTGATAGACCACACCGTCTACAGGGATCTTATCACCCGGACGAACTAACAATTGGTCACCGATCTGCACATCTGCGATAGCGGTTTCGATCTCTCCCTGCGTGGTGATCAGCAGTACTGTTTTGGGTTGCAGACCTATTAATTTCTTGATCGCAGATGAAGTGTTTGATTTGGCTTTTTCTTCCAATAGCTTCCCGAGCATGATAAAAATGATCACCACCGAAGCTGCTTCAAAATAAACATGCGGGTGCAAGCCTTGCCGGTGCCAGAACTCAGGATAAAAGGTATTGAAAACACTGAATAAAAAGGCTATACCAGTACTCATGGCGACCAGCGTATCCATGTTGGCCCGGCCATGTCGGGCTTGCTTCCAGGCATTGATGAAAAAGTTTTTGCCCGCTATGAAAAGCACCGGAGCGGTTAATACCATCATGATATAATTGGCATAAGGGATGTCCATAAATACCATCCCGATCATTACCACGGGAACAGTTAAAATAATGGCCCAGGTAATATTTCTCTTCAACTGCTGGTAATGGCTCTGTTGTGCCGCTGCTTGTTTTTCTTTTCCGTTTACCGTATCAATGATCAGATCATAACCGACAGATTGAACCGATTGCTGTAAACTGACAGGCTGAATAATTTCCGGATGAAAGGCAACCTTAACGGACTGCGTGGCGTAATTTACCTCTGCCTTTTCAACGCCTTTTTGCGCGCCGATCATAGATTCTACACTGGAGGCGCAAGCGGCGCAGGTCATGCCGGTAACGGGAAAAGTAAGGGTTTGTAATTGTAGTGCTGCCATGTCTTTTGTTTAACAGCACAAATTTACGGACGGTTTAGACTTTGAATTTTACAGGATTCGAGAGAATATTTATATAATTTGGTGGACTTATCGCTTTTTCTCGATCAAGCTGAACTAACGATTAGCACTACTAAATTTACGCATCATTCAAGGCCTATCTAAAGAACAGGCATAGTGTCGTCTCTGGTCAGCTTTCTGCATAGTTGCTTCAGGCTAGATGAACAACCTATTTAAAGCAGCTCAGGTATCCCGGCAGGATTTTTTACAACAAGCTTTGGTGTTCGATAACAAAATTTACGCATCATTTTCGTGTAAAGCTGCAATAAATGAATTTTTGAATGATTTGGAATGGTGTAAGATGGGTGGTGTGAAAACATTGCTGCTTTTCAAAATACATGCTGAATAACTCGCCCAAGCCTTTTTCGGAATATGGCCGGACAGCTAAGCCGCTACACTTTTCCGGACCATCTTCGGCGAAGGTAGCGATCACCGCAAAAGTGCCGGTTTTCAGCGACAGGTTTACTTTGTCCAGATAGCTTCGCACATCTTTAGTGTCAGTGAGGAAATGGAAAGCCGCCCGGTCATGCCACAGATCATAGACTTTTGCAGGTTTGAAATCTAATACATCGCTAACGATCCATTCAACCTGTTGTGCTTTGTTCGCCAACCGGAGTTTGGCTCTTTCGATCGCTTTGGCAGAAATATCAAGTACGGAAATATTGGTATATCCCAGTGCTAATAAATGATCCACCAAAAAACTGTCACCGCCGCCAATATCGATTATCGCTGAATTTTTTGGTAAATTCAAGTCTGCGATAAGGTTTAGGGACGCTTCAGGTCTTTCTTCATACCAGCTTACTTCTGTAAGTAGTTTCTGTTCATAAACGTTTTCCCAGTGTTCTTTCTTTGCTATCATAGGATCAGTTGTTGGCTGCTAGCATTGTCAAGTAATTTATAAATTTTGAATTGGTATAATCAGCGGCACCCTCATGATGAAAAACCAACCGTCCTTCCTTATCCAATATCACCGTTGTCGGGAGCGAGCCGTTGTATATACTAGCCGGAACGTTACTGGTGGCGGCATAAACAGAAAGGCCATATTGATGCTTCTCCATAAATGGTACAGACTTATTAAAGGCATGGTCTGCGTCTACCATTAGAAAAATAATGTTTTGATCCGCTTTGAACTGTTGGTGTAAATCATTGATCGATGTCATTTCCGCTATGCATGGCGGGCACCAAGTGGCCCAGAAATTAATAAAAACCACTTTCCCTTTTAGCGTGGAAAGACTGATCGTTTTGCCTTTACTATCTATAAAGCTGATATCGGGTACTGCTGGATTCCTGGTGGTAGTTACCCCCGGCTGGAACAGTCCAATCTTCATCAAACCTCGTATCACCAGCACCTTTGCTGCCGGATTAAAAAGCACCAGTAACAGCGCAGTAAAAAACAACCCGTTGAGTAAGTTACGAACCGTCAACCAATTTTTCATGCTGCTAAATATTGAAGATTTGCTCATGCTAGTATAAATTGCCTGATGGACTCTCCCAGGTCATACACCTTGGTTTTAAACCGCAATGCGTTTCCAATGATGCTGCTGCCAGCCGCGCTGCGGTAACCGCCGGCACAATGTACTACAATTGGTTTATTAAATGGGATTTCCAATATGCGCTCCCTAAGTTCAGGTAATGGTATATTAATCGCTTCAGTAAAAACAGGCTGCGCTTGAACTTCAGATGCGTTTCGGATATCGACTACAGTGTATTGAGTTGAGGCCGACATGAAGTTGCCCAAATCTAACGGCTCTGTTTGTTCACTACCTGCTTCAATAACAAAAGCTGCTTCTATAAATATTTCATAACCGATCTTGGCCGCTTTACTGACCAGTTGCTTCAACATTTCATCACTTGCAGCGACAAGGTAAAACGCTTCCTCGGGACCGATAATACTTCCGAGCCACGTTTCAAACTTACCGTCGCTCTGGATATTAATCGAGCCGGGCAAGTGGCCTTTCTTAAAATCCTGCTCAGGACGAGTGTCGACGATAAAAAGCTGGCCATTGATCTTAGCCGGTTTCCCTATGGGAACGTTCGCTAATGAGCCTTGCAGCGCGGCTGCACCACGTTTGTTTACGGCGACATCATATTCAAAATATTTTGGCATGAAAGGTTGATCTTCCAATAAGGCCTGAATGAATTGCACTTCGCTCATTTCCTGTAAAGACCAATTGCTCACCCGTTCAGCACCTATGGTGCTGCGGCTGGCGTCACTTAGGGCCTTACCGCACAAAGTACCTGCGCCATGCGCCGGATAAACCGATACTTCGTTAGCTAATACCAGTAGCTTTTCACGTAGCGAATAATACATTTGCCTGGCCAGTTCCTCGCGCTTGGAGGTAATGTTACCTGCCTGTTCCCGAAGGTCCGGTCTGCCGCAATCACCGATAAATAAGGTATCACCTGTAAACACCGCTTTGTCCACTCCTTTATGCTCCAGTACGATACATATACTATCCGGTGAATGACCTGGTGTGTTTAAGGCTTTAAGCTTGATCTTACCGAATTCCAATACCTCTCCATCATCAAATGTTTGATGCGGATATTCAGCACCTAATAGTTTAGAGCAATAAATGATAGCCCTGGTAGTTTGATGCAGCTCCAAATGGCCGCTTACAAAATCGGCATGAGGATGTGTTTCGATCACGCCAATGATTGTAGCTTCATTTTTTTCAGCATAAGAAAGATAGGGCGCAATATCTCTCGCCGGGTCGATCAGTACTATTTTACTTTCGCATTCGCTCAGGATCGCATACGAATAATGCGCCAGTCCTTTGTCTTCAAATTGTTCTATTTTCATAACTCAATGAGGTAGTCTTTCACGTAATAAACCATATACCCATGTTCCAGCGATGGCACTAAATAGGGTGACGATAATCACCAAAAATCCGCCGCCGATCTGTGCAAATAAGGGGCCGGGACAAGCCCCGGTAATGGCCCAGCCTAATCCAAAGATCAACCCGCCGTATACATTGCCCCAATGGAATTTTTTTTTGGGGATCACAATAGGTTCCTGGCTGATTGTTTTAAGTCCGAAACGTTTGATCAGCCAAACGGAGATCATCCCGACAATGATAGCGCTGCCAATCACCCCATACATATGAAATGCCTGTAAGCGAAACATCTCCTGGATGCGAAACCAGGAAACCACCTGAGACTTGACCAGCACGATACCGAATAAAAGGCCGACGATCAAAAATTTAATATTCTTCATAACTGTAATAGATAAGGTAAGATAAGCCAGGTCATGATAAAGCCCCCGATCATAAAACAACAGGTGGCTACTAATGATGGCCATTGCAGCGAGGATATACCCATAATGGCATGGCCGGATGTACAACCACCGGCATAGCGGGTGCCAAAACCTATCAGGAAGCCACCTAGTACGATAAACACAAACCCCCTTAAGGTAAATAACTGACTAAAGCTGAAAATATCGCCCGGCAACAAGCCGCTAAAATCTTTCACGCCTTGATGTTGTAAGGTGGCAACGGTTTGTGGGTTGAGGTTGACTGAACCTGGTACTGATAATAAGTATGTTGCTATAAAACCACCTGCTATAATGCCAGCTGCAAAAAACAAGTTCCAGCTTTCTTTTTTCCAGTTGTATTTAAAAAAGGAAATATTTGCAGGAACACATGCCGCGCAAATGTGGCGAAGCGAAGAAGATATACCGAACGCTTTATTCCCTAATATTAGCAAGGCAGGGACTACCAGTCCAATCAGCGGGCCTGCGATATACCAGGGCCAGGGTTGTTTAATGATTTCCATATTATTTAGTCAAAGTGCTTACCAGTACAAAAATTCCCATGATCAGTACGAACCAACCAAAAGCAGGCTTTAGTTTAGCATCATTTATATATTTAGTGAGATAGCTTCCTGCAATGATCCCACCAACAGCAAAGGCAGAAAACAGTATTAAGAACGAATAATCGATAGCAGCATGCCTTGATACATCGCCCAGAACGCCTAATAGTGAACTGATCGTCATCACCATCAGTGAAGTACCCATTGCTTTTTTCATTGGCAGCCCTGCAAATAATACTAAAGATGGGATGATGAGAAATCCGCCGCCTACACCAACAAATCCGGTAACGATGCCTACTACTAAGCTTTGAAGGACTAATTTTAAGTAATTTGTGTGATGCTGGCAGTCAGGTGCTGTTTTTTTCTTACGGATCATCGATATTGATGCACAAAGCATTAAAGCGGCAAATACCAGCATCAACAAAACACTTTTCGTCAATTCAAAATGCCCTATTGTTAATATATGGTGTGGCATGGCAGGCATAACCCATTTACGCATGACAAATACCGCGATTAATGACGGAAGACCAAATACCAAGGCAATTTTAGTATCTACATTTCCTTTTTGATAATGGCTGATGGCACCTACAGAACTAGTTAGCCCGACAACAAACAAAGAATAGGTGGTGGCAAGTACAGGATCAATAACAAAAAAATAAACTAAAATAGGAACTGTTAAAATAGAACCGCCACCACCTATCAAGCCTAATGACAAACCAATTAAAACTGAAGCTGCGTATCCTACTATTTCCAAAACATTACTATTATGGAACAAATGTACCGATGCACGAACCGAAAGTTGGTGACCTATGTTACAGAGCGGAATTTAAAGTGATTTTATTCCGGGACAAGGTCACCATTTGTTGTTTCTCCATCTGTTTTAATAGCCTGGAGATCACTTCCCGGGTCGTGCCTAATTCTTCAGCAAGTTGCTGATGGGTAATACTGAGTTCGTTGGATTGGTAAACGCTCGCCTTTCTCTTCAACAAGCTAACGATGCGGTCGTCTAATTTCTGGAATGCAACGGCATTAATCACATCAAGTAATTCTTCAAAACGTTTATGATAAAGTTTAAAGATAAAGTCAGCCCATTCCGGATAAACTTTCACCCATTCGCTGGCCTTTGCTACCGGGATCATCAACACTTCTGAATCCTCCTCAACAACTAATTTTACTTTACTTGTATCTTCATGTATCCCTGCTAAGAATGACATAATACAGCTTTCTCCGGGTTTAATATAATAAAGCAAAACCTCCCGGCCGTCGTCATCTTCCCGCATCACCCGCATACTGCCCGAGAGCACTACCGGAATGGAACGGACGTAACTATTGGATTGCATCATCACCGTTCCCGCAAGCAGCATTTTTCGCTGGCTGTTGGATTGTACTTCTTGTTCAAGAATATTACCGAATAAATTCATATACCAAAGATAATTGTATTAAGCCTAAATACGATAGTTGGTATTTTCAAAGTTGCTGACGATGGCTTCGGAAGCAACGGCTGCACTACCGATGTGCCAATACTGATATCACCTCCACCCTACTGTACCTTTACTTATTTGCTATTATTTAGTTATTATTTTAGTTGATATAAGGCTTTTAATTTAAAAAGAAGTGGTGTATATTTGACTTAACAATTAGAGTAAACTTGCTATTTGCGTCATTCGTAGAGTAAGGAACTTTTTAAAATGTAACCTACTGACAATTAGCATATAAGAGCCATGGTTCTGAACCCTAGCTCTCCGCTGATGACATTAACAAAAAGGTCAAAAGCCCCTTAATTGCGAAATTAAGGGGCTTTTTCTTTTACACGCTGCCAAAACCGCAAATAATCGCAAAACTCTATAGCGTCATTCGTACCAAAACCCACCTAAGTCAATGTGGCCGGTTACTGTTCGGTTTATGGGACGGCGGGCACTCATCATAGTTGATTCTGTATTTCCACTACCCTTAAATGTGCCGATAAAAAAATCTAAGTCATCCATTTTTGTTGATGGCATTGATACGCTACTTTCAATAGTTTCCATAGCTATAGTAAATTATCGAATCGTTTGGTTACCCTTAATTGGGGATTACACTGAAATGAATTGCAAGTAACTTCCAGCCTTTAGCGTGTTTTGTTAAAACCTCAATATAAGACAGGTGCAGACTCATTTTATTACCGGAGATAGTGACAGCAAATTTTCCTTTGCCAACAACGGTAGCTGTGCCATTTTCGACGGTAGCTGCACTTTCTTCAATGTCAATACTATTATGTACAAAGCCTCCGCTTCTTAAAGTTGTAAGAAATTGCTCTTTCTTTTGAATATCGCCTGTAACACTGACCACCATAAATTTTTGATCATAGATGTTAGCAAGTGAGTCGACCTGGTTTGCAATATCCCATTTGAAAATGGTCTTCGATAATTCGAGAACTTGTACTTCTTGTTTTGATTGGGCAGAAACAGCCCCTGTAATTAATAGCAGCAATGTTGTTATAATAATTTTCATAATGACTTGATTTAATGATTATTGTAAAAAATATAATAAGCTGACCTTTAGCCAGTTGGACGATCCTCAGCGAAATGAGCGACATCACCAATTGCTGTCCTGGTGCATCTCATAATAATATCCTGAAGGTCCGCGCCTGAACTATGCAACGGGTCAATGGCTTTAACTAATTTTGTCCGTAAGGTAAAAAGCTCCTCCCTGTTGAATTTAGTTGACTCTTTAACCAATTCCAGTTTCATTCGCTCTTCCAGTTGATCTTGTTTGGGGTTGAAAATGCCATTCAATTGGCTGCACTGATCGCAAACACCATTTTTGTTCACCAAAGCACATCTGTTGTCAAAAACAGTGGTCAATGTATCTCTGGATGAGTTCAGCAAGTGTTTTACAACACTTTCTGTCTTCTCCAGAATGAGGCAAATTTCTTTGGTTTGAAAATCGTAAATATCTTTTAAGATCAGCGCTACCTGGTTTTCTATGGGTAAGGTTTTTGAGATACATGTGAAACAAAAATCGATATGCTCCTTCATTTCATAGGCCCCGGCATTAGAGGTCTGGCTAACAATTCCAAAGGCTTGTTGGATGTCTGTAGAACCAATCGCTAGCGCCCCGCCCTGGTCCTGAGCATCGGCCGGCCATCTTTTCAGCTTTCTTAAACGGTCGTAGGCCAGGTTGGTCGCTATTTTAAAAACCCAGGTTTTGAGCGAAGACTCCTGATTGAAGGTGGACATCTTATCAAATGCCCTGATAAAAGTATCGTGTGTTAGATCATCCACTTCATTCCGATCGGCGAATAACCTGTAAAGGTAAGTTTTCAATTGGTTTTGAAATTCGGCAAATAGTGTTTGAAACGAATTAATATCGCCAGCCAAAGCATTTTTAAGTATTCCTTCTCTTTCCATTTAATCAATTTTATATTAGTTAATAAAGCGGATTGCAGACATCAAAAAAGCCACAATCCAATAAATATATTATAATAAGTTCAGTTTGCCGTTGTCAACATCAACAACATGACTATTGAATACTACCCCGTTTTCCGAAACCAAAAAGGCAGCCGTCTCGCCTAATTGTTTCAATGTAGGCCCTGATTTAAGAATATCAAATCTTGTGTAGTTCTTAGCCATTTCTTCACGGGGAATACCTGCGAATCAGAAAAATCATTGATCATTCCCTGAATTTTTCTGGTTTCCATTATAGCGCCCGAGCAAATGCAGATCGCCTTGATGCCATGCTGGCCAAACTCTGCAGCTATTACTCTCGTTAACCCTTCTACGGCCGCGCAGGCGGATGCGAACCCTGCCATATTAGGGGTCTTAGTCCTGCTCATAGATGCTGTTAATAGTAAAATGGTGCCTTCAGATCCGGATTGGATCATATACCTGGCGGCGACCCTCGAGGTAAGGAACTGCGAGCCACAGATCCTTTGTAAAGGATTCATAAATTGCTCGAAAGTGGCCATTGTCGTCGGTGTGCCGCTACCCGCATCTCTGTAATAACTACCGATACCATTAAATACCATATCCAGTTTCCCGTTCTCAGCAACCACCATTTTTAAATAGTTGTCAATCTCCCTTTCGTTCAAAGCGTCAACTTTTCCCGCTTCGGCACGTCCACCGTTGGCTTCGATCTCCTTAGCCAATGCTTTTACTGAATTTAGGTTAATTGCCGTTATGTAAACCTTTGCCCCGTGTTGAGCGAATGATCTGCCTACTGCTCCGGCAATTTCGCCAGATGCAGCAAATACAACCGCAATTTTGTCTTTTAAACTTTCCATTTTTATCCGTTTTTTATCTTTTGACGAATGAGCGTCGCAAAACGATCGGGATTTTGTAATAATTTAAAAAGATTCAGTAATCCGCGAAAATTATCTTGTTTTAATATTTCGCAACATTTACACTCTCTCTAAGCACGTTTGGACGGGGGGAGACCAATTAAGCTAACAGTTATGATATAAAACCACGGATTTCCATATCTTTAAATAGAACGATTTACAGTTATAGGGAGGTGGCTGCTGCTGCAAAATGATAATTGCTATTATAGACAGGTGGAGTAAATGTTTTGATTATTACCGTTTTTTATTGCCGTGGCAACAGCGTGGCAATGAAATTTAAAACATGATAACTAATTGATTTACAAAACCTAATTTAGTATGGTTCGAATCCATCGCTCTCCGCTTAAATAAAAAGGCTACCTTAATAAGGTAGCCTTTTTCTGTTTTAACGGCATTATGACATTGACTAATATAAGTCCTCAATAAACCCACCCTTACATCAACGAGAAGTTGCAGGTCTAAAATGAATGTGCTGACAACTGCCGCGAAAGCATCTCTAGCAACTGCGCGCCTTTTAAAAAGCCAGTATGTTTTACCGGCTCGTCAGTAATTTTGTTCGCAATAAAATTATCTAAGTTATTTAGTGCACTGGTTATATTTTCCGTATCTAAAAGCCGCCCGGATAAAAAAAGCGAAATTATTACCGCGTTTATTCTGTAATTGAGCACTTGAATATGCAGCAAACGGCTCAGGTCGCCTTTGGTGGGTTCCAGGCCCGCAAATCCCAAACCCTCAGACAAATGTGCTAGCTTTACATGCGCATTTTTGCGCGCTAACCAAACTTCATTAACCGGCCTTTGCTTTGACACTGTCTGCAAAAAGTCTCTATTGGCCTTTACCGCTTGTACGACCAAAGCTTCCAAACCCGCATGGCTCCATATCGGAAATACAAAAACACCCAGTACCGCCAGCGCACAACCCCATAAAGAATACCATACCCTGGCCGATATCAGTAATAACACCTCGCCCCTGTAAACACTTAGGCTTAGCAGCACGCAGACGGTTATTGCGGATACGCTCCAGCCGTAACGCGGCCTATTCCACGCAAAAAAGCCAAATAATCCTAAAGCGGCTAACGCCAGCAGGGCCACAGTATTTGGCAGCCACCAAAGTGCTAATCCCGCTATTAACACGCCGATAAACGTGCCGATAAGCCTTTCTTTGTTGCGCTGCCAGGTTACCGCCAACCGAGGACGCGCAACGATAACAACGGTGAGCAATAACCAATAACTATAATTATCGTCAGCAAATAGATGTACTGCTGCGTACCCAATAGCTAATAACACGGAAATTCGCATTGCAAAGCGTAACACCGGCGAGCTAAAACGCAGTTGAGATTTCAGTTTCTCCCGGTAATTTCCGCTATCAGGCAAAAAAGCCTCAGCATCCTGTGGTACATTCACTGCTTGCCTAACGCCAGTATTGCCTATTTGGTCGAGGGTTAAATTTATAGCCGTCACATTTTTTGCAATACCACGAATTATTGGTGCATCTTGTTTACCCATGTTATCAGCTTGCTGTTCAAGCTGCATTAAAAGCGCCGAAAATTTGTTATCAGCTATAGCGTCGCCCTTAGCTTTTTTTGACAGATAGACAATTAATTCTCCGCTAATGTCTAAGGCGCCGGTACTGCCAAGCCGTTCACGTACTACTGCATAATCATAATGCATTGCCGTAACCTGCTCATATAATGACATTACGAGCATTGCCCGGCTGCTTAAAGTCTCTATCTTGGTTCCGCCTTTACGTATGGCTACCTTATCGCTGATCAATAACTGGCGCACCAATTCCTGTTTCTCGGACACCCGTAAATGCAGCGCAATCGTTCTGCTGTAGCCTTCATCCAATGGCACTTTTATATCATAACAAGCTGCCTTGGCCTCTAAAAAACGGCCTATGGCGAATAATGCTTCGCGTAATGCCTGTCGCAATGACCGGAACGGAAACAAAAACACCTGCACTAAAACTACTCCGTAAAACCACAAACCACCCAGCATAATGTATGCGCTAAATGCCCACGGTTCTGCCGGGCGCAGACCTAACAAAAAAACCATCAATGCCACCCCCATCATTCCGGCAGCTGTCGACCGCCCCCCTAAAGCCGATAGCATAGATAAAATAAATGTAAGCGCTACTAAGACAATACCTGTTAACACTGTGCTATGTAAACTGGCCGAGAAAACCAGGGTCACCAAAAAGAAAATAGATATACATTGCAGGGCACTGCGTGTTTTCGCTCTGCGGTTACCCGGCAAATCAGTCAAACTAATCAACAAAGCGCCCACAGACATACCAACTGCCATTTGCGGCAACTTACTATAAAGCAACAACAGCGGCAGCAATACAGTTAACGTATTGCGAAGAGCGTCTGCAGTGTTTTCTGATAATTTCATGTCAGGCACAATTTAAGGATATTAGATGGGGCTTAAGCATATTTTTAATAATTGCCCATATATAATAGTCAGTTTTGTCTATTCAAAGCCATATCCGTTTCAAAGCGCCACGCCTTACTTATCCAGCAAGGTTAGTTAGTATCTTTGCACCTATATCTCTAACTAATAACTTATGAAAAAGATAGGTTTTCTATCATTCGGTCATTGGTCTGATCATCCCGCTTATAAAACCCGCACCGCGGCTGATACGCTGCTGCAATCTATTGACCTGGCTGTTGCTGCCGAAGAAATAGGGGTTGACGGCGCATACTTTAGAGTGCACCATTTTGCCGCTCAATTGGCGTCGCCTTTTCCTTTGCTAGCGGCAATAGGCGCTAAAACAAGTAAGATAGAAATTGGCACCGGCGTAATTGATATGCGGTACGAAAACCCGCTATATATGGTTGAGGATGCCGGGGCAGCCGACCTCATATCGGGTGGGCGATTGCAACTGGGTATCAGTAGAGGATCACCCGAACAAGTGATAGAAGGCTGGCGCCACTTTGGCTACGAACCGGGCGAAGGTGAAACTGACGCTGAAATGGGCCGTAACAAAGCGATGCAATTTTTAGAAAGGTTAAACGGTGAAGGATTTGCCACGCCTAACCCCTATCCAATGTTCCCTAATCCGCCGGGTTTGTTACGTTTAGAACCTTATGCTAAAGGCCTGCGCGATAGAATATGGTGGGGCGCAGCATCTAACGCTACAGCAGTTTGGGCTGCAGAAAACGGCATGCATCTGCAAAGCTCTACGCTGAAGTTTGACGAAAGCGGCAAACCGTTCCACGTACAGCAGGCCGAACAAATCAGACTATACAAGGAGGCATGGAAAAAAGCCGGGCATCAGCGCGAACCGCGGGTTTCTGTAAGCCGGTCCATCTTTGCCTTAGTTAATGATGAAGACCGGTATTTATTTGGACAACAAGCTAACGGATCTGATAAGTTTGGTTACATAGAGGCTGACAAACGCGCCGTCTTTGGCAAAAGTTATGCAGCAGAACCAGACCAACTTATAAAAGAGTTAGCTAATGATGAAGCTATACAAGAAGCAGACACCATACTTTTAACCATACCCAATACCTTAGGGGTTGATTACAACATACACGTACTATCTTCTATTTTAACCCACGTTGCTCCCGGGCTGGATTGGCGATAGTGTTTAAGTACTTACCACCAAACTTTTGCCCGATTGCAATAACTCGCGGGTGATCTCGCGGGTATAGCTTTTAATCTCTTCCTGAAACTCAGTCACAGAGGCGCCGGAACGTATTTGTTCCAGGCGTTTTTCCCAGTTCCCGGTAAGTTCTGCCTGGGCTATCCGTTGGTGTTTTACAATTTCATAGACAGCCAGGCCTGTTTCAGTTGGTACAAGGTTTTTTTTCTCGCGGAGGATATATTTCCGCGTAAGCAGCGTCTCTATGATATTGGCACGGGTTGCGGGTGTACCCAGGCCGCTTTCTTTCATTGCTTCGCGCAACTCCTCATCCTCTATCTCTTTACCGGCGGTTTCAAGTGCTTTCAGCAAACTAGCTTCGTTGTATAGTGGTTTGGGCTTCGTTTGTTTTTCTAACACGCCGCTGCTACTAATTACCAAATCTTCACCTGCTGTCACCTTGGGGAGCGTAGCGTTTTCTTCGTCCTTTTTCTCTTCATCTTTATCGTTAAATACCGCGCGCCAACCCGGTGTTTGTATAACAGTACCGCTGGCGGTAAATTTTGAGCCCGATGTAAGTACGATCCTGGTAACCTCTTTTAAACAATCGACGTGGAAAGCTTCCAACATTCGGCCTGCAACCATGTCATAAATAGCTTGCTGATCCGGCCCCAATTGGTACGGTTTTTCACCGGTTGTCAGTATCGCATGGTGATCGGTCACCTTTTTGGCATTAACACTCCGCTTATTTAATTTAGCCGCGCTCAATACAGTGGCTTGCTTGCCGAAATCAGGGTGTTCTTTAAGTTTACTGATCAGGCCGGGCACCTCTGCAAATACGTCATCGCCAATATAACGGCTGCCTGTACGCGGATAGGTTACCAATTTACCTTCGTATAAATTTTGCAATAGACCAAGCGTTTGGTCGGCCGTAAAGCCTTTGCGTTTATTGGCTTCCTGCTGTAAGCTACTCAGATCATGCAGCAATGGTGGCGGTTCTTTACGGGGTTTAGCTTCAACAGATGCAACCTTGGCGGTGGTTGTTACCAAAGCAAGTATTGCCTCTGCTTCCTCGCGGGTTTTATAGTTCTTTTCGGATACGGCTTTAAATGCCTGTTCATCTTTCACAGGCTGGATAACCACCTGGTAAAATAGCTGCGGCACAAAGTTCTTATTTTCGAGATAGCGTGCACAGATCATTGCCAAAGTGGGGGTCTGAACGCGCCCTAATGACAACACGCCTTTGTTACCCGAGGCAAGGCTTAAAGCTTGTGTAGCGTTCATCCCCACCAGCCAGTCACTTTGTGAGCGGCAATGTGCCGAATTGAATAAAGTATCGTAATCGGTCCCAGGCTTAAGGTTGCGGAATCCGTCCTTAATAGCGGAATCTGTTTGAGACGAGATCCAAAGCCTTTTGAAAGGCTTTTTACATTTGAGAAAATAATAAATATAGCGAAATATCAATTCACCCTCCCGCCCGGCATCTGTTGCAACTACAATCTCCGTAGCTTCATCAAAAAGCTTAGCAATAACATCCAACTGTTTGCGAGCGCCAGCATCTTCTTTTCCGTTTGATTTGCGTACCGACAGTTTGAACTTAGCGGGCAACATAGGCAAATTCTGTACGTTCCAACCGTAATAACCATACTCTTGCGGAGCAGCCAACTGCAAAAGGTGGCCAAAAGCCCAGGTAAAGGTGTATCCTTTACCTTCAATATACCCATCATGTTTAGTTGTAGCGCCAAATACCTTAGCAATCTCGCGGCCTACCGATGGTTTTTCTGCGATAATTACTTTCATAGCACAAACGGGGTTTAAATAGCCCCTAAAAATAGGGCATTGACAATCGCCTGCAAAAAGAAGTTTTGCACACTACCAGGATGGCCGCCCGAAAAAACGGCCTTTTCTATTAATCTGACTAATGTCTTTTTATTGCAACATTGTTGCAATAAAAAGACAGATCGTTATATTTGTCGAATAAATACGATCTATGAATAACATAAAAAAAGCTGAGGTAATAATTATCGGCGGTAGTTATGCGGGTTTGTCCGCAGCGATGGCATTGGGCCGTTCCTTACGGACTGTGTTGATCATCGACAGTGGTCTGCCGTGCAACAGGCAAACCCCACAATCGCATAATTTCATCACCCACGATGGTTCTGCGCCTGCTGAAATTGCCCGTCAGGCCAAAGCGCAGGTACTAAAATATCCAACCATAACATTTGTGACTGATTTGGTCATTACCGGACGCGAAACCGGTAACGGATTTGAAGTTATTACACAATCGGGCCAAAGTTACGAAGGCCAGAAATTAATCTTTGCTACCGGTATAGCCGACCAAATGCCCGACATTACGGGTTTCGCAGCGTGCTGGGGCATTACCGCTATACATTGCCCGTATTGCCATGGGTTTGAATTTAAACAACAGGAAACCGCAATTATGGCTAATGGTGAGCGTGCCATACACTTGGCCGGTTTAATTAATAACCTTACCCCTAACCTTAGCATTATAACATCCGGCACGTCAGAGTTTAACGATGAGCAATGGCAAAAGTTGCGCGATCATAGTATAACGGTGATAGAAAAACCGGTAAAGGAAGTGGTGCACACAAAGGGGCAGATCAGCCGAGTTATCTTTGCTGATGGAAGCACTATAAAGGTTACAGCTCTTTATGCCGCATTACCGTTTAAACAGCATACGGACATACCAGAAACATTAGGTTGCGAGCTTACAGAACAGGGCTATATAAAAATCGATCAGTTTCAAAAGACTACGGTTAAAGGCATTTTTGCCTGCGGCGATAACTCAGCGATGATGCGGTCTGTGGCTAACGCTGTCTACACCGGTAATTTAACCGGCGCTATTGTTAACAAAGAATTAGTTGATGATTCTTTTTAAAAGATATCGGTATATGCTCAACTAACTGCGGTTACCAAACCAATAACCCAAAAGTAGTCCGACTAGGATCGCTGCGCTTAAAATGTATATTAAAACCTGTTTTTTCTCGACAGCTTTCTTTAAATCTAATAGTTCTGTTTGGTAAGCCAGTTTCTCGTTTTGCAAGCGCATGTTTTGCTGCTGTAATTTGGCAAGGGTGCCCCCTACTTGTTGTGGTTTCGATTGTTCACTTAGGTAACGCTTTGCAAAGCCGCCTTCTTTTAAAAACTTTTCGCCTTTAGGTTTCAGTACCAACTTGTCGGGCAACTCGTAATGGCCGGGCTTACCTGCTTCGGCAACCAGGCCTTCGCGGGCAAGTGCTTGCACCATGGCATAAGCCATAGCTTCGTCATTGTCGAATAACTGTAGTAGTTGCAAGCGGGTTAGACTATCAGGTACGCCAAACGCTTCCAGCACAGCATCCAGCATTTCGCACTCATATTCGTTCAAATCAGTCATGCCTGCAAATTTGGGATAAAATCTTTATCATATATGGCGTTTATGCTAAATTTTAAATAAAAATTATAAACAAGAAGGGCGGCTCTTTATGGAGCCGCCCTTTTTTATAAAATTCAGTTGCTTATTCAGCAACAGCTTGCTCGTTAATCGCTGTTTCTGCCAGCTCAGTAAGCGCAACATCTGTCGCCTTTTCGTTTTCTAAAGTTTGAGACAGTAAGTCAGCAACTTCTGCGTGGCCCATATTAGCGGCAAACACACGCAAAGTACCGTAAGTAGCTATCTCATAATGCTCTACCTTCTGAGCAGCCAATATTAATCCGGCATCGCGAATCATGGTGCCTTTTTCGGTATCGGTTATAATACCATCAGCTTCTGCTAATAAGCCTTCCATAGCATCGCACTTTTTAGCAACTGCTTTCTCTTCAAGCAATTCAAATACTTTTTCAAGTGTTTCGATGTGCATTTGAGTCTCTGCAGTATGCTTGTCAAAAGCAGCTGCCAGTTCGGGACTTGTTGCGGCCTTTTTCATTTTCGGCAACGCTTTCACCAAGTGTTTTTCTGCCCAATAGATATCCTTTAATTCGTCTACAAAGAATTCATGAAATTCAGAGTTTTCCATTTTACCGGTCTTTGCCGGTTTTGCTGTTTTAGTTGCCATTGTTTGTTATGTTTAATATAAGTAAATAGATAATTGTTGCTTGTTGTTATGGGTTACCAGCACCGCCCGATGCGCCATAAACCTGCCCTGTTGCATAACTTGCAGCAGGATCGGCCAATTGAACGTAAATAGAAGCCAACTCAACCGGCTGGCCCGGCCTGCCCATGGGCGTTTGGGCGCCAAACTGTTTTAATTTTTCCATGGTGGCGCCCCCGCTTACCTGTAATGGCGTCCATATCGGTCCGGGTGCTACACCGTTTACCCGTATACCTTTAGACGCTAACTGCTTGGCTAAAGATTTTACGTAACTTGTCGTAGCCGCTTTTGTTTGCGCATAATCATACAAATCGGGCGATGGATCATACGCCTGTTCTGATGTAGTTCCAATGATAACCGAGCCTGGCTTTAAGTGCGGCAGCGCGGCTTTTATTGTCCAAAACGGGGCATAAATATTCGTCTTCATTGTTTGGTCAAACTGTTCATTAGTAACATCCAATATTGACTTTTGTGTGGCTTGTTTGGCAGCGTTATTAATTAAAATATCCAATCCGCCCAATTGCCTCACTGCCTCGGCAACCATTTTCTGACAGAATGCCTCTTCGCGCAAATCACCCGGAATAGCAACGGCTTTTACGCCTTCTTTTTTCATCAAAGCGATAACTTCCTCCGCATCCGATTCCTCGGCAGGTAAGTAGTTAATTGCGACATCGGCCCCTTCCCGGGCATACGCAATTGCAGCGGCACGGCCCATGCCAGAGTCGCCGCCGGTTATTAACGCTTTACGTCCCTTTAGTCGGCCCGAGCCTTTATAGCTGGTCTCGCCATGATCTGGGCGCGGGTCCATTTTTCCAGCCAACCCCGGCCACGGTTGCATTTGCTCTTTAAATGGCGGCCTTGCATATTTTGTTGTTGGATCTTCTAACGGTTGTGCTTCCATATTATGTTGTTTTACAGCGCCCAACGCAGGGGCCGCTACTGCAGCAACCAGCGTAGTGCCCAGACCGGCAACTACCTGCCGGCGACTTAATTTTTTATTATCTTCCATATCGGCTTCTGTTTGCAAATACTTTACTGGTCTACAGGTTTTTGCTGTTCGTACATGGTATGGGCTACGGCGCTATCAGGCATCAAGTTGGCTGCCCCGACCTGTAATTTATTTTTTAAACCCGATACTATCCTGTCTTCGCCGGTCATCAAAGCTTCGTAACCGTCTTTCGCTACATCAGCCGGATCAGACATGGCCTCCTTGTCCTGAACAATTTTGCTGTCATTCATATCAGCCTTATTAAAAAAGTCAGTATCGGTGGGGCCAGGCATCAAAGCTGTAAACGTAACGCCGCTATCTTTTAACTCTTCGCGAATAGCAGTTGTAAACGAAAGCACGAATGCCTTGGTAGCATGGTATACCGCCTGCCACGGTCCTGGTAGCTTACCTGCTACCGACCCAACATTAAGCACCCTTCCAAAACCGCGCTCCACCATTTTTTTAACAAAATGCTTAGTTAATATAACGGTTGCACCGATATTGAGATTAATAATATCAAGCTCGCGCTGCAAGTTATTATCTGTAAATAATCCGTACACACCCTGCCCTGCATCATTCACCAATATTTCTATAGGCACAGTAACTTCCTGACAGAGTGCCTGTACATCTTCAGTTATTGAAAGGTCTTTAGATATCGTAATCACTTCAATACCGGTAGTCCTTAGTTCAGTAGCTGTTTGGTCTAATTCAACCTGATTGCGGGCTACGATGACAAGATTATACTGATCTTTTGCAAATAGTTTGGCTAACTCTTTACCTATACCGGCGGTACCGCCGGTAATTAAAGCCCATTTATTATTGTTTTCCATGATATGATGTTTATGGTTTAAGCACTACTTTTACGCAGTCGTCCTCTTTTTCGTCAAATATCTTATAAGCATTTGTCACCTCACTTAATGGCATTGTGTGGCTTATAATATCGTCAAGCACCACTTTTTCCTCGGTTACCAAATCAATTAAATGATCTATGTAGTTAAGCACCGGCGCCTGACCCATTTTAAGGGTGATACCTTTATCAAAAATGCGGTGCAACGGAAAGTTGTCATAAGTGGATCCGTATACACCCACTATGGTGACGGTACCATTACGCCGAACCGCTTTAAATGCCATTTCGAGTACTTTCATGCTCCCTTTTTCAAAGTTGATAGTTGCCTTCAGCTTATCAAAAAAGCTACGCTCGGGCTCAAACCCTACCGCGTCAACGCATACATCAGCACCACGGCCGTTGGTCATTGCCCGGATAGCTTCAACTACATCAACCTCATTGGGATTTAGTGTATCAGCTTTGTTCACCATTCTCGCTTTATCCAGGCGATAGTTTAATGGGTCAATAGCGATAACCCTGCTGGCACCGTTTAGCCAGGCAGCTTTTTGCGCCATAAGCCCAACCGGGCCCGAACCAAATATGGCAACTACCTCGCCGCCCTTCATTTGTGCCCAATCAATAGCCGACCATCCCGTTGGGAAAATATCAGTAAGGAACAACACTTGCTCATCAGTCAAATTATCAGGCACTTTACGGGGGCTTACATCCCCGTAAGGCACCCTTACATATTCGGCCTGACCACCAGAATAACCACCGTACAAATCGGTATAACCAAATAGCGCCGCGCCTTTGTTATCCAATAGGTCGCCATCCGGCCCATAATGTTCATAATTTGAATTTTCGCAAGCCGGCGATGCGCCGTGCTGACAAAAAAAGCATTGTCCGCAGGCAATCGGAAACGGAACCACAACGCGGTCGCCCTTTTTAAGATTTTTAACCTCGCTGCCCACCTCCTCAACAATGCCCATAAACTCGTGGCCCATAATCATAGGCTCCGCTTGTGGCACGCCACCGCTAAGGACGTGAAGATCTGACCCGCAAATAGCAGTCGAGGTTACCCGCAGGATAACGTCTGTTGCCAGTTCAATCTTAGGGTCGGGCATAGTGTCATACCTGATATCGCCCGGTTTGTGAAATACTGCTGCTTTCATGTCTGTAGATATAATTTCTGTTATAAATGTTAAAAACCAAAACCCGACAGCAAGGCAAAAACCAGCCTTTAACACATATTGCTATGGGAATTATTCGGATCGAGAAATTTTTAGAGCGGCAAATAGGCCAGGTAAACTGGCATGGATCGATTGTTATTTAGTTATAAAGCAATAAATTTCGTTATTGTTTAAACTAAAGTAAAAATTATTGCATTTATAGGCCAGGGGGCCTCAGCTACTTACCTGATTAACGCGGTACCGAGAAATCGGGCTATGTTATCCGCAGAGATTAAAATTGTACTCGTACGGCTCAACCTGGCAATATTAATGCCGACAAAATTGCCGTCAATATCAAAGACAGGACCGCCGCACTCCTGAGCTTTAATGGTAGCATCCTGAATAAGTACGTGGTCGAAGCCATCACGCCTTATACTTTTGCCGCCTGCAAAATGGTCGCCGGGTGATTACTTAATTTTTGTGGGGGATATTTTAAAACAGTAAGTTTACTAAAGCTATTGCCATTGCGCGAACCCTTTATAGCAACAGTATCCCCTGCAGAAAGCTTGCGCAAGGACTTTACTAAATCAAGCTCATCTTCTACTCTAACGTCAGCCACTGCGTCAATTAGGTCGTTGGTTTTCATTCCGGAAATGTCAGCGGCTCCACCCGGCAATCTTTGGTTAACTACCAGTTTATCATCCTTTAAAGCCGTTGTAGCCCCAATGAACCCGACGCCACTTTTGTTAGGCAGGTTTACATAATTAGCTGATAAAACACCGGTGCGCGGCAAGGTATCAACCATTGCTGATATCAAAAAGGTTCCTAACGTGCCTAACTGCGGATTGACAGCGCCCAACTTAACTCCCTTCCCAACGCTTTCGCGAGGCCCAGTATAACCAGATCATCTTTACGGCTTTGGGCAATTATGGTGCATTTAATAAACTGTCCATTAGCAGTAACAATTACAGGGTTTTCGCCTACCATTGAGCTTTTGCTTATAACAATTTGTTTAGAGGAGAGCCTCATCTTTAGCTTCGGGTCATCAGTAGCTATTATTGTACCTATGATGGTTTGCTCTTTTCCGTCAACAATGCTTTTTATTTTTAAACAGCTGCCACTTAATTTTTGACCCATTTTATTCAGCATTGTTTTTTGGACACCGACAGCAGTCTCGGTTATCTGCCCGGCACCCGTATCTTCGGTTACAAGGTCGGTATCAACGGGCATAGCCTTATAGTTTTCGGCTTTGTTTAGTGCCGACCAATATTTACGATAAGTATCTACAGGCACTTCATAGTTAACATCTTCGGGCGCCTGGATGCCGCTATGGATACCTATTACCCGTCCATACAGGTCAAACAAAGGACCTCCTGAGTCGCCAGGTTCCATGATACAACTTGATTCTACAAATCCGTATTGGTTTTTGAGTATGGTGATTTTCCCAAACCTTACGTTAGGCTTTCGTTGCTCAACACTTTCTGGATAAGCTATGCTGATACAGGGCCATGAGCGCGGAACCGTGTCAAGCGGATATGGCAGCGACTTTGCCAAATAATTAAAGCTGATTCCGTTAGTCGTTGCAGAAACTTGAGTGACGTTGCAATTTTCTGCTTTTAAAACTCTTCTATCTGGCCCGTATATGCTGATATCTGCTATTTTACCAGCCAATCCCTGCGCTTTCAAAAACAAATAAGCCATCACTAAATGGCCGTCATTATCCGGATGGGTCTTGTCGTTCGGCGTTAAACTATAGGTGGAGTCGTTTGCTTGCTCGCGTTTGTTTATGGCCTCCATCGGATGGTAAAAATCTACAAAACCCCGTTATTTACTTTGGCAGAGTTTGCTGATGAGCTATGATCGTCGAGAAAAAGGCACTCTTGCCGGGGTAGCTATTTTGTTTATTAAATCTTGTAGTTTCATCATAAGGCGAACCGCCAATAAGTATTTTACGGATTGATGGTAAGGCTTTTAGCTTACTTTCAAGCCCCGTATAGGTCTCATAACTTTTTGCTATGCGTTTATCCATAAAGTCTTGCGAATCCTTACGAAACCATTCAAAATAACCAGAGTCGTTCATACCCAGGTAAGCGTGACTAAATTTGGTTTCTTCGCTAACACATCATCATCAAACCTATCCACTATATTGCTTATTGCATCGCCCCCTATACCTGCATTAAAACAAGTAATCCGCATGGCAGGAAAACGCGTCATGTAATACAACCATATGTAAGAGTGGTAATGCCCGCCATCGGTTCTGCTGTTACCAACAAAAGCTACTCTATCTCCCGCTTTAAAGGGGGCTATATTTTGAGATAACGTTATTATTACCGAGACCCAACGCTATTGAAACTATAAATATTATCCTTCTAAATATCGATTTCATATTCTAGTTTAATGGGGTTATTTCAAATTGATGAATCACTGGTTTGTTAATGATATACATTTCTCTGGTAAGCATATCAATGTCTTTTTGCCAGGCATCGCGTACGCTTTTAAACCTGGCTTTACGATAAGTTGGCAAAGTAGCTCCCACGAAGAAATCTCGTCGGGCATATTTTTCAAGCGAGTCTACAGTCGCGTCGCTATCATTAAACAGCAGGCCCTTAGGCTTCAATATGGAGTAATGTACCCAATAATATTCTCGCAGCCTACGTTCTACCTCCCAGCGCTCTTCGTTAAGCTGCATTACTGCCAAAGCCTGTTGATATTGTGGTGTAATATTGATGACCGCCAGGTTGATGCCCCTTTCTAAATCGCCCGCTTTAAAACTACCTATTGCTTTACCGTCAATTTTTAAGGCATAATTGCCTGATCTTAGCCCTTTAACCACCAGCACCTCTTGGTTAAATTCTTCTGTAAGCGGAATGACCTTTAAGGCGTCGCGTTGTGACTTTTTTGGGTTGCCCCAACCTGTAGGAATGGTATCTGTGGGATAAGGCAATGATTTAGCCAGGTAGCTAAATTTAATGCTTGTCGGCGCGAACGTCGTATTTGAAACAGTACAATTATCAGCCAACTCGATAGCCTTGGTTGCAGTATTTACAACCATTTTTGCTACATTTTTATTAGCCAGTCCCTGCGCCTTTAAAAACAGGTAGGCCATAACCATTTGCCCGTCATTAGTGGGATGAATCCGGTCGCCGTTTTGGAAGCTAAACGCAGAATCTCGCTGCTGCTCGTGCCTTGCAATTTGCACCATTGGATTGTTGAGATCTAAAAAAGCCCATTTATGCGCTGTTGCCGCTCTTTTTTGATCATCGGCAATTTTGAGCATGGCATCATTCTTCCCTGCAAAAACAATGTTTTTCAGTTTAGATGTTTCGTCATACGGCGACGACGCAATCATGATTTTTTTTACTTCCGGATGCTGATTAAGCTTATTTTCAATCAACTTAAAACTTGCCAATGATACCGCCACGCGCGCTTTATAAACCGAGTCGGCTTTTGCGCCTTTCAGGTTTTGGTAGCCGGTATCATTCATTCCAAAGGTCAGCGTCACAATATTGGGTTGGTGTCCAAAAATGTCCGTATCTAAACGCTCATACATCTGCTGCGCGACATCGCCACCAATACCTGCATTAAATATGCTGATATTTCTTTCAGGGTAATGCGTTAAATAATATAACCAGATGTACGAATGATAATGCCCACCATCGGTAATACTGTTACCGGTAAACACAATTCTGTCGCCTTGTTTAAATGGCGCGATATTTTGAGTCTGTGCAAACACGGTAATACTGCAGCCCAGGAGGAATAATAATAATAATAGCTTCATAAATGGTAATACGACACGCTAAATTGGTTTAGCAAATAAAGCTTAATAATCACTAATATCCAAAATCTGCTCAAATAAATATAGCGACGTTGTTAATTGAATTTTGCCTCCCAATTTTATATATTCGCGTAATTATTAACGATTATCCTAAACCTTAAAATGAAATCAATTCTCTACTCACTGGCCTTTATGGCCTTGCTGCTAACATCTTGCTCAAAAAAGAAGGAAGAAGCCCCGGCTCCTTATCTAATAAATACCGAAAGCAAAGCACTGCACTACGACGAAACTCACCAGTTTACTGTTAGCCAAGGTGGCATTGAAGTAAATGCGAAAACTATTACATGGTCGACCACAGACGTAAACATAGTAAATGTCGATCCTAACGGGCTGGCGGGCGGAAGAAAGATCGGTACGACAACCCTTACCGCAACCATCGCTGGTAAATTCAGTATTAAAAGCACTATTACTGTAATACCTTACAGTACACTATGCAAAGAGCCCTTTTTTGAGGATGGCGCAAGCGTGGCAACAACCAAAGGCAAAGAATTCAGAGCGTTGGAAAACGAGTCGGCGACAGCATTGTACTTTACCGGCGAAAATGCGAAGCTTAGATACTCGGCTTATATATTTAAAGATGGTAAAATGACCTCGGCCGCACTGCTATTTGCCAACAGCCAGGCTGTTGTTAGCGAAGCGCAAAAATTTTACAACGAAAGATATACCGCTTTAGGCACTGAAAATAATGTAATTTTCTATGGCGATGGCAACAGTTTGCTGATTGGTATATCTGTAGATGCCAATATTGGTTTTAACGCCATTTATTTTAAAGGCAACGGCAAAACGCTGAGCGTAACTGATCAAACAGTGTTGCAGTTTAATAATGTTAAAGCTAACTTATTAAAGCAAAAAGCAATATTATAATCCTTTTATGTCACAATATTTAAAGCCTAAAATCTCCGTCGGGATTTTAGGCTTTTTTGTTTTCACATTAATAAAACCCGAAGGCTTAAAACTGGTTTACTGTATAACTTAATAATCCACACAACGAGGTGCTTTGCATTTATTTTTTACATATTTGATCATAAATTAAAACCTACTACACAATGCAGGAATTAGATCCATCCATATTAGCAAAAGCCAACGCCTGGCTTGAGGGAAATTATGACGCTGATACCAAGGCCGAAATTAAACGTCTTATTGATACTAACGCAGTTACAGAATTAACCGACTCGTTTTACCGTAACCTTGAGTTTGGTACCGGCGGATTGAGAGGTATTATGGGTCCCGGTTCAAACCGAGTTAACAAATACACCATAGGTTCTGCAACGCAGGGCTTGGCTAACTTCTTGAAAAAGACCTACCCCAACGAAAAGGTTAGCGTAGCTATCGCTCATGATAGCCGTAATAACTCAGACGTGTTGGCCAATATTACCGCTGATGTGTTTTCTGCAAACGGTATACATGTTTACTTTTTTAGCGCGCTGCGCCCTACGCCCGAACTATCATACGCTGTGCGTAAATTAGGATGCAAGAGCGGTGTAATGCTTACCGCGTCGCATAACCCTAAAGAGTATAATGGCTACAAAGCCTATGGCGACGATGGTGGCCAGTTTGTATCCCCTTATGATACAGCTGTAATGGACGAGGTTGCGGCTATATCAAGTATTGACGAGGTGAAGTTTGACCGCATCGCTGCTAATTTCGAGCTACTTGGCGAGGACATTGACCATGAGTATATAGAAAAAATAACTGCGTTGTCGGTGTCTCCCGACGCAATTAGGCGCCAGAAAGATCTGAGTATTGTGTTCTCTCCTATCCATGGCACGGGTATTACGCTTGTACCGCCGGCGTTAAAGAGCTTCGGCTTCGAGAATGTCACTGTGGTTGAAGAACAGGCTACGCCAGATGGCAACTTCCCGACGGTAGTATATCCAAATCCGGAGGAAAAGGACGCGTTATCGCTGGCAATCAAAAAAGCTACCGAAATTGATGCCGACCTTGTATTGGCTACAGACCCCGATGCCGACCGCGTAGGTATTGCGGTTAAAAACACCGATAACGAGTTTGTGTTGCTTAACGGCAACCAAACCGGTTGCTTATTGATCAATTACCTGTTGACTGCGTGGGAAGAGAAGGGTAAGCTTACCGGTAAAGAGTACATTGTTAAAACCATTGTAACTTCAAATCTTATTGAAGCTATCGCTAAGGCTAAGAATGTTACTTACTACAACACCCTTACCGGCTTTAAGTACATTGGCGAGCTGATGACCAAGCTTGAAGGCAAACAAACCTTTATAGGCGGTGGCGAAGAAAGCTACGGTTATTTAATTGGTGAATTGGTTAGGGATAAAGATGCAGTAGTATCTGCCGCTTTTATTGCTGAGATGACCGCGTTTTATAAAGATAAAGGGTCCAGCCTGTTCGAGGCTATGATAGACATGTATGTTGAATACGGTTTCTATAAAGAGAAGCTGATCTCTATCACCAAAAAAGGCAAGTCAGGTGCCGAGGAGATCAAGGCAATGATGGAGACCTTCCGTACTAACCCGCCGGCAACTTTGGGTGGCTCGAGTGTTGTTACGGTTAAGGATTACGAGCGCCAGATTGAGACCGACATTGCATCTAAAACAAGTTTAGTTATTGAATTACCTAAGTCAGACGTGTTGCAATTTATCACCGAGGATGGCAGCATCATATCTGCAAGGCCATCGGGCACCGAGCCTAAAATTAAGTTTTACTGCAGCGTTAATGGAAAACTGGCCAGCAAAGAGGCTTATAAAACAACTGAATCAGCTTTGGATGCTAAGATCGATGGCATTATAAAAGACCTGGGCGTTTAATATAGCCTATGCATAAAATAAATCCCGGCACTTGTAATAAAGGCCGGGATTTTATGTTTTACAAAAATTACTTAATCAGTCGTACTGCCCTGTACATGTTATCTGTTAATTGCAGAATTTTGGCTTTAAGCTTGGGGTTATAGTTGGGATTATTGTTTAAGAAGCTACTTACAACAGCTGCTGCCGCAGGTGTTTGATACCAGGCAAATGTAGCCTGCAGCCATGCCTGCGGAAAAAAGATATCTCCGGTGCGCTGAATGTCTGCCAGCCAGTCTAAGCTTTCTGGCAGATATTTTTCTGATTGCGCCAGCCGCAACGGGTGATGCATATTGCCCAGCGCTGTTGCCACCCACGACTCTTTAGCCCTATTGGCTCTATCTTTTAAAGACGCAAAAAAAGCGTCGCGCACCGCAACATCATTGGATAGAGATGCCATTAAAAACTGTAATCGATCCTTACGGTCGGCGTTCTGTATGCGGGCTAATTGCTCATTTAGGATGTCCTGATAATTAGTGTAATTTCTGATCGCCAAACCGGTAGCCAGCGATGTGTATTCATCTTCTGCCAGGGTAACGCCGGCTGGGCCTCTTTTATCTCTCCAAACTTGATATACTTTATCCTGCGCACCTTTAGACAAGGCAATACCAGTATAAGCCTTAAACAATAGCTTTTTCGTATTAGCGGTGCCTGCTCTTTCCATAGCCTGCCACAAGGTGCTTTCTATATCCGCAGCTAAACCCGGGCGTTTATCCGCAGGAATAAATCGCCAAAAAATAGCGTTTATATAATCGGCTAGTATGTTCAGGTTCAGTTCTTCTTTTTCTTTTAGGATAGCAGCCCGAACAATATTTAACAAGCGCTGCGGTGTCATCCCCTGCCCGCTCAACATGTTTTCGTATAAGTTTATGTAAGCCGACGCCCTGGTGACCGGATCTTTTATAGAAATAATTTCGGCATTAACATCTACAGGGAACACGCCATACCCCTCGCCCGATGAATTGAAGATGATTACATCAGGTTTAGCTTTACCAACCGCAACAGTTATTGTCGCCTGCTTCATATTAACAGGTATGGTTTCTACATGATCATTATAAATAAAAGCCATTTCAAAATACTGCGGCCAAAAACGTTTGTTCCCGTCTTCACCTAGCTGGCTTATCATCAGGGCAGTTATTTTACCATTATCAGTTTTGAGCTGATGAGTAAACTTTGGCCGCCCGGCCTCATTTCCCCAAACCTTGTTCCAGGCCAACAGATCAACTGGTGTGCGGGCATCCAAAATACTGATCAGATCCGGCCAGGTGGCGTTACCGTAGGCGTATCTTTTCAGGTATTGGCGCAGGCCCTCCTGAAAAGCTTTCTCGCCCATCAGGCGTTCCAATTGGCGCATCATAATTGGCGCTTTGTGGTAAATAATATTGCCATACATGGAGCCAGCGTCCTGCAAGTTACCCAGTTGCTGGCGTATAGCGTTGGCTCCCGGCGTGCGGTCTACGCCATAAGCTAAAGGATAATGATCTGTTAAAAATTTCAGCGTATAGTTATTATCCTTTAGCGTGATGTTGCTAATTCTATCTGCCATAAAATTGGCAAATACTTCTTTCATCCACACATCGTTAAACCAGCGCATGGTAACCAAATCACCAAACCACTGGTGCGCGGTTTCGTGGGCTAAAACATTGGCCCGTGCTATCAACTGATCGCGTGTGGCGCTGGCATCTAAAAACAAAGCCGCTGCCTTGTACTGTATAGCCCCCACATGCTCCATACCGCCATACTGAAAATCAGGAATAGCAATGCAATCAAACTTTTTAAAGGGATATTTAATAGCCGTATAATCCTCCATAAATTTCAAGGCATCAGCCTGGATATCAAATATCGGGTCGATGCTCGCCTTCAGTTTAGCCGTATCCGTTTCGCGATGGTAAAGGTTAATGTTGCCCTTGCTAACCTTATAAAATTTGCCCGCCACAAAGGAGAAAAGATAAGTACTCACTAAGTCCGATCGGGTAAATCTAACCGTTTTAACACCCTTATTAACTACAAAATCCTTAACCGGCGCATTACCTACCGCCTGCCAGTCTTTAGGCACGTTTAAAGTAAGCGTGTACATTGCTTTCAGATCGGGTTGATCAAAACAAGGAAATACCGTGCGCGCCCTGTCCGGCACCAGCAAAGTGTACATGTAGTCGCGGTTGCGGTTCATGGATGAGCTTGCTGTGGTGTAGCTTAATTTAATTCGGTTACTACCTCTTATCAGGCTCTTTGCGCCGATAATTAAATGTTCATTTATAAAGTTGGGTTTAATGGCTTTACCGTTTACGTTAACCTGAGTTATGGTATTCGTTTTAAAATCGATTTGGAGCGTTTGCGCTATGCTGCTTAATTTAAAATCCAGTACTTCGGTAGCTAGCACCGGGGCTTTCTGATCGGCCGGGATGGTAAAGTTTAACGCATAGTGGATGTTGGATATCGTTTTAGCTCTATGCTCGGCCAACTTAGCCGACACACCCGGTTGAACCGGCAAACCTAAAGCAAACAGTACAGTAGTAAGTATATTCATTGCGCTGTAAGATAGCCAATATCTTAAAATATGTTAAAATATCCGGTAATTTGAAATTAAGAATTAACTTGCTTACAGTAATTATAACCTTTAAACCTACACAATGAAATACGCGTTCAGTATCATAGCTATGTTGCTTACTATAAGCACATTGGCCCAAAAACCTAAGATAAAAGCAGTTACAAAGGTGCCGGCTGCTAAACCCGCCATACAGCCTGCAAAATCCACCGGCTTCGCGCTTATTAAAGGGCACATCAACAATAATGACGGCGACTTTCTAGACTATGGCTTAGAAAAACTGCTGGGCTATACCGTTGGCTCCATCCCTGTAGACAAAAATGGCAACTTTGAAAGGTTGATCCCCATAGATGAAAAATATAGCCAGATCCATTTTAGAACCAGCGGCATGGGCGTAATTTTATGGCTGGCTGATAAAGATACCGTTACCGTTAACTGGGATTACAGAGATCTGCAAAACACTTTAAGTATAATAGCATCTAAGCCGGGCCGTACAGAAGAGTTGGTTAAAATAGATGCTCACCGCAAAAAGTTTATGCAGCCTGATTATGACATGCAGGTTGCATTGAATGATGAGGCAATGCCCGACTCTGTAAAGTTTGCCCGCATAAACGCCATGTATAATCAAGAGATCCAGTCGCTGTTGTCGGGCCCGGTTTATGAGGTGTCTTTAAGAAAGGCTATAGATGTTTACTTTCATTATGCTAACACCATGTCAAGTTACAGGCTATTAGGCAAGTACGACCTTTATATAACCAACCTCACTACCGAAACCAAAATGGTGCCTGTAGTTAATGAGAAATTGGCGTATAAAACAGAATCAATGGAGTATTATAAAGCCAGTTCAGAATACCGTGACTTTGTTTTTAATTATCTACGGTTCACCACGCCATTTACCAGCACGGTAACGGCTACCAATGGTGTCGATTACAAGACCTTACCGTTTTCGCCGGGATGGAAAGACTATTACGCGGGTTTAGCAGCTATCAGACTCACCGAACTACGCGATTGGTTTATTACTAAGTCTATCATGACCGATTTTTCGTTCTATTCGTTCGATGATGCAAGCGCCATTTATAAAGACTTTATGGGCAAAGTACAAACACCATTTTTTGCCGACACATTAGCTACCTATTACGATAATGTAAAGCGTCTTAAGCCCGGCAGCCCTGCCCCCATGTTTAACTTAAAGGACGAGAACGGCAAAATGGTGTCGCTTAGCGCTTTTAAAGGTAAAACCGTTTACATTGATTTTTGGGGTGTAGGTTGCGGACCGTGCATTTATGCCATAAAAAACTACGTGCCCCAATTGCATGAAAAATATAAAGACAAAAACATTGTGTTTATAAACATTTGTGTTGACAGCGACGAAGCCACCTGGAAAAGAAGTCTGGCCGACTTAAACCTGCATGGCATAAACCTTATTGCCGAAGGTTGGACGAAAAATGCTACCAACATAGCCTACAACATAAACGCCATACCGCATTACTATTTAATTGACGGCGAGGGCAAAATAGTGAATAACAATGCTAACGGGCCGGGTAAGGGTGTGTATCCTGATTTAGATAAATTGATAAAGTAACGCATCATCACAACAACAAAACTTACATTTATAAATAAGCTTAAGTTGCTTACTGTTATAAGAACCTTTAAACCTACACAATGAAATACGCATTTAGTATCATAGCCATGTTGCTTGCCATAAGCACATCGGCACAAAAAGCTAAGGTAAAACCGGGTATAAAAGCGCCGGCTTTAAAATCCATTGTAAAACCCGGGAAACCTGTAGGCTTCGCTGTAATAAAGGGCCATATAACAAATAACACCAATGAGCTATTAGATTACAATTGGGAAGCCTATCTAGGCTATAAACAAGGTTCGTTAAAGATTGATAAGAACGGCGATTTTATCCAAACAATAAAATTAGACGGCGACATGATGGAGGTTTACCTTGTTGTAAACGACAACGACTACCTTATATTACTACTTTCGGCTAAAGACACAGTTACCTTAACCTGGGACGCTAAAGATTATAAAAAAACATGGGCCATAACAGCTAACAAGCCAGGGCTGGCAGCTGGCATAAAAAAGTGCGACACTCACCGTACGCTTTTTAATGGCGAGATAAGGAAAATGCGACAAGCAATTGCTGACCGAAAAATGCCCGACTCGGTTAAATTTGGAAAGATCAATGCGTTGTATAATAAGCAAATCCAATCACTATTATCCGGTGATGTGTATACGGTTACCATGCAGTTAGCAGCTGATATCTATTTTGAGAACTGCAAATTATTATTATCAAACAACTTGCTGCCGAAGTATGAGCTTTCTTTAAGCAATCCTACTAAAGAGACCGGCTATGTGTCTGTATTAAATGACGTTAAGGCTTATCGGCGTGAATATGAAGAATACTACCGAAATAGTGCAAAATACCGCGACTTCATGTTTGACTATGTTAGGTTTTCGCAACCATTTAGTTATTGGGGCCCTATTGGCGAAACTACAAAAGAAAATTCTTTACCCTTTGCACCGGCCTGGAGGGATTACTATTCAGGCTTGGCCGCATTTCATATTATTGAACTGCGCGATTGGTATTTGACAAAATCTATTATGGAAGACTTTAGCTACTATTCATTTACTGATGCTTCCGATGTTTACAAAGATTTCATCCCGAAGGTAAAAACAACTTTTTATGCTGACACTTTAAAAACTTACTATTCAAACGTACAGCGTTTAAAACCCGGCGGCCCGGCCCCGCAGTTTACGCTGAAAGATGAAAACGGCAAAACAGTAACGTTAGACTCCTTTAAGGGCAAAACGGTTTACATAGATTTTTGGGGTGTATACTGCGGCCCCTGTATTTATGATATTACCAACAATGTACCCGCCCTGCACGAAAAATATAAGGACAAAAACATTATGTTTATTAATATCTGCGTGGATGTAAATGAGAAAGAATGGAAAGAAAGCCTTAAAAAACTAAACTTGCACGGTGTTAATTTATTAGCCGAAGGTTGGACCAAAAATCCTGTAAACAAAGCGTATGGTATTAGCGCAATACCCCATTATTACCTGATAGATACCGAGGGAAAAATTGTAAACAACAATGCTAACGGCCCGGGTGAGGAATTATATCGTGATTTGGATAAATTGATTAAGTAAATTGCCTGGATAATAATGAGGTATACTCTGCTTTTTATTACTTTGATGTTTGCCCCAACCGTGGCAGCTCAAAAAAAAGTTAACCCGGTAGTAAGCAAAAAACCGGCGGCCTTTGCTATTGTAAACATCCATATCGATAAAAACACAAAGCAAACTCTTGATTATTATTGGTTTGATTTGATTGGCTATACTACCGCTGCGGCCCGTTTAAATAAAACCGGCGATTTTGTTTTAAGGTTGAAGATTGAGAACCAGGTTAAAGAAGCTGTTATTGACTGGGGTGACAATGATATTAAATTAGACTTGATAGCTAAAGACACGATAAAACTGAGCTGGGAAGCCAATAACTTTGACAGAACACTGGTAATAAAAGCCACCAAACCAGAGCGCACGACTGAGTTGTACAAAGCCAACGAGCATTATCATAATATCAAAAAAGATGATGTCATGTTGCGCTCTGCTCCTCTAAATAACTTGACTTACAAGGCCTTGTACACAAAGATCAATGCACTGTATAACAAGGCGATTAAGTCATTACTGCACGGCGGCGTTACGCCCGGCGTAAAAAAGACAGCTGTAGATCTTTACTTCAATTATGTAAACCTACTTTCTGGATACGGCCTTTTGCCTAAGCATGACCTGCATCTTATTAACCCTACCAATGAAAGTAGATCTGTACCTATTTTGAACACGCCCTGGGCTTATAAAACCGAACAAACAGGCTATTATAAAATAAGCCGCAGCTATCGCGACTTTATTTTTAACTATGTACGGCTCAATACCCTAACTTTTAATCTATGGAAGACACGTCGGCTTAAATCAGCTGATTACGAGAAATCTTTTGCTTGGAAAGAGTGTTACGCTGGTTTAGACGCATTTAACGTCACAGAAATGCGCGATTGGTATGTAACACGGTGTATTATTGGCGAGGCATTTCAATTCAGAACGTTTGAGGATGCCAACACCGTTTACCGCGAATTTGCCCCACAGGTAAAAACAGCGCGATATTCTGATACGCTGAAGAAATTTTACGCCGCCATCAAACGGCTTAAACCGGGCGGCCCGGCCCCGATATTTACCTTGAAAGATGAAAACGGCAAGCAGGTTTCACTAGCCGACTTTAAAGGCAGGGTAGTTTATATAGATTTTTGGGGTGTTTATTGCGGGCCTTGCATTGGTGCCATCAAAGAGTCGGTACCCGCCCTTCATCAAAAATATAAAGGTAAGCAAGTAGTGTTTATCAACATTTGCATTGACACCGACGAAAAAAACTGGAAGGCTAACCTTAAAAAACTAAATCTTGACGGCGTTAATTTGATTGCGCCCGGCAGCAGCAGAAACCCGGTGGCGAAGGCATACAATATTGACGGTATTCCCCACTATTACCTTATAGACCAGGACGGTAAGATAGTAGACAACAATGCGGCCGATCCTTTTGAAAAGCGACTAAGTCAGCAATTGGATGAGCTACTTAAGATATAATAGATCCGATTAAAGCCGCGGACCACCATGTTAGTCCGGATTTGAATAACGTTAATCAGAATTTGTAATCCCGGACTAAAATAGTCGCGGATTTGCAATCCGCTTACGCACATTTAAAGGTAATACCCCATCTGAAGATTTGGATATCGCGATTACAAATTCCCTGACGAAGTATAAGTGATCCGTCCTCTTCAGCCCTTATTGGTGTTCGGCGCGTTGGCCGTTGTCGTGTCTTATGATAACAACTGAAGCGTGAATCCACTGCCCGAAGTATTCCGCTGTCCGAATGTCGCTGACTGCGTATGACTATACTAAGCGAGCGAAAATGCACGCTCGATTTTGGTGAACTAGTAGCGCCCGCGGCAGAATACAGGTATCGCGAAACATTTTTACACTTACGGATTCCACTTTACTGATAACGGAAACTCCAGCGTAAATTCTGAACCAACGTTTACCTTGCTTTTAACGCTAATGGTACCGCCCAGGCTTTCTACCTGCATTTTTACCATAAACAGACCCACGCCTTTGCCCTCTACACTCCAATCGAAACGTTTGTACAGGCCAAACAGGTGGCTGCCGTATTTTTCAAGATCAATGCCGCGGCCGTTATCCTTAAAACAGATCAGCATCTTATCCGCTGTAAGCTTTGCACTCACCGTAATAATCGGGTCGATGTCTGCACGACGATATTTAATGCCATTGATTACCAAATTTTGAAAGATGCTGTACAAGTAGCTCTTTAAAGTATAAAGCTCATTTAAAGCCTCAAAATCGCCTATTAGGGTCGCTTTATTTTTCTCAATCATTTGGCTTATGCCGGTACGGATCTCGTCTAACATTTCTGGCAGCGATACCCGTTCAATCTGATCATTTACCTGGCTGCGCACCTGCAAAATTTGATTCAGGTCAAGTATCACTTTGTCCAAATTATTAACAGATACCGATAAGGCGTCAAGCGTGGTCATACTTTCAGGCTCTCCCGGCTGCAAGTCGCCCAATAAACCGGCTAAACCCTGTATGTTGGCTACAGGCGCCCGCAGGTTATGCGATATGATATAGGTAAACTGTTCAAGGTCCTTATTACGCTGGGCAAGGTCGGCCGTCATCCGTTCACGTTCCGATTCTATATTTTTCTTCTCCGTAATATTTTTAAAGGTCAGTATCACCCCTACAATTTCATTTTGCTCGTTAAAAACGCCTACCCATTTTATATCAAACCAATCGCGCTCCCCGTCATTGCGCAAAAAGCTGGTTTCGTAGGCGGCAACATGGTGTTTTTTGGCTATGGCTATAGCTTTCCTGATAGAATTTCGCCTGTCTTTAGGGAAATAATTAGTAATAGGCTTGCCAACTTTGGGCCCTTTATCAAACTGCCTTATTAGCGCGGCATTAGCATTGCTGTTGTAGGACACCACATTCATATCAACATCAAAAAGCACTACAGACAGATCAATATGCTCAAAAACGGACCGTAGGTTAGCTTCTGATTTTTTTACGGATGCCTCGGCCAGTTTACGGTCGGTAATGTTAATGTGCAAAATAACCGCCCCTTTTTGCATATGGCTTGCCAGTGGGGTAACTACAATCATAAACCAGTCTTTACCACTTACCGATGCATATTCCATCTCAAACTCTTTGCGACGGCCGCTTATTACATCATTAATGCCTTGCTCTATTTTACCGGTGGTTACCTTATCAACCGCGGTAGCTGTCTCTGATATGGCCAGGTAACTGTAACCTACCCCGTAGTTTGGTATCCCGAGATTGTTGAACAGGGCCAGTTTTTTCCATGATTCGTTAACCGCTATGATCTTACCTTTTTCATTGATAAGCACAATGTTTGGTGGTAACGCGTTTAATATGGCCGCCTGGGTTTCAGATGCTTCCTGGATCTTTTCTTCGGCCAGTTTTTGTTCCGTAACATCTTGTGTAAAACCTTTTATCCGTTTAGGTTCGTTCTGCCCGTCGCGCTCTATCAATAGTTTAGCACGCAGATGTTTTATTTTATCATCGTTTGAAGGCTTGATCCTGAAATTAAGGTTTATAGCATCAACGTTCAATAAGGCGTCATCTATTTCGGCCTCAATCCTTGCCGAATCGTCTGGATGTACTTGCTCTAAAAAGGTTTCTAAAGATGGTCGTACGACACTACTATCAAGACCAAGTATCCGGTATAAACCGGGCGACCATTTAGCATATTGCGTCTGTAGATCGATATCCAAACTACCTATATCGGCAATGTTTTCTGCCTCTTTTAATAACGATTCGTTTGCTATCGTCTCAGCCAAAAATCTTTTTCGTTCTGCTTCTGTCCTGAATTTTTCGAGCGCGTTGGTTATGGCACTGGGTAAGCGCTGGGTACGATCTTTTAAAAGATAATCAGCCGCCCCATTTTTCATGATATCGACAGCGAACTCCTCTGAGATGGTAGCAGTGATCAATATAAACGGCACATTTAAATCACTTTGCTTCAACAACTCAAAAGCTTCTATCGAATCAAACTGGGGTAAGGAATGGTCACACAGAATAATGTCCGGTTCGTACTGTCCAAGCGCGTTTAGATAATCGGCTTTATTATCAACCACTAAGCGATCAAACAACAACGCAGACCTTTTCAATTCGATGCCAATTAACTCGGCATCGGTAGGGGTATCTTCCAGGTGTAAAATCTTAATCTTCTTAATCACGTTATACTATAGACTTATACGGGTGGTTGATTAATAACAAGCCAAAATAATCCCAAATCAGAAATTGCTTTGGCAAAAGCGTCAAAGTTTACCGGCTTTACCACATAACTATTTACTCCCAGGTCATAACTGGTGATGATATCCTGCTCTTCTCTGGATGATGTCATGATCACCACAGGTATCGTTTTAGTCACCGGGTCTGATTTTAACTGTCGCAGCACTTCTATGCCGTCAACCTTAGGCATTTTAATATCCAGCAAAATAAGTTTAGGCTTATCTGTTACTTGTCGGCCTTCAAACTCACCCTTGCCAAAAACAAAATCAAGCGCCTGTTCGCCATCTATTACATGGACTATGTTGTTAGCCAGATTAACCTTTTTTAGCGACCGGATGGTTAGTTCGGCATCGTGTATATTGTCTTCAACCAACAGTATTTCTACTTCTTTTCCGTTCACGATTTGCTTATTTTAACGGGCATACTGAAATAAAACGTCGCCCCCTGCCCTACGGCGGACTCTGCCCAAATTGTACCGCCATGCTTGGCTATTATCCGTTTAGCTAATGCCAGGCCAACGCCGGTACCTTCAAATTCTTGCGCGCTGTGCAGGCGCTGAAAAACGCCAAATAGCTTAGCGCTGTACTTCATGTCAAATCCTACACCGTTGTCTTTAATGTAATATACCCGTTGGTCAGGGTTTTTAATGCAACCTATTTCAATTACCGGATGCGCCGTTTTAGCGCTGTATTTGACAGCGTTACTGACAAGGTTGAGCATTACCTGCCTCAGCAGGTTTAAATCGCCGCTGCATGGTGGTAACTTGTGTAATTTTATTTCGTATTCTTTTGATTGACCCTGCAATGCCTCGCCCAATGCAACGTCCACTAACGCATTCATATCCACCGGCATAATTACCATTGCCTTGCGCCCCATACGCGAAAACGCTAGCAGATCGTCTATCAGCTGGCCCATTAAACGGGCGTTGTTTGTAATGATATTTATTAGGCGGGTGCCCTCGTCACCAAGCTTACCGTTAAAATCTTCTTGCAGCATCATGGCGTAGCCGTTAACAGCACGTAACGGCGCCCTTAAATCGTGTGATACAGAGTAAGAGAACGACTCGAGCTCTTTGTTAGCCGCTTCTAACTGGGTGGTACGCTCGGCCACCTTGCGTTCAAGAGTCTCGTTAAGATGAAGAATTTGTTTTTCGGCTTTTTTGCGGGCCGATATGTCCCTGATAAATATGGACAACCCACCACCCGGAGCCGGGTAAATATGGTTTTCTTGCCAAAGCAACAGCGGCGCGTAATAATCCTCGGCTACAACGTATTGTTTTTTTGTCGCCGCTCTATTAAACGCTTTATAAGTAGCAGAGTTTACCGCATCCGGAAACTCCGTCCAAATATATTTTCCTATCAGCTCTTCCGGATCACGGTGCAGCATCTCGCCAATCCGTTTGTTGGCGTACAAATAACAAAAATCCTTATCAAGAGCTATAAAACCGTCGGTAATACTTTCCAGAATATCTTCTATCTGATCGTTTTTGTGCAGTAGTTCTTCTTCAGCCTTAATACGTTGGGTAATGTCCTTAAAATTGCAAACAATGGCTTTAATATGCTCGTCATTTAACCTATTGGTAAATAAAGACTCTATCCAAATGTAATGACCAAGCTTATGCCGCGTACGATAAGTTGCTAAAATTGGTTTACCGGGATTAGCAAAAATATCGGCAAAAAGTTCTTTAACCTTGTACCTGTCTTGGGGATGGATTAAGTCATTAATTTCTTGCCCGGCACGTTCTTCGTTATTCCAGCCAATAATACGCTCGGCAGAACTACTGCGGTAGACAACGTTCAATCTCGCGTCAAACAACGAGATCCCATCATAACTATTCTCAATAAGCTTCCTGAATCGGATCTCATTTGCAGCAATGGTTGCTGTATTTTCTTGTACACGTTTTTCCAGCTCAGCGGTTATTTCTTCGCTCAGCTCCTCTTTTTCCTTGCGGATGGTAGCATCACGCGTTATTTGGGCAAAACCTACCAGGTGACCATTATCATTATAAACAGTAGTAAAGGCAACGTTGGCCCAGTAAACAGAGCCGTCTTTACGCTGTTTCCACCCTTCCGTTTTGTACTTTCCGTTTTTAAGGGCTGCGTATAGGTTTTCGCGGGGAACATTAGCTTTATTATCATTAATGGTATAAAAAACAGAAATGTGTTGGCCTATAATCTCCTCTTCAGTATAGCCGTTAATCTTTTGTGCGCCCTGGTTCCAGCTCATGATGGCGCCATTTGGGTCGATCATAAAAATAGCATAGTCGCTAATACTGGCCACCAGCAATCTAAACAGCTTTTCGTCAAAGCTGTGGCTTAAAGCAACACGATCTATGTTTTCACTGAGCACACAAATTGAATTAGGTAAGAGGTAAAAAAGACTCACCGTCCAATCCAATATAATGCTTAGCTAAGCGTTACGGATTATTACTTAAGTCTTTAAACTAAAACTATACAATTTACAACAATTTAACAACCCTCGGGAATAAAAATGAACAAACTGAACAGTTATTGAATATGCGCTTTGTTCCATAAATCCGGGCGATCACGGTAATAGGTAATCTGTTCAACAATTAACTCAATTTCTTCAGCAGGCAAATCTTCCTGACCGTCGGCGATATAGTGAAACACCCTCCCCGGGATCTCAAAAGTTATATACCCAAGGTAATTTGGATTTGCTTGCTTTTTCTCGTCATCCTCAGACACTATTATCTTGACGTCGTCACTTTCAGTCTGACGATACAGACTGTACGAATGGGTTAAAATAGGATGTCCGTCCATATAAACCCTCGTTTCGGGAACAATCTTCAAGGACAGTTTTTTATCGATCGTTAAATAGAATATTGACATACCTGGTTTATATTATGATCCAAAAATGCTTTTTGCTTTAATTATTGTCTTCTCTAAATCAATACCTTCTTCTAAAACACCTTTAAACAGGTCCCCGGTTTCTTTTAATCTATCAACGCTGTTATGAATGGTAAAATCGCGCATGGTAAGGCCAGGTTTAACCTCGTCCCAAGCCATTGGCATGGATACGGTAGCTCCCGGCTTTGGCCTTAACGAATATGGGCCGGCTATAGTGGCCCCCGGTCGGTTCTGTAAAAAGTCCAGGTACATTTTTCCTTTACGGTTAGCTATCATTCGCTCCAAACTGGTGTAGTCCGGTATCTGTTTATGCACGATGGACACCACAATTTTGGCAAACATCTGGGATTGATCATAACTATATTTACCACCTAAGGGAACATAGATATGCATGCCGGTTGAGCCGGATGTTTTTGGATAACTCGGCACGTCCAGGGCATCCAATACCTTTTTAACTTCTTGGGCGGCTTCTATCACCTGGTCAAACGTATGTTTGTCGGGGTCAAGATCTATTACACAGTAATCCGGATTATCAGGCGATTGTACCCGGCTGAACCAGGGGTTCATTTCAATACAACCCAGAGATGCCATCCACAATAAATAAGACTCGTCAGACCCTACAAGGTATTCTTTATGTTCTCCATCACCATTTGTGTAAGGGAAAGTTTTAGTGACCCAGTCTGGCGCTTTACCTTTAACATCCTTTTGATAAAAACTTGGGCCATGTATACCGTTAGGGAAACGGTTAAGGGACATTGGCCTGTCCTTTAAATAAGGCAAAATATAATCAGCTACGCGATAGTAGTAATTAAACATATCCCGCTTGGTTATGCCATCTTCGGGCCAATATACTTTGCTCAGATGCGTAAACTTCAAATCATGTCCGCAAATTTTGCGCACCTGTGTTTCGTCTTTAGGGTTAAGCAGCGTTTTACGCTCTTTATCTGCAGGCGGTGTTATGGCACTATGCGTTGTTTTGGCTTTAGCTTTTTTTGCGGTGGGTTGTTCTTCGGTATCAATATCCATATCGATCTCTTCTACCACCGCTTTTGTGTCTGTAGGCGTTTCCAAAATTACGTCAGTAGCCTTCTTGTCTACCCTTAACCCTTTAAATGCTGCCTGCCTAAATATGCCCTCCGTGGTTACTTCGGCAAAATTCACCTCGCCTACTAACTCAGGTTTTAGCCAGGTTGGCTTTGCCCCCATCCTTTGCGGGCGAAAGCGCGACGGCTTATCTACATCCGGCTCTACATCAAAAGGGCTTTTGTCGGTAATTAAGGGCTTAAATTTGGCCATCATCTCTTTCTGTAATTTTTCAGAGAAACCCGTGCCCACCTTACCTACGTAACGCAGTACTTTACCATCGTAAACACCTAATACCAGGGCGCTAAATGCTTTGGCTGTACCGGCGTTTTTGGTAAACCCGGCGATAACTACTTCTTGCCGGCGCTGTACTTTTATCTTTAGCCACTCTTTAGACCTTAAATCGGATGTGTAAAGGCTGCTGGCTTTTTTGGCAATAATGCCTTCCATACCAATCTTCTCGGCAGCTGCAAAAAACTCGGTGCCATTGGTTGCAAATACTTTACTTTGCCTTACATTATCATCTTTAGTTGGCAGTATTTCTTTTAAGATCGCCAACCTATCACTTAGTGGCAGTTCGGTAAGATCTTTACCCTCGTACCATAAAATATCAAACACATAGTATACAAGGTTTCCATCCGCTTCGCTGCGCCAGTTTTGTAAGGCGCCAAAGTCAGATAAGCCTTTATCATTTAAAACCACAATTTCGCCGTCTATCACCGCGTCAATCTTCCAGCTTTTTAACACCTGGTTAATAGGATAATATTTGTCAAAAGGCAGGTTATTGCGTGATATTAGTTCCGTGTCCTTCTTCTTATCAATGATAGCCACGGCACGGTAGCCATCCCACTTAACCTCATAAAACCAATCCGGATCATCAAATGGGGCATCCACCAGCGTGGCTTTCATGGGCTTTATGTTTTTTGGCGCTGCCGATTTTGGTGCAGCTTTCAAGAGCTTCGCAACATCGGGCGCAGCCTTATCCCCTTGTCCCTCAGCCAGGTCTTCACCCATCACTTCCTCAGCCGGCGTTGCCATTTTTTTTTTGCCAGCCGACGGCTTGGTTTTGGGCTTATCCACATCTTCTTCGTGGCCGTTTTGCCAAACTTTTTCGCTGGTTTTTTCCATCGTTTCAATGGTTTTTCCGGATAGTATGGACTTATCTTTTTTGGTAATGTCTGTTGGCGAAGCAAAATCGTCTTTATGCTTGATTAATAGCCAGCCGTTTTCGCCCATGCCGTGTGTTTTAACCAAAGCAAATTCGCCTTCCAGCTTTTCGCCGTGCAGTTTTATTTTTACTGAGCCCTCTTTAAGTTGTTTAAGAAGGTGTTTCTCCTGCGCTTTTTTGCCTTTGATATCTTCAATGGGTTCGTAGGTGCCTTCATCCCAAACTATAACGGTGCCGCCCCCATACTCGCCTTGCGGAATGATGCCTTCAAAGTTGCGATAATCAAAAGGATGATCCTCAACCATCATGGCAAGCCGTTTAACTTTGGGGTCGGTAGATGGGCCTTTAGGTACGGCCCAGCTTTTTAACACACCATCCATCTCGAGCCTGAAATCGTAATGCAAGCGCGATGCATCATGCTTTTGTATCACAAACATCAAATGATCTTTGTCTTTACTTCTACCGGCTTTAGGTTCGCTGGTTTTATTAAAGTCGCGCTTTTCGTTATACTCAGTCAGGCTCATAACGGTTGTTTATTTATTTAAAAATTCTCTTACAGCTTTGGCGGTTGTACCAACTTCTTTCACTGCATCGCGAAGCTTTTCGGCCGATATACCAAGTTCTTTTGTCCAATATTCTAATTCGTAATTTTCGTTCACGTTGATCCTGTCTCTGTCAGGGCTGCCACCTTGATTTTTATCATCCACTATACTTGTTGTTTTAGTTAATATATTATACAATCAATTTAATCATATAGTTTTATAGTTTTACGGCATGCCTTGTAATTTTATCCCGGCAGCCTTTAACTCGTCCATTAATGCTTCTTGTAGCCTAAGCCTCACATCATAAAAACCATGCGCGTTCACCCATACATTGATCATCACTTTATATCCATCCCACTCCATTGCCGATAGGCCAATGCGGCGCTCCGGAGTTTTAAGGCAATCTGTATTATTGCTAATCGTTTTTTCTATTACTGCTTTAACTTGTTTAAAATCTACAGCATTAGGCACTTTAAATTCAATATCCAGCCGCCGGATCCCTTCGCGGCTAATATTTATAATTACATCATTAGATAACTTGCTATTAGGCACGATCAGCATACGATTATCAAAGGTTTTTACCATGGTGTAAAAGATCTGGATATCTATAACTGTACCTTCTAAACCCTGCGTAATGATGTTGTCATCAACCCGGAATGGCTTTAATAGTAAGATTAAAATTCCGCTGGCAAAGTTTTGCAGCGTACCTGATAGCGCCAGGCCTATCGCTACACCAAATGAAGCTACTACAGCAGCAAACATGGTCATGGGCACACCAACTATCTGCATAACGCCTAAGATCAGCATTACACGCAGGACAACCCCTAACACACTTAGTAAGAAGGAGCGCACAGACAGGTCTACCGATTTTTGATGAAGGCTATTATGCAGCCATTTTAGCACCAGGTTTACCAGCCACAGCCCAATAAATAACACTACCAATCCAACCAAAACCTTGGGTCCCTGTGTTATTATCCAGTCAACTATTAAATCGGGTATATCTTCTAATTTTAAAGGCTCTTTTTTAACAACAGGTGTGGCTTGTTGCAATAGTATTGCTATCATAAAAATTTACTAACGTGTATTTAGAAAATGATATAACAAGCGCATGTTAACATGGTTTGAAAATGGTGTTAACAAAAAAAGCCGTCCCCACGGTTGTGGAAACGGCTTTTATACTTTTATGTCGCTTGGTTATTTCTTCAATGAGAATACCCAATCCAATATCTGCTTAGCTTCATCAGATTTTAAGCTCGGGTGGGCTGGCATAACTACATCGCCCCAAACACCTGTGCCGCCATTTTGTATTTTTGACGTAAGCGCCTCGTAAGTCGATCTGCTTTTGTTGTATTTTTTAGCAACCTCGGCAAACGCAGGGCCTATAGACACCTCGCGGGTTTTGTGACAGGCTTTGCAATCCATAGACAGCATTAAGGCATTACCTGCAGCAAACTTTGATGACGGATCAACCGGCTCATCGCTGGCACCTGCGGCAATAAGCGCCGGCTCTTTGCTTTTGCCCCTAGCCAATTTACTGTCTTTAGCCACTACTGAAGCTTTGAAATTACCCGCTTTAGGGTAAGTATATGTTACCGTTGGCACCGTGGTAACCTTAGTAATGCCGTTACCAAAGCTCCAGGTATATGTCATTTTATCGTTTTCAGGGTCGGTAGCTTTGGCGGTTAACTTAACTGTTAAAGGTAAGGCGCCATACGTTTTGCTCGCGATGATGGAAGAAACCTCTGGCGCACGATTTCCTTCATTATAATCTATACGTACAATGCCCGACTCGGGGTTCTTTTTAAACCAGCCATTACCATACTCTAAAACATATATTTTACCGTCAGGGCCCATTTCCATATCAATCATAGAGTTGTAGCGGGCATCCTTCATAAACGGTTCCATACCCAGGTAATTACCTTGTTCGTCCATGGTTACTACTTTTATCCAGCCACGCACAAACTCGTAAATAAATAGCTTGTTGTTAAAATAGGCGGGCAGTTTGCCGGCACCTTTATAATCTTCAAAATGATAAACCGGGCCGGCCATTGCCGTACGGCCACCCTCACCTACTTCAGGAAACTCAGCCGACTTGCCGTATGGGTACCATATAAAAGCGGGTTGAGCATTAGGCAACTGGCGTAAACCTGTATTATTGCGTGAGCTGTTGATCAGGTTTTTAGGATCAAAAGCATTACCTACGTTACCGGTAGCGTAATCATACTCGCGGTAAGCGTAGTTGTTACCTACAAAAAACGGGTAACCAAAGTTACCTGCCTTGCGTGCCTGGTTAACCTCGTCATAACCGCGCGGGCCGTGTGTTTTTAAGCTATCTGCATTTGCATCTGGGCCAACTTCGCCCCAGTATACATAGCCGGTTTTCTTATCAACAGAAATACGGTAAGGGTTGCGGTTACCCATTACGTAAATTTCGGGTTTGGTTTTTTCCGTTCCTTTAGGAAACAAGTTACCTTCTGGTATAGAATAAGTACCATCAAGATTCATTTTTATACGCAGGATTTTTCCGCGCAAGTCATTGGTGTTACCTGAGCCACGACGGTCATCATACTGCTCAAAACCGGGACGGTCATCCAGCGGAGCGAATGAGTATGAGTTTGGCAGCTTTGTACCCCGGGGCATAGGCTCGTCAAAAGGCGTAGTGTTATCGCCCTGCGAAACAAACAGGGTACGGTCTTTACCAAAAGCAATTGAACCACCTGTATGGCAGCAAATTTCGCGGGTGGTAGGTATCTCCAGGATATTTTTTTCGCTGGGCATTACTATTTTCCCGTTCAGGAAAGTAAATCTTGATAGGCGGTTAACATCTTTACCTGTAGGGCTGTAAAAAACGTAAACAAAGTGGTTAGTTTTAAAATCCGGATCGGCCTGTACGCCTAACAAACCTTCTTCGGCGTTTACACCTTTGCCTTTTTCGGTAAGTGTTTTATGATATACATCAAGCTTACCTATCTGCGTTACTTTTTTGGTTAAATGATTATACAGCATAAACTCGCCTTTGCGCTGTACCACTAATATATCCAGATTTGGTAAAATGGTCATTTCGGTAGGCTCGTCAAAGGTGTTTAGCGTAACCTGCACCTTATTAAAGCGATTATCTTCTGGGACAGCCGGTATTTTGGCGTTGCCATATTTTAACGGCGCGTTAGTGCCAATGGCGTACTTTATGCCACCTAAAACGTGTTGCAAAAACAAAGGTTCTGTATACGATTCGTCCGTATGGCCTAAGCCTGTGTAAAATACACGGCCACCCTCAAAGTTGTGGTACCAGGCTATAGGGTGATTAGCACCCATACGGTGTGACAGGTCGTTTTGGTTATATTTTAAAGACGACTCTTCCAGGTTAATCAAAACATGAATATCGGGATTAACCGTTTTGTAATGGTACCATTCGTCTTTACGCTTCCACTCGTCAGGGAGCATACTGGTGGCGCCAAAAGTTTTGTCTTTAACAGTCAGCGTAGCCATTTGCTGGTTTGGGTGATGCTCAAAGTACCCACCTACCATTTTGCCATACCATGGCCAGTTATACTCTGCATCGGCCGCAGCATGGATACCCACAAAACCGCCACCGGCCTGTACGTAACGCTGCAAGGCGTTTTGTTGCATTGGGTTGAGAAAATCGCCGGTAGTGCTTAAAAAGATCAAAGCGGCATATTTTTTCAAATTGCCTTCTTCAATCTTGGTTGCATCGGTAGCGGTGTCAACCGCGATGCCATTTTCGGCACCCAGTTTCATTAGGGCCAATGCACCTTTGGGGATTGATCCGTGCTGATAGCCAGCGGTTTTTTTAAATACCAAAACGCGGGGCTGGCCCTGTGCAAGAGCAGCACCCGCGTTTGTAAGCGCTAATAAAGTAATAGCTAAAAAGCTGTAAAACTTTAATTTCATGTTTATTATGGTTTATTTTGTTTGGTTTTATCTCAGCAATATTTTGTAGCAATAAAAGTATCCAAATTCCGAATAAAACATTAACAAACACTAAAAAAACAACCAACACCATGTAAATAATTTATTACAACGCATAAATCATTTAGCGGCAGGTATTAATCGTTTATTTCCAGCCACCACCAAGCGAGCGATAAAGTTCGGCAACAGCGTTTAATCGTTGGGTTTTAATTGTTGCCAGCGTCAATTCGCTTTGTAAAACATTGCCCTGGGCGGTAATAACCTCCAGGTAATTGGCCATACCGTTTTTAAACAGCTGATTGGCGTTTGAGGTTGCTTTTTGCAAAACAGCTACACGGTTTGCGGCAATATCTTGTTGCTCTTTTAACTTATCAATCCTGACTAAAGCATTTGATACCTCGCCAACAGCATTTAGTACGGTTTGTCTAAACTGTATTACCGTTTTTTCGCGGTTTACCTTCGCAACCTCGTAGTTGGTTTTAAACTCTTTATGGTTCAACAATGGGGTAATTAAACTCCCTGATACTATGCCGAATAAAGACGCTGGGACATTGAACCAGTTACTTGCCTTGAAAGAATTTATGCCACCCTGGGCGGTTATCCGCAAAGCGGGATACATTTGCGCCTGGTTAATGCCTACGTTGGCATTGGCAACCGCTAAAGCCAGCTCACTGCTTTTAACATCAGGGCGGCGGCTAACTAAACCTGTGGGTAATCCGGCTGATAAGTTATCTGCGAAAGCAATATCATTTAAGGTTTTGCTACGCTCTACCTTGTCAGGCAATGCGCCGGTTAATATACGCAAGGCGTTTTCTTGCAGGGCGATATTTTGCTCAAACTGAGGCACTAATTGTGCTGCGGATTGTTGCTGTGCCTCTGCTTGTTGTACCGCTAATGAGGTAACCTGGCCGGCATCAAACTGTAATTTGATAATGCGTAAGGTGCTGTCATTAAGCTTGACATTATTTTGCGCGGTCTGCAGCTGCGCATCCAGCATCAGCAGGGTGTAATAGCCTTGCGATACCGATGATACCAGCGTTGTTTGCACTGCTTTCCGGGCTTCGGTAGTTTGTAAATAGGCTGCTAAGGCTGCGCGATTTTGATTACGGATCTTACCCCAGATATCTGCCTCCCAAGACAGGGCAAGGTTGGCCGAATAATCTTCGATGTGTTTTGTACCTACACCAAACTGGCTCAGGCTTAAACCGTTCAAACTATTATCTGACGGGCGACTGCTGCTTGCGGTAACGTTTAGCCCGACGGTTGGCACATAGTTCCATTTAACTTGCTTAACTACCAGTTGCGATGCTTCGATGTTTTTAACCGCCAACTGCATATCATAGTTTCTTACAATAGCGCTGTCAATCAGCTTTTGCAGCTCGGTATCAGTAAAAAAGCTTTTCCAGGGGATATCAGCAATGCTGGTGGTATCTGTAGTAGTTGCATTTCTGAAAGCCGCAGGCAAATCGGCCTGCGGTGTTTGAACGTCTTTTGATACTTTACAGGCGGCAAGCACCAGTAAGGCCATCAAAAGCGCATATTTATTTATGTTTTTCATGATTGTATTCTTTTATAATTACGCCAGTTCGGGTTCATGAACGGCGGGGATTGGGATGCCATTTTTATGCGGATGGTGATGATCATCATCTTCATGCTCATCACTTTTGCCAAATGGCACGCTGGTAATTTTTTCCTGCAAGCTTTGGAAGATCACGAATAATACCGGGATGATAAACAATCCTAATAATACGCCCGAAACCATGCCGCCTGCTGCGCCAATACTGATAGAGTGGTTACCTTGTGCCGATGGACCTGTAGCGATACTCATTGGGAACAAACCAAACACAAAGGCAAGTGATGTCATAACAATTGGTCTCAACCTTAACTTCGCTGCCTCAATAGCCGAGGTGACGATGCTTTGCCCCGCCTTACGACGCTGCACCGCAAACTCCACAATCAGAATGGCGTTCTTAGCCAGCAAACCGATGAGCATAATCAGCGCTACCTGTACATAGATATTGTTTTCGATACCGGTTAGGCCCAGCACCACAAACACACCAAATACGCCTGTAGGAATAGAAAGTATAACCGCCAACGGCAGGATATAACTCTCGTACTGTGCAGCTAACAGGAAGTATACAAAGATCAGACACATGATGAACACGATAGTCGACTGACCACCTGATCCAATTTCCTCGCGGGTTTGGCCGGAGAACTCATAAGCGAAACCTTCGGGTAATTCTTGCTTAGCTGTCTCCTCGATGGCCCTGATCGCATCGCCCGAGCTGAAGCCCGGCTTAGGTATAGCATTGATCTGGATAGAGTTAAACAGGTTGTAACGCGACGCTGTTTCTGAACCGAACACACGTTTTAGTTTTACAAGCGTGTTTACCGGCACCATTTCGCCGCTGCTGTTTTTTACAAACACACGGTCAATAGCCGATGGATCGGTACGGTCGGCGATATCAGCCTGAACAACCACGCGGTAGTATTTACCAAAGCGGTTAAAGTCTGATGCCTGGGCAGTACCAAAGTAAGCTTGCATGGTAGATAAAATATCCTTAACACTTACGCCCAACTGGTTGGCTTTTTCGTCATCAACCTCTAACTGTAGTTGCGGGTAATCTGCTTTGTATGATGTAAAGGCAAAAGCAATTTCGGGGCGCTGCATCAGCTTACCTATAAAGCCATTGGCAATGCCGCTAAACTTATCCAAACTACCGTTGGTTTTGTCCTGCAGCATCACATCTAACGCTTCCACATTGCTAAATCCCGGCACGGTTGGGAAACTAAACACGAAGAAGGTACCGCCCGGGATACCGGCTAATTTACCCCTTACAATGTTTTGAATGTCGTCGATGTTTTTAACGTCGCCACGCTCATCGTTAGGTTTTAACAATAAGAATATAACACCTGCCGATGGGCTGCTTGATTGCGTAAGGAAGTTAAAACCTGATAAAGCGGTAACAAACCTTTGTGAGGGCAATGTTTTCAGCTGGTCTTCGGCTGCTTTAAATATTTTGTTCGTACCATCTAACGATGTGCCCGATGGTGTAGACACCGCGATAGCCACAAAGCCCTGATCCTCTGTCGGGATAAAGCCTGTTTTTGTGGTACGTACCAGGAAAACAGTAGCTACGATCAGCACAGCCAGGCCGGACATAGCAACCCATTTATTTTTGATCAGCGATTTTACACCAACGATATATTTATCCGTCATGTAGTTAAAGCTGCCGTTAAAGCCCGCGTAAAACTTTTGAGTAAACGTTTTCTTAGGGGCTACGTGTCCGTCGGCAGTATGTTTATTCTTCAGGAACAATGCAGCCAGTGCAGGGCTTAGTGTCAAAGCGTTTACGGCTGATATCAAAATCGCGATAGCCATGGTCAAGGCAAACTGACGGTAGAAGATCCCTGTAGAACCCGTCATGAAACTCACCGGTAAAAACACCGCCGCCATCACCAAAGTAATAGATATAATAGCGCCTGTAATTTCATGCATGGCCTGGGTGGTTGCCGCCCTTGGGCTAAGGCCCGGGTTGTTTTCCATCTTGGCATGTACGGCTTCGACGACCACAATGGCATCATCCACCACAATACCTATGGCGAGCACCAGTGCAAACAGCGTTAGCAAGTTAACCGAGAACCCAAACAGGTTCATAAAGAAAAACGTACCGATAATGGCAACCGGCACAGCGATAGCGGGAATCAAAGTCGACCTAAAATCTTGCAGGAAGATAAATACCACAATAAATACCAGTATAAAGGCCTCTATCAGGGTATGTTCAACCTGGCTGATGGATTCGTCCAGATCTGTTTTGGTACGGTAAAACTGGTTGTATTTAATCCCGACAGGGAAATCTTTCGACGCTTTCTCCAACACCTTGTCAACAGCTATCTGTATCTCGTTAGCATTTGATCCTGATAGTTGGATAACACCAATAATTACACCGTCGTTACCGTTAAGGTGGCTGGCGCTGGTGTACGAGTAAGTGCCCAGCTCAACACGGGCCACATCTTTCAGGTGCAGCACAGAACCATCTGCATTAGCGCGGATAGCGATGTTTTGATATTCTTCGGGCTTGGTAAGCTTGCCTTTGTATTTAATGACATACTCAAACGCCTCTTTACTCTGTACCCCTAATTTACCGGGAGCGGCCTCCAGGTTTTTATCCTGAATAGCGGCCATCACTTCGGCCGGGGTAATTTTGTGGCTGGCCATTTGACTTGGGTTTAGCCAAACGCGCATAGAGTAATCTTTAATACCACCAAACACACTTGCAGAACCTACACCCGGGATCCGTTTAATCTCGGGGATGATGTTGATTTGCGCGTAGTTGGCAACAAAGGTCTGGTCAAACTTTTTAGGGTCTTCGGTATAGATCGCGATAGCGCCAATAAAACTGTTTTGCTGCTTTGTGGTGGTAATACCGTATTGCAACACCTCGGCAGGTAACTGGCTTGAAGCTTGCGATACGCGGTTTTGAACGTTCACCGCAGCCTGGTCAGGGTTAGTGCCTTGTTTAAAGTAAACCGTGATACCCAGGGTACCGTCATTACTGGCGGTAGATGTCATGTAGGTCATGCCCTCTACACCGTTTATGGCTTCTTCTAATGATGGGGTTACCGAACGTAATATCGTCTCGGCATTTGCGCCCGGGTACACTGCAGATACCAATACCGCCGGCGGGGCAATATCCGGGAAACGCTCTAGTGGCAATTTAGTAAGGCCAAGCACACCCACTATCACCAATAATATGGAGATAACAGTTGCCAGTACCGGCCTTTTTATGAATAATTTAAACATGATATTGATTGTTTGTTATGAGTAATTAGTTTTTGGCAACAGCAGCTTTTTGCGGGATGATCTTATTGCCTTCCTGCAATTTGTCAATGCCGCTCAGTACAATCTGGTCGCCGGCTTTAAGGCCGTCTTTTACAATGTAGTTGTCGCCATTTTTACCGTCGACGGTAATGGCTACCTTTTTAACCTTGTTGCTATCCGCCACAGCGAAGACAAAAATCTTGTCCTGCATCTCAATAGTGGCCGACTCAGGTACGGTTAAAGCATTGGCATGGTGCAGGCTCAAGCGAATTTTACCTGTGTTACCAGAGCGGATCAAACCCTGCGCGTTAGGGAAAGTAGCACGAACGGTTATGGCCCCGGTGGTTTTATCAAACTGTCCGTCTATCATATCTATGCGGCCCTTGCTGCCGTACTCGCTGTCATCAGCTAATAGTAATGATACCGGCGCAAGGTGTCTGATCTTGTCTTTAAGGGTTGCTCCTGCGTATTGGTCTTTAAAGCCTACAAAGTCCTTTTCGCCAAGCGAGAAGTAAACATGCACATCATGCACGTCGCTTAGTTGGGTTAAGGCCTCCACATCTTGCGGGGCAACCAAACTGCCTTGTTTTTTCAGCAGGCGACCGATATAGCCGCTCACCGGCGCTTTAATAGTAGTGTAACCCAAATTAATCTGCGCGGTAGCTACATTTGCTCGGGCCGACTCAATATTAGCTTTGGCTATCTGCACAGACGCTTTAGCGGTTTTAAGCTGATAGTCTGACACTACTTTGTTGGCGACAAGCGGGGTAAGCTTATCTACCTCTAACTGGGCATTGCCCTGCGCTGCCTGGGCAGCGTGCAGGCTTGCCAGGGCATTGTTTAATGCCGCGCGGTAGGGCTGCTCGTTAATTTTAAATATTGGTTGCCCGGCGGTTACTAAAGCGCCTTCGTCAACAAATACTCGGTCTAATGATCCGCTTACCTGCGGGCGTATCTCTACGTTAACGGTGCCTTCAATAGATGCAGGGTATTCCTGGTAAGTGGTTACAGATGATGCCTGAACTGATTGTACCGGTAACGACGGCGGCGGTGGTGCTGTTTGCGCGGCGGGCGCAGACGAGCAGCTGCCCAGCAGCAATAGTGCCGACAGGGCTAAAACAATGGCTATAACGCTATTAATTTTTTTAACAGTGTTAAATGGAAGTGAAGTGATTGGAGTTGTCATGGTTATTTATTTTATAGTAGATTAACTTTAATTTAACAGCGTTAGATTTTTTAACACTGTTATTGTTGATGTAAAAAAATTCAGTCTTTTCAGGGACTTTGCTATCCGGTGATAGATTTGATGATACCGCCTATAGCGATCTTTAATATTTCCTGGTTGGTTGCGTCGCTGTTACCGCGGTTAACCATGTTGATAGATATCAGGCCGTGTATAACCGACCAAAACGTGTAATATTTAACACAAACTTCTTCTTCGGTACCTACGTGTGGCAGCATCAGCTCCACTATCACGTCCCATATCAGGTCGGTAGGTAATTCGCTCTCGGGCATTTTTTTAGCCATTTCGCAACAGCTGGTTTCAACGCCGTACATTACCTGGTACAATTCCTTTTCGGCAAAGGCGAAGTCCCAATAAGCCAGCCACATGGCCTCTAACTGTTTGGCCGGTAAGCGGTGCTTGGCTTTAGCTGCTTCCAGTTGTTTAGCTAACAACAAAAAGCCCTTGCGGGTAAGCTCTAATAATATCGCGCCCTTGTTACTGTAGTATTCGTAAATTATCGGCGCGGTATATTCTATCTCGTCGGCTATTTTACGCATGCTTAAGGCATCCCATCCCCCCTCTTTCACAATTTTAAGCGACGCGTCCAGTATGTTACACCTGGTCTCGTCCTTTAAACGTGCTATCCTGTCTTTACTTGCCATGTTGCTTTTGGGCATTAATTTATTTAACACTGTTAAACGATACAAATGTAATGCAGTTTTTAATACACCGTATCATTTATTTGTCATTTACTTAACAGCGTTAGATTTTTTAATGGGTGATATTTTTATGGGCGATTTATACTCAAATCGTGTCATTTCGATCCGTGGGCTAACGGAGAGAAATGACAGCGGGATGCTGGATACCAGCCAAGAATTCAAAGAACAATTATATATATATCGATGCGCTCGTCAGCGCAGGTAATGTTATTAATTAAAAGCCTGCCTGAACTCGAGCGGCGACTGGCCGGTTTTGGCTTTAAACAGCCTGCTGAAAGACTGCGGATGATCGAAACCTAATTCGTACGAGATCTCACTGACCGACAGCTCCGTGGTAGAGATGATCTCTTTAGCCTTCTCCAGCATCTTGTCCTGTATATGCTGCTGGGTGTTACGGCCGGTAAGTATTTTCAGCGAACTGCTTAAATAATTTGGCGATATATTCAGCTTATCAGCCACGTACTGCACACTGGGCGAGCCATGTGCCAGCAGATCCTTGCCGTTAAAGTAATCGTTCAGCAGGTCCTCCAGCTTATCCAGCATCTGGTTGTTCTCAATTTTATGGCTCAAAAACTGGCGGTTATAAAACCTGTCCGAGTAGTTAAGCAGTGTTTCTATGTGCGATATAATAATATCCTGGCTAAACCTGTCCATGTTGGCGTTATATTCCGTTTGGATGTTTTGGATGATGCTGATCATCGTCGCCTCTTCCTTTTCCGTCAGCGCCAGCGCTTCGTTTACAGCGTAGTCGAAATACTCGTAACGACGGATCTGCTTGGTCAAGGGCGTGTTCCACAAAAAGTCTGGATGAATGTACAGGCCCCAGCCGGTGGTTTTGTTATTTTCGTCGTAAGCGGGTGGCGGACCAAACACCTGCCCCGGTGCCATAAAATACATAATACCGCCCTGCGTTTGGTATTGCTGCTGCCCGTACCTGAAGGCGTTGCCGCTGTGCCGTTTTAAGGTGATACAATAAAAATCGACTGTGCGGCTTTGCGGCGGATCCATCAGTACCCAACGCACATCGGCCATGTTGACCACGCTAACCAGCGGATGCTCAGGGCGGGGCAAACCAGCCAGGTGATGGTATTCTTCAATTGTCCGGATACGGTATGGTTCTGTAGCTGACATAGGATGTGTTTGATATTGATCTGTAATTAATCTTTCGACAATACAAATGTAAGGGCATAAACCAAAATTAAATTAACCGGATACACGGATGTTGTAACAAAATCTATGAAAGTAGCGAGAGGGCGGTAAATAGACACACGCGGCACGCGTGCGCCAGCTGAATACAACACCGCACGGGCTGACGGCACCTGTTTTTTTTTTACAATAATTAACAAAAAGGGCGAAGTGCAAAACATGGCTGAAAAAGGCAAGTGGTGGGTTAAAGATGGTGTTTTTTACGAACTACATTTCAACACAGACAAAACCGATACCTACACCTTTGAGGTAATAGACGAAGAACATATAAAATTTAAGCTGAAGTCGACCGATGTTGCTTTTGCCGATAGCAATTATGAATTTATAGATACTAAGTTAACAGACTTAGCGGAGTAGACCTATTTGCCTTCGGGATGTAGCGTAGCCTGGTATCGCGCCACATTTGGCATGTGGAGCGCGCCGGTTTGAATGTTTCCATCCCGACTCCCCCAAGAGTGGTGACATCTTCAATTACAAAAGCCTCTTAAGCGATGACTTAAGAGGCCTTTATAATTAAGTATCAATACTAATGTATTTCGAAGGCCATAGATACGCCGCCATTTCTTACGTGGTTTGGGTTAGGATAGACGTCGGGTTTGTCGGTACCATCTAATACAATATAATAAACACCAGGGCTAACTGTATAACTGATAGCCCCGCTAAGCGGATAAGAGCTTCCATAAGCAGCGGGATTATCATCATTGTACTCAAGGTCGTAAGAACGGGTTGAGTTTACCAAATGTATAGCGTTATCATAAGGGTCGTAACCAGAAGTAGTGCCACTAAATACGGTTAAGGTGCTGGTTGTGGTGATAGTAAGCTTGATCCAACAGTCGTTACCACTGTTCGACGCGCCCCAATTATTAGACATGCCTGATTGATCGTTGTAAAAAGAATTATAGTAATACAAAGAACCGTCATAATCAGATACATCCCATACAAACTCATAAGGGTCATCATAGGTACCGGAACCTGTAGTTTGAGCCTTGGTTGATAGGGAACTGGTAAGCAAAAATAACGCAGCGCATAAACTGTAAAGAAATTTCATGTTTACTGTTTTAACAGCATTTGGCATGGTAGCCTTTTCGATGTTTAAGTTTTTCATGTTTTTAATATTTGGTTTACCAATAATAACCAAAAAGCAAATCGGCGTTTATATTATTACATGAAGAGCAAGTTTGGCCTGACGAAATGGCTTTCTGCTTACACCAAACCTCAAAAAGCGTTAATAGCTAAAAGTTTTCCACAAGTTGGTTGTAAATGGTAAAACGCATTCACAAAAAAACTGACAGTTAACGCGTTAAATCCCCTTGATTTCCCTTCATAGTAACCTTGTTAAAAAATATCCGTATAATGGGCGACCTAAACATCTAAACCACTTTTACAGATATGATACATCAACTCTCTAAAAAGGAAACTTTTTCGTTGTACGTTATTGAAGAAAGCGCCACAGTGAAAAGCATAGCCAACCACTTGCCCCAGCATGCAGATTTTATACTGGCGGGCAGTCAAAACAATCCCAATATTGCTTTAGAAGAAATTTTAAGAAAAAACCGGTTTCCTGATGCGGTAATCCTAAACGTCGAAATGTGCGCGGGCCATCAAACTAATCTGCCCGAATTGCTAACCAATCATACCTCACTGATTATAACCTCCCGATCGGCAGAAGATGCGGTGCAGGCATTCAACTATAAGGCTGTCGATTTTTTGATTAACCCGACAGACTTAACTCACCTGGACCGCACTTTGGATAAAGTGAGATGTTGCAAATACCCGGTTGCTTTTAAGGACCCGGCGCGGCATTTTTATATACAAAGCGAAGCAAAAGGGAAGATGATTCGCCTACATCATGACGATATCTTTCATGTAGAGGCTTGTCAAAACTATGTGACCATCCATCTCGAGAAAAGTAAATACATGACTTATTTAACCATGAAGGAGCTGGAGGAAAAGTTTTCAAACACGTCGTTTCTACGCATTCACAAATCATATTTTGTCAACGAATCAAAGATCCACTCGGTAGATGGCGATTATGTGATTTTAGAAAATAATCTATTTTTAAAGATCGGCGCCAATTACAAAGACAGTATGTTAGCAACACTTCACCCAAATTTTTTTATTTCGAAGCGTGGTGGTCTCCGGATGGCAAAATAGTTGGCCCCCTCGCTACCCAAGCGTCCCGCTTGTAATATATCATAAGTAAAAGATGGACGAGCAAATCGTTTATAAACTTACCACCAGCGAGACGCTTTAGATAGCGATGGAAATTAACCTCATTTAATCCCTAAAAAACCGTGAAATAACCCGCAAAAAACCCACCAGCAACAGCCATTCGGCGGCAATTTAGTGTTGGTAAGCCCGGAGCGTAGAGCCTATCGAAGCGATTAGAATACGCGGGGCTTGTGCTACGGGAGACGCACGCATTGCTTCTCTACGGGTTGCCCCACTACTGGCGCACGCGTGCCGCGTGTACAACCTTATTAACTTAAGTGCTTCGTTTAGTTAAACGCTTATGACTGACTGATAGGCGAAAGTTTTAATGCGAGCATACTGTCCACCCGGCGAATAAAATGACGAAAAATGCACACGAACAAAGTGCATATCTTCCGGCTTTATTGCTGGTCAATATGCACTTTGTTCAGTGTGCATTTGCGAATTGAAAACGACAATGCAAAACTGGAGGCTTGATTAACAGTTTTATTCAGTTTTTTCAACCCTGGTTGTTGTAGTAGTGGTTTTAGCCGGGACAACCGGTGCTGCCACAGTTGTTCTGGTAGAAGCGCGAACCGAACGTGCCGGTTTACGAGCCGCTGTTTTAGTTGCTGTAACCCGATGCGTGGTAGCAGCCTTAACCGCAACGGGCTTGGTTTCTGTAGTTGTAGTTACCTGGGTTGTTGTAGTTCGCGGAGTAGGGCGTACAACATCCCGAACCACCGTTACTTGCGGACTTGCCGGTGGGGTTACCACGACAGGCGGAGTAGCGGGTTTTGCTTGTGATGGACTGCTTGTTGCATTACTTGCGGGCTCACCTATCGCAGTAGGCGTTCCCTTCCCGGTCATCTTAACTTTTGTTACTGTTGTCCCGTTAGCCCTTTCCCTTACCTTCTTTTTAACTTCGACTTTGTTTTTTTGTCGTATCAAGCGTTTGTGCTTCTGCGGTTTGGACTATCCAACCCAAACTTGCTGTAAATAAAATTAAACTGAGCTTCTTCATGATATTTGTATGTTTTATTTGTTTGTAACAAAAAAGTGGCCAAAACCACTACTTCCTTTAATTTAAATTAAAATTTTTGATTAATGATGCCGCTGCCCGTGGTAATTTTTGCTAAAACTGTCGTTTTATAGGTTCAAGTCCCCCGGTGCCGGCGCATGTACCTATAAAAGACAAAGGCCACCGCGCAAACGAAAATGCAGAATCTCATTAGCAGGACGTCAGAAAAAAAAGCTTCGGGTGAGGGAAGATAAAAACTGATGGCCTTGAGCGTGGGCAAAGGGCATTGGTAATTTTGCCACGCGAGGGCGGCAAGAGCGCAGGCGGCAAAAGAACCCGGCCTGTGGTTTTTATCTGCCCTGCCGGGCAAAGGCCTTGCGCGCAAAGAAGCCTCTTTTCTGACTTGACTTTTGGTTCTTTTTGTCAAGAAAAAGAACAAAGCCATTCCGCGGCAATTGAGCGGAGGCAAGCCAGGCGCGTAAAGGCCTATGGGAGCGATAAGTAAACGCGTAGAACCCGCGCTCGTTTGTTGGTGATAACACACAACAAAGGCGGACGCACGGATTCCTCCCGAATGTCATTATGAACTTGCTTAAGTAACTCACAGGACAGGTTGCCGTCATTGTGCCAATCCAGAGAATAAGATCCGAAGCTTTGACAACTTTAGAAAGTTGTCAAAGCTATTGCATATCCAGAAAAAAGAACGAAGCCATTCCGCGACAATTGAGCGGAGGCAAGCCAGCGCGTAATGGCCTAACGAAGAGACAAACTGCCCGTTTAATCCCCTAAAAAACCGTGAAATAACCCGGAAAAAACCCAGCAGCAACAGCGATTCGGCGATATTTAAGTGGGGGCAAGCCCGGCGCGTAGTGGCCTGACAAAGCCGTTCTGCGGGAGACGCAAAGCATTGCGTCTCTACATCATTGCCTGGAATGTTGCCGGCGCATTTGTGTCGCGGGTGCAGCAAACGGCGACGCAGAGCAAAGGCTACTGCAATCAAATCCGGGACTTTCTTCGCGCTAAATGCGCTTATTTGGCCGGTTTGGTTTCAAAATTTCAAAAACTACACGTTTTGCAAAACCTTGATTATCAATGTGACTTGTCCTGAAATAGGTTTACACATTAAAGTGTAAACGATGAACAAAATTAAAGAAGAAAAGATCATTGAGGATCATTTAAGCGAAGGAATAAGTTTTCGTAGTTTAGCATTGAAGTACGGTATATCTTATAGCCGTGCCTACCGAATAGTGAAATCTCATAAATCAATATTCAAAGAAAAGGCAG